>JBILVU010000058.1:0-33454 GCA_044370285.1 Prosthecobacter sp.
GCGCAGCGGATTTCTGCCCGGCCAGTATGGCGGCACGCACATTGATCATTCGCAGAATAAGCTCACCGACATGGTGCCGAACGCGCAGCGCACCCAGGGCGATCCGCGAATGCAACTCGACCAACTCGAGCTCGTGACGGCAGCCAATGGTGCCCTCGATCAAAGCTTCGGATTTGACCCCGCCTTCGCCGCGCGCACAAAGACCATGCAGACCGCCTACCGGATGCAGACGCAGGTGGGCGGCATCTTTGATCTCGATCACGAAAGCCCGGAAATCCTCGCCGCCTATGGTCCGGGCAAGTTCGCCAAAGGCTGCCTTCTCGCACGTCGGCTCGTCGAAAGTGGCGTTCGTTACGTGCATCTCTACTACGACGGGGGGCAGCCATGGGATCACCACGGCAACATTGCCAAGGCACTGCCAGTGGAAGCACGCAACATCGATCAGGCCACCTACGCACTCATCACCGACCTGAAACAACGCGGACTGCTCGACGACACACTCGTCATTTGGGGCGGTGAATTCGGCCGCACGCCCGTGTCCGAAGGCGGCAACGGCCGCGATCACAATCCCTTCGGCTACACCATGTGGATGGCCGGCGGCGGCATCAAGGGCGGCATGGCTTACGGAGCCACCGATGAGTTCGGATTCAAAGCCGTCCAGGACCGCGTTAGCGTCCACGACATTCACGCGACCATCCTGCACCAGTTGGGGATCGACCACGAAAAATTCACCTACCGCTATAGCGGCCGCGACTTCCGCCTCACGGATGTGCATGGCGCGGTGATCCACAAGATCCTCGCATGACAAGAGATGCCCACCACGCCGGGCAGCCAAGACGCCCACGACTACGCCGAGCGCATCCGCGAGCGATTGCCGCGTCGGCTTCAAGAGTTGCGCTAAGGCTTGGATCACTTTCGTCGCCTATGTCAGGATCTACATGCATCAGGTCATTCTTTCAATTCAGAGAGCACGGTTCCCGACGTTTCTTTAGAGGCAGTCTATTAATGAAAACCTATCTCCATTCTTCAGCCGCGCTGCTGGGTCCTCAGGCCAAGGCTAAAGTGCCATGGCCTACTTACATAGCTGCTTTGCTGGCAGTCATAGTTTCCACAAGGATTCCGGCGGGACTGGCGTAATTTTGAATCCCCCCATAACCTGATGAGCTACATTTCGATCCCCCGCGAGCCGATGTCGCGCCGAGCCGCCTTGCGCGGTCTCGGAGCCACCATCGCGCTGCCGTTTCTCGATGCTATGATGCCAAGCGCGCGTGCCGCGCAGGGCAAGGCGTTCCCGACACGTCTCGGCGTGGTCTTCATGCCGAACGGTGTGCGTCAGGACTGCTGGACGCCCGAGGGCGAGGGCTCAGGCTTCAAGTTCTCTCCCGTGCTGCAACCGCTGGAACGGCATCGCGAGCATGTGAATGTGCTCACGCAGCTAGGCCATGCGAATTGCCAGGGCGGTGATGGTCATTACGCGAAGACGGCGAACTGGCTTACCGGCACCACGATTGAAAAGACGACGGGGAAGAACCTGCGTTGCGGCGTGAGCATGGATCAGGTCTTCGCTCAGCAGGCGGGCGGGCTCTCGCGTTTCCCTTCCCTCGAGTTGGGCACGGAGCCCGTGATGACAGGCGTGGATTTCAATGTGAACTACACGATGCTCTACGGCTCGCACATCGCGTGGCGCACGCCCACCTCGCCGCTGCCGCCAGAGATCAATCCGCGCTCGGTGTTCGACCGCCTCTTCCGTGAGACTGCGGATCAGCGCAAGGCATCGGCCCTGGAAAACAAGAGCGTGCTCGATCTGGTGCTGGCCGATGCGAAAGCCCTGCGTGGCCGCGTTGGCAGCGATGATCAGCGTCGGCTGGACGAATACCTGGAGAGCATCCGCAGTGTGGAGCAACGCATCGAGGCAGACATCGCACGTGTCGCCAGTGGTGAGAACCTGGACCCGCTGGCAAAGGATGCGATCACGAAGCTGGATGAGCGCATCAAAGCCGCCATGGCGCAGCAGAAGGACCCCGGCGGCTGGCTGCGGCTGGATCACACCGAGCACTCGCGCCTGATGATGGAACTGATGACGCTCGCCTTCTGGAGCGACAGCACGCGCGTGAGCACCTTCATGTTTGGCTGGGCCGTGAGCGGCAAGAACTTCACCTTCCTCGACGGCGTGAAGCACGGCCATCACGAGTGCTCGCACCATGAGAACAAGGCGGAGAAGCTTGAGGAATACCAGAAGATCAACACCTGGCATGTGGAGCAGTTCGCGCATCTGGTGGATCGCATGAAGTCCATCAAGGAGGGCGAAGGCACGCTGCTGGATCACACGCTGCTGCTTTTTGGTTCCAGCATGAGAGACGGAAACGCCCATAGCCCGAAGAACCTGCCGCTCGTGCTTGCCGGCCACGGCGGCGGGCTCGCGGGTGGACGTCACCTCGTGAGCAGCGCGGACACGCCGATGTGCAATCTGTTCCTCTCGATGCTGCAGCTCGGCGGCGCGAAAGCGGAGCGCTTTGGCGACAGCACCGGACCTCTGAAGGGCCTGGTGTAATCCGTCACCAGCCCAGCAGCTTCGCCAGATGCGTGGCGAGCACGGTGATGGGGTGCTTCACATGCGGTGCCTGCTTCGCATCGTTAAAGCTGCCGTCCATGCAACAGGTCATTCTTTCCAATCAAAGTGCGTGGCTCCCGCCATTCCTTTAGAGACAGTTTATTCATGAAAGCCAATTTCCATTTTCAACGACTCACGATTCTACTGCTGGCGCTGTTTTCGGCCTCTGCCGTTGCTGCCGCGCTGGTTGACGAGGCGAGCCTAGCCTTTGAAAAGGAACTGCTGCTCATTATGCAGGACCGCTGCATGGACTGCCACGATGCCGAGATGAAGAAGGGTGATGTGGACTTCGATTTGCTGCTCAAGCCAGGTGCGCTGCGGCATGACATCCGCCTGTGGGACAAGGTGCGCGAGCAACTGCGTGCGGGCACCATGCCGCCGAAGCCCAAGCCGTCACTCGATCCCGCGCAGCGCGACACGATGCTGCGCTGGATTCAGCACAATGAAGAGGCTGTGCTCGCCATGCCCGCCACACAGCCAGGCCCCGCGAGGTCGCGCCGCCTGAACCGTGAGGAGTATGGCAACACCTTGCGCGATCTGCTCGGCATTGCGAAGCGTCCGGGCGATGGGTTTCCTGCGGATGGCGCGGGTGGCGAAGGCTTTGCGAACAGCGCGGACACGCTCATGCTGTCACCACTGCTGATCGAAAAACATCTCGATGCCGCAGGCATCGCGATCAAGGAAGTGTGGGAACGCCGGGAGCTTCGCACACGATTGCTCGCGCCAGTCACCAGCGACAATCTGCCGCCGGACAAGGGCGCGGAGCTGGCACTGCGCCCCTTCCTGCTGAGGGCGTATCGTCGCCCGCCGACCGAGGATGATGTGCAGGCGCTGCTCGGCGTGTTCCGTCAGACCTGGCAGCGCCAGCCGAACTGGGACGAGGCCATGAAGACGATGTTCAAGGCGGCGCTGGTTACGCCGAAGTTCCTCTTCATCGAAGATGCACCGCACGCGAACGCTAAGGAGCCACGTCGGTTGGATTCATTCCAGATGGCCTCGCGTCTTTCGTATCTGCTGTGGTCATCGATGCCGGACGATGAGCTGCTGAAGCTCGCGGGTGAGGATAAGCTGCAAGACGATGCCGTGCTGGAGGCGCAGGTGCGCCGCATGCTGGCCGACAGCAAGGCGCAGGCTTTCACGAAGGACTTTGCCGGCCAGTGGCTGCGCTTCAGCGAGGTCTTTAACAGTGTGGATCCGGACCGCCGTCATGCGCCCGACTTCAATGGAGAGCTGCGCCAGGCGATGTATGACGAGATCTTCGCCTTCTCCGATCAGTTGCTGCGCAAAAACGGCCGCGTGCTCGACTTTCTGGACAGTGACTACACCTTTCTCAATGAACACCTGGCGAAGGTGTATGAGGTGCCCGGCGTGAAGGGCAAGGACATGCGGCAGGTAAAGCTGCCCAACAACCGGCGCGGCGGCATCACCAGCATGGCAGCCATCTTAGCCTATACCTCGTATCCGCAGCGCACGAGCCCGGTGCTGCGTGGGAAGTGGATCCTGGAGCAGCTGCTCGGCACGCCACCACCTCCACCGCCGCCAAATGTGGGCCAGCTGCCGGAGGATAAAAAGGCTGCCAAGGCGACCACGTTGCGCCAACGCCTGGAGGCCCATCGCAACAAGCCCGTGTGCGCAGGCTGTCACGCTCGACTCGATCCACCGGGCTTCGCGCTGGAGAACTTCGATGTCATCGGCAAGTGGCGCGACATCGACAACGGCAAGCCGATTGATGCCACCGGCACGATGACCGGTGGCCGCAACTTCGCCACACCTGCCGAGTTCCGCCGCCTGCTGCTGGAGGACAAGGCGCTCTTCGTCCGCTCGCTTTGCACGCGGATGCTCGGCTACGCCACCGGTCGCAGCGTTGAAATGCATGACCAGCCTACGTTGTTGCGGCTGGAAAAAGTGCTGCGCGACAGCGACTACAGGAGCGAGCCGCTCCTCATCGCCCTGGTGAAGAGCGTGCCGTTCCGCTCCCGCCTGTAGCGCCGAGATGGGCGGCCAGCTCACCACGCTCAACGCCGACATACAGCAGCGAGCGATGATCAACGCCCTCAACAACGCCACTGCCAATGCCTTGGCCCAAACGAGCAACAACACCAAAGGCGTGAGCACGCTCGGCCAAGGTGCTGCTAGCAGCTACGACCAGAACCAGATGCAAAACGTGCTCGATAAGATTGATGAGCTGATCAATGCGCTGAGACGCTGAGGCGTTGGGTTATGTGAAATCAGGCACTAAGCTGTGCCGATTCCTGCAAACTGGAAGCGCTGGTGGCCTTTGCCTTCTCCTGGGGGTGAATCGGCGATCTACCAGCTTAACAGTTGGCTGAGTTTTACGATGGGAAGGATCACGCCTTCTGCCGATGCTCGCCGGGCGTTGTTCCGGTGTATTTGCGGAAGACGTGACAGAAATACGGGGCCGAGGTGAAACCACAGGCGGCGGCGATGTCTTCGAGCTTGCGGTTCGTGGTGCGGAGCAGGTCGGTGGCGGCTTTGATGCGGCGGCGTTGCAGCCAGTCGTTGGGGCTCATGCCGGTTTCGCGTTTGAAGTTGGCGAAAAGTCGCGCACGGCTGATACGGGCTTGACTTGCGAGGGCGTCCATGGAGATCGGCTCGGCAAGGTGGCGCTCCATGTGGTCGATGAGATGGGCGGCCATGCTGAGTTGCGTGGCGGGCCTGGATTGCTCGTGATGGCGCGCGGTTTCAAGAATGATCGACGCTACGGTCACGCGCAGAGCGGCGAGCAGGCCATCGGTCTTTTTGCCAGCTGCGTGTTGGCGGATAAGGGAATGAAGCGTCTTTGCCAGATGCCGCGTTCCCGCGTTCATGGGGACGGGGTGAGGTGTGCGTTGCTCGAAGTGCCTGTCGAGCCATTCGCACTCTCGTTTGGTGAAGAGGCCGTGCCGCGACTGATGCGATGGATCAAAAACGATGGCGCAGAGCGTGGAAGGCTGGCGCACATCCTTCTGCCCTCGATGCATCGTGCCTGATGGCATGACCATGATCTCGCCGCCCTGCAACCGCAGCTTCCGCCCGCCGCGAAACTCGTAGCCAGTGCTGCCACTGAGCAGCAGGACGATTTCGTGGCCGTCGTGTGAGTGCCAGCTCATGGGTCCTGCGCTGAAGCGATGATTCGCGGCGATGAAGTCCACCATCGGCAGGCCCAGTTCCTTGCCAGACACGAGCAGGTCTTTGACGGGGAGCGGATTGATGAACGTGGTTTTCTCAGGCTGGAGGTGTGACATGACGGGATTCAGAAATAGTCTCGCCCTACTAATACGGATACAAATCATCAAGACAAGCGGCATCGCGGCACTCAATTTGACAGCCATGCACCCGTCCGCTTTTCGTCTCCCTGATTCACTCCACCGCATACTCGTCCTCGCCGCTGGCTGCCGAGCACCCACCAGCCCCGGGCCTTCGTCGGTAAGGAAGCCGAGGGGTTGAAAAACAAATTTCCTAGCAATGGAATTTCCTAGCAATCAATCAATCAAGGGGGCGTCGCCGACGGCCCGCATCACCTATCTCACCGCCATCGAATTCGGCGCGGGCAGTCTGGCCTGCCTGAGTGCCGCACCGTCCGAACTCGGCATGCGTCGGCCGCTGCTGGTAGCTGATCGCGGCGTGATGGCCGCTGGCCTCAGCGACAAGGCGCTGGCCCTGTTGCCGGCCGGCACGCCGGTGTTCGTCGATACGCCGCCCAACCCGACCGAAAGCGCGGTGCGCGCTGCCCTGGCGCTCTACCGCGCCGAAGGCTGCGACGGCGTCGTGGCGCTGGGCGGCGGCTCGCCCATTGACCTCGCCAAGGGCGTGGCCCTGCTCGCCACGCACGAGGGGAGCCTCGAGAGCTTTGCCATGATCTATGGCGGGATCGATCGCATTACCGCTGCGGTGGCGCCCCTCATCGCCATCCCCACCACAGCGGGCACCGGGGCCGAAGTCGGGCGGGCGGCGCTGCTCACGCTCGACGATGGCCGCAAGCTCGGCATCATTTCGCCGCACCTAATCCCCCGTCGCGCCATCTGCGATCCCGAACTCACGCTCGGCCTGCCACCGATGCTGACCGCCGCCACCGGGCTCGATGCGCTCAGCCACTGTATCGAAACCTTCTGCTCTCCCCGCTTCAACCCGCCGGCCGATGCAATCGCGCTCGATGGCACCGGCCGCATCTGGCGCCACCTCGAAACCGCCGTGCGCACTGGCAACGATCTAGCGGCCCGCAGCGAGATGATGATGGGTGCCGTCATGGGTGGCCTCGCCTTCCAGAAGGGCCTGGGTGCCGTGCATTCGCTCAGCCACGCGCTCGGGGGCCTGCAGGATCTCAAGCTGCATCACGGCACGCTCAACGCCATCTTGATGCCGCTGGTGGTGCGCTTCAACGCCGTCGAAATCCACGACAGGATCAACCGGCTCAGCCTCGCCATGGGCCTGCCGGCCGGTGCGCTGCTGGCCGATGAACTCGATGCGCTCAACCGCCGCCTCGTTATCCCAAGGGGCTTGGCCGAACTCGGAGTCACCCCGAGTCATTTCGACTGGGTGATCGAGCGGGCGCTGGCCGATCACAGTCACGCCACCAACCCGCGCGTGCCCAATCCGGGCGATTACCGTGCCATCCTCGTCAAGGCAATGGCCTGAGGCGCAAAAAGAAAATTCCAAGCAGTAGGAGTCACCATGAACGAAACCAAACACACCACCAACCAACAACCGCAACCGGGTTCACCGAACTTCGTTAGCCGTCGGCACTTTCTTCAAAGCGCCGCTGCTCTTGCCACCTTGGCGGCGGTGCTAACCAGTGGGCTGTGGCCGCTCTCGGCGCGGAGCCAGGAAGCGTCGGCCGGAGCCATTGCGACGGAGCAAACCACGATGTTGTTCTTCGACGACGAGCCGTTGTTCGCTCGCGATCATGTCGAACGGAGGCTCGGTCAACCCAAGCGGATTGCTGCCTATCACGAGACGGTCGGTAACTGCACGTGGGGTTATCCGGCTGTCTTTCGTATGCCCGACGGCAAGTGGCGGATGGTTTACAACAGCGGCATAGGCAAGTCGAACGGTGGCGCCGGGTGTGTGTTGGTGGCCGAGAGCGACGACGGGCTCGATTGGAAACCGCTCGATACCAGGGGCTCTGCCAAAATTGACGACAAGCTGCGGCGCTGTCCGCATCAAGTGCTGCCGAATGGCGCTGGCTCGGTGATCCTTATGAGCAGCGCGTTCGAGGATCCGCACGCTCCGGCCGACGAGCGTTATAAATTGCTCAGTATTGGCCCGGCACGCCTGTGGACATCTGCCAATTTGATCGAATGGAAGCTCAAAGAAAACATCGATTGGCAAGCCGAGGCACCCGATCCGCCTTCGTTCGCCTTTTGGAACCCGCTACGAAAGGCCTACAGCATCGCCACACGACCGGACGATGGAGATCGTCGCATCGCGCTCGTTGAAACCAAGGACTGGGGCACGTTCACCAGGCCGGAGTTGGTGATGCAGGCCGATGCCGATGACGCGCCGCTCGCTCAACTTTACGGCATGTATGCGCTGCCGTATGAAGGCTACTTCGTCGGCTGCTTGTGGATCTTCTATGCGAACGATGCCGATCGACTGGAAAGTCCGCCGCACTTATACCTCAACGGGCGACAAAACACGCAGCTTACTTATAGCCTCAACGGTCGGCACTGGCAGCGTTGCCTGCACTCACCGCTTTTCAAAAACGGCGCTGCTGGCGAGCCCGACGCTGGTTGCCTGCAAGTCTCGTGCATCGTGCCGGTGGACGAAAAAACGTTACGTTGTTATGCGAGCACAAGCACACGCGAGCATGGCAATTGCCCGCCCGAAGATGGCTACACCTCAATCTATGAACTGCGTCGCGATGGCTTCGTCTCGCTCGATGCTGGCACCGAGACTGGCAAGGTCATCACGCGGGCCCTCTATTGGCGAGGTGGCGAGTTGCGACTGAACCTCGCCACCGAGGGGACCGGCACAGCACGCGTCGCGATCCGCACGGCGAGGGGCAAGCCGATCGAAGGATTCGCGTTCGATGACTGCAAATCGTTTCATGGCGACTCCGTCGGCTGGACGCCCAAGTGGTCCGGCGATCACTCGATGCAGCAACTCGCTGGCCAGGCCATTCGCGTTGAGATCGAAATGAACTCCGCGAAGCTCTACGCATTGCGCGGCGACTTCACGCTCATCCGAAGGGCCGATGTAAAAAAACTGGAGCAAGACAAGACGCCGCCCGTGCGACGTCCCGGCTTCTAGTTCACCGCCTTCGTGCGCGCTGATAAACCCGTCCCGGATCCGATCCCCTTGAAAATCTAGTTTCGTGCCCACCACAGGGCAGAAACCACGAACCTCACTCTCACCTCAACCACGAAACCCACCTCATCAAGAAACGCCATGAACGAATCCCCACACAACACGAACCAACCACCACAACCGGGATCACCGAACCTCGTCAGCCGTCGGCTCTTTATTCAATCCGCCGCTGCTCTCAGCAGCTTGGCCGGAGTGACCACGAGTGCGGTGGCGGCGGACGACGCGGGTAAGGACAAAACCCAGACGCCACTGAACCAGCCGCTCGGCCAGGACTATGTGGTGGTCACCCAGGTGCCGGATGAGAACCACTTCATCCACGATCCGGCCATGACCATCCTGCCGAACGGGCACCTCATCGTGGCTGCGCCGGTCTGGGGGCGGAAGAAGAAAACCCGCGCCATCTATGTCTCGCGCAGCAAAGATGGTGGGAAGACGTGGACCAAGGTCTGCGAGAAGCCGTGGTCCGAAGCCACACTCTACGTCCATGAAGGCCGACTCTACATGTTCTTGCAGATCGAGAGCTTCAAGGGCGTTTGGGTCAGCGCCAGCGATGACGAAGGCACGAGTTGGACCGAACCGGTCGAGGTGATCAAGGCAGATCCTGCGCGCAAACATTGGAATATTCAGCTTGGCATGGTGGTTCAGGACGGGTGGCTCTACTGGGGCAATGGCCGCGCCTTCGAGGACATGGGAGTGGTGGCCTGTGAACTGAAGAAAGGGCTGCTCAATCCGGAGGCGTGGATCGCGTCCGAGGCGGTGGTGATGCCGATCCCGCAGGAGATTACGTCGGGCACCTTTAGCGATGGATCGCCCATGCGCTGCCTCGAAGGCAATGTCGTCAACGTCGGTGGCAGGCTGCTCGTCATCGCCCGCGCGGTGATCAACCGTTACGCCACGGCGAATATGGCCGCCGTGTTCGATGTGACGAGGGAGGGCCGCACGCTCAAGCTCACCTTCACGCAGCTTTACCCTGTGCCCGGCGGTCAATGCAAGTTCCACATCGTTTGGGATGAACGCTCGCAGCTGTTCTGGATGGCCTCGAACTACCCCACGAACTCATTGGGCCTGTATTCCGATCCTGAACTCAAGCTGCCTCCGGGCAAGCCCGCTTGGCAATCCCTGCGCGAGGATCGACGGCTGCTGATGCTCTCCTACAGCCTTGATGCGTTGAACTGGTTGCCCGCCTGCTCCATCGCGAAGGCCGAGAAGATGACCCAGTCCTTCATGTATCCTTCGATGGTGATCGACGGCGACGACATTGCCCTGCTCTCGCGCACGGGCCGCGATTCAGGCGACTACCATGACGCCGACCTCGCGACGTTCCACCGCGTTCGCAACTTCCGGTCCCTGGCGATGGACATCCGCCCGAAACTGTAACGATCACGAGGCCCCCCCATGAAACCCACCCTCATACTCATCACCGCCCTGCTGCTGGCGTTGCAAGTCGCACGAGCTTCCGATACACCGAAACCCACGCCCACCGCCAACTGCGAGTTTCCTGTGGACTGGTTCCTCTACGGCATGGCCGACCGCAACACGCCGGAACCGGATTTCACCGCCGTCACCGACATCCCCGCCACGCTCGATGCCGGCGGTCTCTCCCTTAGCGCCAGGGCGACGCGTCTGGAGCGTTGCCGACGCTTCCTGTATTTGGACCTCCAGACACGCCACGGCGGTGTCTGGTCCGGCAGGACGGCCTACCTGCTGACGTCCATCGATTCGGATGCCGACCGAAGTGTGGAAGCCGGGGCGGGGGCTGACTCGCGAATGAAGATCTGGTGCAACGGCCGGGTAGTCTGCGACGCGCTCGACACCCACAACACCTACACTGAACACATCAAACACCGCTTCACACTACCGCTCAGGAAGGGGCGCAACCTACTGGCTGTCAAAGTCGTCAGCGGTGGCCAGGGATTCATGTTCAGGATCGGAGGCGCCCGCGAGCTGGCGGAAGAGGATGCGATCGAACAGCGGATCGCCGAAGACCAGCCGCTTTCGCTGATTCCCCCGCGCATCCGCCCGTTCTTCGAGCCGGAGCTGGGCCCGGAATCCTCCAACTTCATTCATGGCTGCGGCGGCATTGCCCGCACGCGCGGCGGCCGGCTTTGCGTGCTCTTTGGCGGCGGAGAAGACGGGCCGAAATCCTGGCAGCTCATGGCCGCAAGCGATGACGATGGCAAGTCCTGGACGACGCGCCACATCATCAAGGAACCCCGCACGCCCAACGGCTTTACCCGCGGTATTCGCGAGGGCAATATCTGGGTCGATCCGACCGGGCGGCTGTGGTGGTTTTTCAGCTACTCCTTGTCCTACGATGACGGCCGCGTCGGCGTCTGGGCCGCGCATTGTGACAATCCGGATGCCGAAAACCTCGAATGGTCCATCCCGGAACGCCTGTATGACGGCATGGTGATGGCCAAACCAGTTGTGCTCCAGGACGGCACCTGGTTGCTGCCCACCTCTCTATCGCATCGCGGCTACATCGGATTGTCTGCCCCAATGAAGCCTGAGGATTACAACATACCCAATGACCGCCCCCAGAACCGGGCATTCGTGGAACTCGATCCCTGGCGGATGACCAATTTCCTGGTCTCGACTGATCAAGGGAAAACCTGGCAACGTCGCGGCGGCGTTCGCTCACCGAAGAACCCCTGTTGGGACGAACCCGCAGTGTTCGAGAAAGCCGGCGGCGGCATCGTCTGCCTGATTCGCACGCGGGACGGACGCGTGGAAAGCAAATCGTATGATCATGGTTTCAACTGGTCGAAACCGGTGCCATCGGCGATCCCTCATGCCGTGGCGCGAATCATGACGCTGCGCCTGGCGTCCGGCCGCATCCTGATGGTCAAGCACGGCGCGCTGCAAGGGGACAACCCAATCCCCAACCGCACGCATCTGACAGCCTACCTGTCCGACGACGATGGTGTGTCATGGCGGGGCGGCCTGTTGCTGGAGGAGCGCGGTTGCAGCTATCCCGACGGGTTTCAGGCGGACGACGGGAGAATCTACGTGGTTTACGACCAGGGCCGCGGAGCCGGCCAGATCCTGATGGCCGTCTTCACCGAGGAGGACGTGGCAGCGGGCAAACCCGTCTCGGACCGCTGCCGCCTGCAAGTCCCCGTGAAGCAGACCGCAGCGCAGCTCATGAAGAAGTAAACGGACCTTTCCCGCCGTGAGAACCATCAACCAAGTGAAAACCGAAGGAAACAAACCGATGAAACCCACCCTCATACTCCTCACCACCCTGATGCTCGCGCCGCTGGCTGCGCTGCACGCCGCGGATGACGCCAAACTGAAACCTTTGGAAAGGTCGCCGATCAGCAATCACTGGGGCAAGGTGAAGCCGACCAAGATCCAGGTGGAGCACGTCACGGTGTTCCGTGGCCGCGAGGGGGAGGCTTACTCCCACGTGGCAGAGCTCAATTCGCACAATGGTAAGCTCTATGCCACGTGGGCGCTCGGACTGCGGGACGAGGAGGCACCCGGCCAGCGAATGGTCATGTCCACCTCCGAGGATCACGGGCGGACTTGGTCGGCACCGACGACAATTGCGCCGTCACGTCATGGGAAGTCTTTCCAGTCGAACGTCTCGTCCTGCGGCCTGCGCATCCTGCCCGACGGTCGTTTCGTCGCCTACTCCGCTGAATGGGAGTGGGAACCGGATGCCTATAATCCCGACGGCTCGCGCCGGGATCATCCGATGTCCGATCCCGCCATGGGGCACGAGCAGCGGATGTGGAAAACGGATCAGGGTCGCACTGAGGCCCGCGTCTCGACAGACAACGGGCGCACGTGGTCGGAGCCGGTCGTCGTTGCCCCGAAGCAGGAAGGTTACTTCAGCCCGGTGAAGGTGCGGAGCGGCAGGCTGATCCTGCCGGGTAACTTTGGCGTCTGCCACTACACCGACGATCCGGCGGGCCTCACCGGCTGGAAACGCGCCAGCATTCCCGGCATCCCCGAGAGCCATTACGACAGTTATTTCCACTCGTTCCAGGCAGCAAAGTTGTTGGGAATCAGGGAGCGCTTCAGCGAGGCGTGCGTCTATCAGACCGACGACGGTGTCATCCGTATGATGTTGCGGACCGAGGGTGCCAGCGGCGGGAACCTGGGCGTCACCGAGAGCCGTGACAATGGGCTTACCTGGTCTGCGCCGATGATCACCGATTTCGCCGATAGCGCTTGCCGGGCTCATTTCGGCAAACTGCCCGACGGTCGCTTCTTCGCGGTGAGTTGCCCGCCGGGAAAACGTGGACAGAGGCGCACCCCACTTGTGTTGGCCATCAGCGAGGACGGTGTGACCTTCGACCAGCACTTCATCCTTGGTGACGAACCGTCGCAGGAACCCCGCATCCCCGGCAAAGCCAAAGGTGGCCGCTACGGCTATCCCTACCTGCACGTCATGGGCGACGAGGCATTCGTCATTTACACGGTAGAAAAGGACGACGTCGCCGTCGGTCGCTTCCCGCTCTCCGCGATTCGCTAGGACGCTTGACGCGGCGACATCACCCCAAGAACCCAAATAGCTACTACCAAAGGACTGAGATCATGAAACCCACCCTCACACTCACCCTCCTCACCGCCCTCCTGCTCGCTCCGCTGGCTGCATTACACGCCGCTGATAAGCCCGAGCCCGTTGCTAGTGTCGACAAGCTGGCCGAGATCCTGTCCCGAAAGCCCTCGGGCATACCCCTGGCACCTATCCTTGATCCGGGACCTGAGTTTGCCGATGGAAAGCGCATCTGGCAGGGGTCCGGGAGCATGACCATCAGCCCGAAGGGTCGGATTTGGCTGTCAGAGATGACCGGTGGAGGTTTCGAAGGTGACCGCACCGAGCCGACATATGTGATCCTCTTCACCAGCGGTGACGGAGGGAAGACGTTCCAAGGGCCTGTCGCAGTGGTCAAGTCACCGAGTGGGAAGCACGTGCAAGATCCCGGCCTCTGGACCGATCCACGCGGCCGGCTGTGGTGGTATTACTATGCGAACGGGGGGATGGTAGCCAACATCGCTGATGATCCCGAAGCCGCGAAGCCACACTTCCAACCTCCGTTCTTTGTCTCGCAGGGCTTCTTTATCAACAAGCCGACCGTGTTGGCAGACGGTTCATGGCTCTGGACGCCGCACAATAAAATCCCCACCTTGGGATTCAAAGGGGTGACGGTCTATCGGTCGCAAGATGAGGGAAAGAGTTTTGCGTTCGTCGGCAGCGTGAACAGCAAGCCCGGCGTGGAGATCCAGATCGGTGAGCCCATCACCGTGGAACTGCGCGACGGGCGGATCGCTTTGTTTATCCGCACTGTCTCTGGAATCCGCAGGACCATCTCCGCCGACGGAGGCCGGACCTGGGGCGACTTCGACGCACTGCCGGGGCTCAACGCCGTCGTGCATTCCCGCTTCTTCATAAGCCGTCTGAAGTCCGGCAACCTGCTGCTGGTTTACAATCGCCCACCCGAAACGCCCGATCCGCTCGCCATCAAGGGGCCGCTGGTCAATCTGCGGCAGCTGCGGGAGCGGACTCACATGACTGCCGTGCTCTCTGAAGACGACGGAGCCACGTGGAAAGGTGGATTGCGACTGGATGATCGCGACAGCCCTTCTTACAGCCCGGATGAATCCCCCCACCGAAGGATTGAGAAGCTCACGACTTACCCGGACGGAGTTCAGACCGACGACGGCTCGATTTGGGTCAGCTACGAACTGAGCCGCTACGGTGCAGATGGACGGGAAATCGTGCTCGCACGCTTCCACGAAGCGGACGTCCTCGCGGGCAAGCTCGTCTCGCCTGAAAGCCGCCTCAAGATTCGCGCTCACAAGCTGACCACACCGCGGCACGATTACATCCCAATCAACCCGCAGAACCCCAACGACGAGGACTACACCCCGAACGCCGTGCTGATAAACCGTCTGCTCCGCTTTGAGCCTGCCGAACAACCCGATGGCATCTTCAGGCTTCAACCGCGACTCGGCGACCTGAAGGCATTGGAGACGGACCTCTTCACGGTGCGCGGCCCGATCCATTTCAAATCGCAGCTCAAGGACGGCGTGCAGGAGATCACCATCGCTCCTCCGGCCAATGTGAAGCTGACCGTGATCGTCCCTGATTACGCGACCGGCAAAACCGGCCCGCTCACCGACGGCACAGTGAAGGAGGACGGTTGGCGCGAACTGCCGCTCACCGCAGGCAAGCCGACAACCCTCCTCATTCCGTCAAGGTAAGAAGGAAGACCACCATGAAGCGCACTCTCACACTCGCCACTGCCACACCCGATGGCACGGCCTATCGCATCACTCGACGCGATGGCCGCGCTTTGATGCGGCCTTTCACCATTTGATCTTCCAGCACCACAATGCTGCCACATTCCGATCTCCTCCAACTCAAGCGCTGGAACACGCCCACCATCTACAATGGCTGGGAACAGATCACCAAGAGTGATCCCGCCGCGGATGCCTTCAATCTCGAAGAAACCCGCGACTTCATGCCCCAGATGGGACCGATGCTCGGCTACGCCATCACCGTCGTCATCGAGCCAAGCAGCAAGACGCATCGTGAGGCCAACGCGGATGCGTGGAACGACTACCGCCGCTACGTCGCCAGCATTCCAGGCCCGAAAGTCGTCTGCGTGCAGGATCTCGACAAACCACGCGTCATCGGGTCGTTCTGGGGCGAAGTGAACAGCAACATGCACCACGCCCTTGGCTGCGTGGGCACCATCGTGGATGGAGCCATCCGCGATGTGGATGAGATGACCAATGCGGGCTTCAAGGCCCTCGCTCGTCGGTTGTGCGTCGGACATGCGCATGTGCATCCCGTGCGTTGGAACTGCGAGGTGGAGGTCTTTGGTCGCAAAATCGCTCCCGGCGACCTCATTCACGCCGACAAGCACGGGTTCATCGTCATCGCTCCCGATGAGCAGCCCAACATTCTCGAAGCCTCCCGCTTCATGGATGCCAACGAATGCCAGACCGTCATCCCCGCCGCCCGAAACTGCTCTGGCCTGAGCACCGACCAGATCCTAGCCAACCTCGAAGCCGCAGGCGCGGAGTTTGGCAAGAACACCAAAGCCAGATTCCAGCGCAACGGCGAATGGTGAACCGACTTCCTGATCGCGCCGCTGGCCACGTTACACGCCGCATGACCTACCATGCCCACCACGTCCCACAATCACGAAGCCTACGACTACGCCGAGCGCATCCGCGAGCGGCTGCCGCGTCGTTTGCAAGAGCTGCGGGAGGCCATCGGGCTGAGCAACTATGCAGTGTCTCGCGGGATACCATCAGCTGCATCGAGGTAGATTTTCATCAGTGGGGGTGCTAGGGACCATCACTCAGGACGCTCTCATTTTCTTGCTCAAATCTATGGTTACACGCCTCTTTGCCCTCTTCAGCGCACTCACCTTGTCCGTCGTTCATGGGCAGGAACTCGACCTGAGCACCTTCAAGCTCACTTTCAGCGATGAGTTCGATGGAGACAAACTCGACACCACTAAATGGCAGGCTCCCGAGATGCCACGGCAAGGGAGCTGTCGCTGGGTTCCATCATTGACCACCGTGAGTGATGGGGCACTGCATCTTGGCATTCGTCTGAGTGATGATCCTGTGCTGCGCTACGACTGCGCGGCGGTGCGGACGCGAAAGGACTATGATCCGAAGCAGACGATGTTTGCGCAGCGTTACGGCTACTTCGAGGCGCGAGCGAAGTTGCCGAAGAACATGAAGTCGGACTACTGGGCCGCGTTTTGGATGATGTGCGGCAACGTCAACAGCGCGGATACGCGCACAGGCATCGAGACCGACATCATGGAGAGCTTTCAGCAAGCGGGTGAGCCTCGCTACGGCATGAGCTTTCACTGGAACGGCTATGGCAAAGAACACAACTCCACCGGGGTCAAACTCGCGCCGACACCGGAGCTGGCGGATGGCGAGTTCCACCGCTTCGGCTTGTATTGGGACGAGCACGTCTATGTGGCCTTTTTTGACGGTCGGGAAGTCGGGCGCACGAATTTGATCGGACTCGGCAGCAAGGACAACGGTAAGACGCCGTCGAAAGGCCCCTGTCAAAAGCCCGGCTATCTGAAACTGAGCTGCGAGGCCGCCGCGTGGGCGGGTGCCACCAATCAATGGGAAAAGGACCCAACGAAGGAAGATGAGTTCGTGGTCGATTATGTGCGTGCTTATGAAGGCACCTTGCCTGCGCTCGTGGCCCAGACGATTCCGGTGCAGATTCAAATCGATGCCGCCAAACCCACCGGCCCGCTCAAACCCATCTGGCGCTTCTTTGGCGCCGATGAGCCCAACTACGCTTACATGAAGCACGGCAGCGAGTTGCTGGGTGAACTCGGTGAGTTGAAGAAGGACGAGGTGTTTTTCCGTACCCACAGTTTGCTCACGACAGGCAAAGGCGAGCACGGATTGAAGTGGGGCTCAACCAACGCCTACACGGAAGATGCCGCAGGCAATCCAGTCTATGATTGGACACTCGTGGACCGCATCTTTGACACGTATCGCGAACAAGGCGTGAGGCCGTATGTGCAGATCGGCTTCATGCCGCAGGCGCTTTCGACGAAGCCGGAACCGTATCGGCATCACTTTCCCAATGCGCGATACGAGGATCTGTTTGGGGGCTGGGCGTATCCGCCGAAGGACTACGCCAAGTGGGAAGAGCTTGTGTTTCAATGGGCGAAGCATTGCGCCGAAAAATATGGCGAGAAGGAGGTGCTGCATTGGTATTGGCAAACCTGGAATGAATCGAACGCCGACTATTGGAAAGGAACGCGTGAGGGTTTTTTCAAGCTGCACGACCACGCCATCCGTGCGGTGCGCCGCGCCATACCTGGAGCGAAGGTCGGTGGTCCTGATCTCGCTCAAGGCAAGGGCGGCGACTTTCTGGAAGCTTTTCTCAACCACTGCCTCAAGGGCACCAACCTAGCCACCGGCGAAAAAGGCACGCCGCTCGATTTCATCTCCTTCCATGCCAAAGGCAACCCGAAGCAAGTCGATGGCCACGTGCGCATGGGGATCTCCAGCCAGCTCAATGACATCGACGGCGCATTCGGCGTGGTCGCGAAGTATCCTGAGCTCAAAAACACACCCATCGTCATCGGCGAGTCCGATCCCGAAGGTTGCGCCGCATGCCAAGGTGACCACCTCGCCTATCGAAACGGCACCATGTATTCCAGCTACACTGCTGCCAGCTTCCCGCGAAAACTCGACCTCGCTGAGAAGCATGGCGTGAATCTCGAAGGCGCTCTCACTTGGGCGTTTGAGTTCGAGGACCAGCCCTACTTCGCGGGCTTTCGCACGCTCGCCACCAATGGCATCGACAAGCCTGTGCTCAATACCTTCCGCATGTTCTCCCGTATGAGCGGCGATCGACTCCGCGTGCAGAGCGATGCCGCCGTTTCCCTCGAAGACATGCTGAAAACAGGCGTGCGCGATAAGCCCGACATCTCCGCCCTCGCTGCACGCGATGGCAAGCGCATCACCATCCTAGCATGGCATTACCACGACGATGATCTCTCTGGACCCGATGCGAGCATCACGATTCAACTCACGAACACTCCCGAAGGCAAACCCAAGCAAATCCGCACGCTCATTGATGAGGGCCATTCAAACTCCTTCATCGCCTGGCAAGCCCTCGGCTCACCCCAAAAACCCACCGCCGAGCAAATCCGCCTGCTGGAAGAAGCTAGCCGACTCTCTCCTGCCTCGGATCAAACTGAACTCAAGTCCGCGAACGGAAGCACCGAGATCCGCTTCAACCTCGCGCGGCAAGGCGTGACGCTAGTCGAGCTGGAATGGGAGTGATGGCTGGTGATCTGGGTAGCCTGGCTTTTCTAAGCTGGGCTGTGGAGAGTGCGACACAGGCTAGACCGTGTTTGAAAACCTGTCGGCGACGATCAGGCGAAGCAAAGTGGCCATCTCGCTCCGCGAGATGAGCGGGACGCATGGCAAAGTCAACGGTTCACGGTCTCCATGTATCCTTCATATTGGCGAAAGTCTTTTGCTCATCTCGACGGAGCGAGATGGCTACTCTGCTGGCGCGGCTAATGGCTCACCTTGCATGCGCGGCAAGTTCGTTGTCCAAATCGGACTTCTGGGCACCTATCCAAGAACACGCATGAAGTCTCTCTGCCTCACTCTCCTCGCCACTTTCACGCTTTCAGCCTCCGCGGCTCCGACGGAAACCGATCTCTGCATCTACGGCGGCACGAGCGCGGGGGTGATCGCGGCGGTGCAGGGAGCGAAGATGGGGAAGAAGGTCATTCTCGTGGAGGCGGGGCAGCATCTCGGCGGCATGAGCGTGGAGGGGCTGGGCGGCACGGACATCGACAACCAGCCGTTTCGGAACAGCCCGGCGGTGGGTGGGCTGGCGCTGGAGTTTTATCGACGTGTGAGTGCGCAGTATGGTCGCTCGGAGGCGTTTGAGGGGATGCTGGCGGCGAAGGGCAAGAACACGTCGCTTTGGCGATTCGAGCCGCATGTAGCGGAGGCGGTTTGGGAGGGGTGGGTGAAGGAAGCGGGCATCACCGTGCTGCGCGGGCATCGTTTGAAGGAAACGAACGGCGTGACGAAGGACGGCACGCGCATCACAGCGCTGCGTTTTGAAAATGGGGCCGAGGTGCGGGCACGGGTGTTTATCGACGCGACCTACGAGGGCGATCTGCTCGCGTTCGCTGGCCTGAGCTTTGCCGTGGGTCGTGAGGGCAATGCGAAGTATGGCGAGACCAACAACGGCATCCGCACCGACACGACGCACAAGCAGCACGACAAACCCATCGACCCCTATGTGACGCCCGGTGATCCGAAGAGCGGCCTCATCTTTGGCGTGCAGGACACACCGCTCGGTGAGCACGGCGCGGCGGATGAAAGCATCCAGGGCTACTGCTTCCGCCTCTGCCTCACAAAGGACCCGAAGAACCGACGCCCCATCGAAAAACCCGCGAACTACAATCCCGCGCACTACGAGATGCAGCGACGCTACCTCGCCGCGGGTGGCGTCATCAGCCCACCGCATGCCGCCGTGCCGAATGGCAAGAGCGATCCCGGCACCTGGCACTCGCTGGCCTCGAACTTCACCGGCTGGAATCATCGCTACCCCATCGCGAGCTACGCCGAGCGCGAAACGATGCTGCGTGAGAGCCGCGACTACATGCAGGGCCTCTACTGGTTCATGGCGCATGACGACGCCGTGCCCGCGAAGCAACGCGAGGCCTGGGCCGCGTGGGGCCTGTGCAAAGATGAGTTCACCGACAACGGCGGCTGGCCGCGTGCCTTTTACGTCCGCAACGGCCGCCGCATGATCGGCGACTTCGTTTTGACCGAGGCGCAACTCCGTAAAGCGAACCCCGAGCCCGTGAACGGCAGCGTCGGCATGATCTGGTGGCCGCCGGACTTCCACAGCGCCCGCTGCCTCGTGAAGGACGGTCGCGTGTGGAATGAAGGCGCGGTCTTCAATGTTTCTAAAGAGCCCGACTGGATCCCCTGCGGCATCCCGTATCGCTGCCTCGTGCCGAAAGCATCCGAATGCACGAACCTCCTCAGCCCCACCTGCCCGTCATCGAGCTACGTCGCCTACGGCGCGTATCGCATCGAATTCACCTTCATGGTGGCCGCTCAATCCGCCGCCACCGCCGCTGTGATGGCGATGAATGCCGACACACCGGTGCAAAGCGTGGACTACAAACTGCTACGCGAGCGCCTGCTGGCGGACAAACAGGTGCTGGCTATTCGGTGAATAGGCGCTGCTCAAATCAACGTCGGCATTTTCACTTCTCCACGCAGCAGCCCCTTCCGCTGAGTCTCAAGTGCCAGACAGCCCTGCACTCGTCCCCGGCTCCCACTTCAGGCCCCAATCGCGAATGGAGCGGAGCACGGGACGCAGCGCCAGACCTTTGTCGGTGAGCTGGTAGGCGAGGCGTTTGCTGCCATCGGCGGCGGGGATGTGCTCGACAAGACCGCCGTCGCGGAGGCGCTCCAGGCGGTCGCTGAGAATGTTCGTGGGGATGCCTTCGGGCGATTCGACGAAGTCTTTGAAGCGGCTGCGACCGAGAATGAGGTCGCGGATGATGAGAAGCGTCCATTTGTCGCCAAACAGGTCCAAACCGCACGCGACAGGGCAGGGAGAGCGGCGGCTGGAGGCTTTGGCTGGCTTGGTGGGTGACTTTCGAGGCATGCGGCACCATTCACCCATTCACTTGCATTTCAAAAGCCTTTACACTTGCATATTGCAAGCAATGAGGAAGCATCCCAGCGCATGAATTCCCCAAACGCACCTACCTTGGCGGCTCCCGGAGCCGGTTTGCCCGCGCCCGAGCTTTGGATCGCGAGAGTGCTCTTTGCCCTGAAACGGCGTTTTGGCTCTCGCGAGGCCTTCACGGCTCGTTTTGATCAAGAACGCGCCACCATCCGCCAACTACTCTCCACCAGCGATCCTGCCCAACGCGAAGAACCGGTGCTCATCCCGCGACTTCGCGGCCTCGAGGACAGCAGCCGCTTCTGGTCCGTCTGGATGGCGATGGAGCACCTGCGCATCACGAACTCGATTTTTTCCATGGTCATTCAATCGCTGGCCAACGGCCAAGTGCCCACCAAAAAAGCCAGCACCGCCGATGTAAAGCCCCGCACCGACCTCACCGCCGACGTGGAGGCCGTCTACGAGGCTTCGTGTGACGAACTGCTCACTACCGTCACGGCCATCTCCGATCTGAAAACAGCCGCCAAATATGCCCATCCATGGTTTGGTCCACTCGACGCCGCAGGCTGGCACGCGCTCACTGCCACACACATGGGCATCCACCGGGCCCAGATCGCCAAGATCATCGCTGCGCTGCCATCCCGCTAGCCGGGAGCCTTTGCCAATCGGGGAAACATCGGTTGCGGCACGGTGCTTCTTCGCACCAGTCTCTTCACAAACTCACCCCCATTCATCATGCCCAACGCAAAAGCCTTCGCCGCCTCCAGCGCCACCTCGCCGCTCGCCTTTTCCAACATCCCACGCCGTGAACCGACCGAGCGCGATGTCGAGATCGACATCCATTACTGCGGCGTCTGCCATTCCGACCTGCATCAGGTCCGCAGCGAATGGAGCGCTCTTCCCACGGTTTATCCCTGCGTGCCGGGTCATGAGATCGTTGGCCGGGTCACGAAGATCGGCTCCGCAGTCACGAAGCATCAAGTCGGTGACCTCGTCGGCGTCGGCTGTCTGGTGGACTCGGATCAAAAGTGCCCCGTTTGCGAAGCCGATCTGGAGCAGTTCTGCCCGCACGCCGCTTTCACCTACAACTCGCCCGACAAGCACGGCACCGCGCCCGTGACCTACGGCGGCTACTCCAGCAGCATCGTGGTGGACGAGCACTTCACGCTGAAGGTGCCCACGAACCTGAATCTCGCGGGCGTTGCACCGTTGCTCTGCGCTGGCATCACTACCTACTCGCCCATCCGCCGCTGGGGCGATGTGAAGGGCAAAAAAGTCGGCGTTGTCGGACTTGGAGGTCTCGGGCACATGGGCGTGAAGTTTGCGCATGCATTCGGTGCCCACACCGTTGTGCTCACCACCTCCGCCAGCAAAAAAGACGATGCGCTGCGCCTCGGTGCCGACGAGGTCATCCTCACCCGCGATGCGAATAAGATGGCCAAACACGCCTTCAGCTTCGACTTCATCCTCGACACCGTCTCTGCCGATCACGATATCAATGCCTACCTGAACCTGCTCAAGATCGACGGCACGCTCACGCTCGTCGGCGCACCTGACAAACCGCTGCCCGTGTCCGCTGTTGGCCTGCTGTTTGGCCGCAAACGCCTCGCCGGTTCGCTCATCGGCGGCATCGCCGAGACGCAGGAGATGCTCGACTTCTGCGGCGCGAACCAAATCGTCTCCGACGTCGAAGTCATCGCCATCCAGCAGATCAACGAAGCTTACGAACGCCTGCTGAAGTTCGATGTGAAGTATCGCTTCTCCATCGACATGGCCTCGCTGAAGAACGGGTGAAGTTCCTGTCCAAACCGGCGTTTCAGAGGCCTTCTGAGGTCTCCACCATCATGTCCACGCGCCGCCATTTCATCTCCGCACTCACCGCCGCGCTCGGCGGCTCCGTTTTTGCCGCCGATGGCAAACCCAAGACCATTCTGCTCCAATCCGCGTGGGACACGGTGAACATCGGCGACATCGGCCACACGCCGGGCACGCTGCGAGTGATCGAAGAGCATCTGCCGGAGGTGAAGATCGTGCTCTGGGCCATGAAGCTCGATGAACGAGTCACCGCGATGCTGCAGCGCCACTTCCCAAAGGTCACGATCCTGCAAGGCAAGCTCGATGGCAAAGGCGAGAAAGATGAAACGCTCCGACAAGCGGTGAAGAGTAGCGATCTATTCATCCGCAACTCCGGCATGGGCCAGGACATCACCTTCATGCAGTTTTGCCAAAAGCACGGCAAGCGATACGGCCTCTTCGGTCAATCCTACTTCCCCAGCATGGTCGAGGGCGAAGGCGCGGCGGAGCGCCTCGCGCTGCTGAACGCCGCCGCCTTCATCTACACGCGGGAAACGAAGACGCTGGCCATTCTCAAGGGCGCAGGCGTGAAAGCGGAGTTCGGCCCCGATGGCTGCTTCGGCATCGACGTGCGTGATGACGAACGCGGGTTCGCCACGATGAAGAAGCTCGGCTTGGAGGATCGCAAGTTCATCACCCTTCAACTCCGCACCAACACCGCCAAACTGCCCGGCGTGGATGATACCCGCACTCCAAAGCTCAACCCGCTGCATCCCACGCCCGAGCAGATCGCCGATGACGAACGTCGCGCGGCCAAATACCGCGAGCTCGTCACGCTTTGGGTGAAAAAGACTGGCCACAAGGTGCTCATCGCGCCTGAGACGATCAAAGAGATGGGCCACAACAAGCGCCTCATTCACGATCCGCTGCCGCCGGAGATCCAGAAGAACGTCGTTAACCTCGACGAGTTCTGGAACGCCGACGAAGCGGCCTCCATCTTCGCTCGTGCTCACACCATCGTCTGCCACGAGCCGCATTCGCCGATCATCGCCCTCGCGAATGGCACGCCGATCATCCACACCTACTCCGAGTTTCACTCGCCGAAGTGCTGGATGTTCAAAGACATCGGCCTGCCCGAATGGCTCCTCGAAATGGACGAAACACCCGTGGAGAAAATGGCAGAGACTCTGTTTGTCATCGACGCCGATTATCCCGCCGCGCAGGCCAAGGTGAAAAAGGCCATGACCTATGTGCATGAGTGCTTTTCAGGATCGATGAAGCGGGTGAAGAGCGTTTTAGGCTGATTTCATGCTTTCCCGCCGCGCTTTCCTCCAAAACAGCACGCTCTGCCTCGCCGGACTCGGCGGCGGAAACATGCTCTCCGCAGAATCCGATGCCAAACCGCTGCTGCGTGTCGGTTTGATGACCGATCTGCACTATGCGGACAAGCCGCCGACCAAAACGCGCTTTTACCGCGAGGCACTCGCGAAGCTCGATGAGGCTGTCGAGGTCATGAATCGCGAAAAACCGGCTCTGGTGGTCGAACTCGGCGATTTCATCGATCAGGCCGATTCGGTCGAAAAGGAGATCGAGTGGCTCAAGACCATGGAATCGCACTTCGCGCGGCTTTCGATGCCCAGGCACTATGTTTTGGGCAATCACTGCGTCGGCACACTGACGAAGCAGGAATTCGCGGCGAATACGAAGGCTGCTGGCGGCTTTGAGAGCTTCGAGGCCGCTGGCGTGACGTTTGTCATTCTCGATTCCTGCTTCAAGAGCGACGGCACGCCGTATTCGCGGAAGAACTTCGATTGGAAGGACTCGAACATTCCCTCCAGCCAGCTTTCCTGGCTCGAAAGCGAGCTGAACAAAGCCAGCGGGCCCGTCATCGTTTTCGCGCATCAACGTCTCGATGCCGACAAAGCTCACGCCGTGCAAAACGCCGCTGAAGTGCGCTCGCGGCTCGAAAAGTCCGGCAAGGTGCTCGCCGTCTTCCAAGGTCACTCGCACAAAAACGACTACCAGCAAATCGCCGGCATTCATTACACGACTCTGGTCGCCATGGTCGAAGGCAGCGGCACGGAAAACAACGGCTACACGATGCTCGATGTGCTCGCGGATGGCTCGCTGCGACTGAATGGCTTCCGCAAACAAGCAAACCGCGATCTGAAACACGCATGAAGGCTCTTCTTTTCCTCCTCGCCACTTCCGCTTGGGCCATCGAGCCCGGCTTTGAGGCTCTTTTTGACGGCAAAACGCTCGATGGCTGGAAGCACGACGGAAACTGGGCCGTGGTGAACGGCGAGATCGCCCGCGTGAAGAAAGGTGGCTCGCTGGTGTATGAGAAGGCGAAGGTGCCGGATGATTTTGAGCTGCGCTTTGAGTGGAAGGTCGCCCAGGGCTGCAACAGCGGCCTCTACTACCGACCGGGGCAGTATGAGTATCAACTCCTCGACAACGCCAACAGCCCTTACGGCGAAAATCCGCGTCAGGCGGCTGCGTCGCTGTTTTTTGGCATGGCACCGACGAAGGATGTCGTGAATCCGCATGGCGAATGGAACGAAGGCCGCATCGTGTGTCAGGGAACGGTCATCGAGCACTGGCTGAATGGCGAAAAGGTCATCGACTTCGACTACAGCGACCCGCGGTGGTTTCACGAGCTGGAAGTGCTGCGCATCCGTGGTGGTGATTTGACGAAACGCGGCGCGAATCTCTCGCTCCAGGACCATGGAGCCGATGTGGGGTTCAGAAACCTGCGCTGGCGGGCTATTCCAGCTTCGGCAAAGCTCGTGAGCGAGAATTTGACGCCGATGCCGATTCCCGATGTCGCTTTGCGAAAGGAGCAGGCACGCATCGACAAGATGCTCGCGGGACAAAAGGGCGAATGGCGGCATGAAGAAGTGAAACGCTTCCAGGCGGAGGAAGCGCATCAAGGTGTCGCCGTGGATGCGGAGCACTTTTATGCGATCACGAACGCCGCGATCGGCAAATACCGCAAAGACAGCGGTGAACGCGTCGGTGGCTGGAAAGAAACCGCTGGCCGCATCAAGCATCTCAACGCCGGCATCGTGCTGGATGGCCAACTGTGGTGTGCGCACTCAAACTACCCCGAGATGCCGATGAAGAGTTCGGTGGAGGTCTTCAACACGCAGACGATGCAGCATCTTGAAAGCATCGACCTCACGAGTGTGGGCGGTTCGCTGACGTGGGTGGATCGTCGCGATGGCTGGTGGTATGCCTGCTTTGCTCAATATGCCAAAACGGGCGATCCAGCTCGCACCCGTGTGGTGCGCTTTGATTTGAACTGGAAGCCAGTGACCGAGATTCGCTTTCCGGCGGAAGCGGTGGCGAAGTTTGGCAAGAACAGCAGCTCTGGCGGCAGTTTCGGCCCGGACCGGCATCTCTTCATCACCGGGCACGATGCGCATGAGCTTTATGTGCTCGATCTGCCCGTGGAAGGGGATGTTTGGACCTGGAAGACGTCGATTCCGATCACGGCGCATGGTCAGGCCTTTGCGTGGGATCGCAGCGAGCCGGGCGTTTTATATTCGATCGACCGGAAGACGAAGGAAGTGATCGTCTCGCGGGTCAGTCAGAAGTGAGGTGCTGCCAGTTATTGCTGGGGGCCATCCTTCACGCTGAGCACCGTGGCCGTGGAGACGCCTTTTTCATCGCGAGAGATTTCCAGTGAGATGACACCTTCAACGGTATCGTCATCAGATTTGGGAATCTGAGCGATATAAGCGACGCGAAGTTTGATGGGGTCGGAGACGGAGACGCTGGTCTCGGGGTTCACGAAGCCGAGTAACTCGTAACCAATCTGGTAGTCTTCGGGCTTCTTCTTTTGAGCCACGATGGATTTGCCAGCGAAGCGGTCGAGCAGTGCATGCATGCTGGTGACCTTGGCGCTCTCTCCATCGCAGTTGACGAAGAAGATCTCATTGCAGGCCCAGCGTCCGGTGTAGTTGAGGACGCCGTAGTGCCAGCCCTCCTGATTTGGTCCCCAGAGAGCGGAGAAGTAGTTGTGATTCTGTCCGGCATAGTAGGGGCGGAAGTTTTCATCACTGCTCTGGATGACGCCTAGGCGCTTTTTGTCCTTGATGGAGACAATCCAGTTCTCCATCGCATAGCTGCCGTCTTCCTCCAAGAGCGTGGTGCCGTTGATCGACACGTCTGGGATGATGGAGGGCCAGTTCGCGGGCTTGAGCTTCTTTTTGCGGGCGGCAAAAATGACGGACATTTGGCCATCTTCGGAGGTTGAATCTTCGAGAAGAGTGGCTGGCTCAAAACCCTCGGCGAGTTTCTTGTCGAAGATGGCCTCCGCCTCCTGCGACTGGGCAGGGGAAGGAATGCTAAGCATCAGCAGCGTGGCTGCTAGAGCGAGATGGCTTGCTGAGCGGAGGAGCGTGGTGTGTGCGCTGATCATGATGGAATATGATTATGCCTCTTCGTTTCCATCTCTTCCAGGACTGGAATCATTTTTTTGACGTCGGATGAGCGCCAACCTCGCTACGTTGTGAGCTTAGCAGCCATGAAGTTTTTCAATGACGAGTCCGCCACACTTCCGTTCAGCCTTCTCGTTGTAGCGCCGTTCGGAAATACTTCTTTTCTCCTGGGAGTTTGCGTGATGTAGGGTGATTTTTCTCGATCCATGAAAGTCGTTCTATTTTTCTTGCTGGGCACTTTTGCCTCTGCCGCTGACTTCAAAGCCACGAACACGGGCATCGAGATCACGGCGGGTAGTCTGGGTAGTTTCACGCTGAGCTACCCGGAGTTTGAGCCCGCTCATAAGATCATCGAGGTGAAGGCCGTGGCTGCGAGTGCGATGCTGCGCTATGAAGGAGGAGCACAGTGCGTGGTTTCGGCGGGGAAAGATGAGATCGGGGTCGTCTTCAAAGACGTGTCGGCAGATGTGAAGTCGTGGAAGATGACGACGCTGATCGACATCGGCTTTGCGAAGGGCGGCTCGTGGCGGATCGCGGACAAAGAGGGCGTTTTTCCGGCCGAGAAGGCCTCGCCGCCGCACATCGCGAGTTTGAATGGCACGAGCTTCAGGGTGAAGAACGCCCAGGGGCAGAGTTTGAGCTTCCTGACGCCTGATTACGCGTTTCAGCAGCTCACGGACAACCGCGAGTGGAACTGGGCAGTGTATCACTGGCAGTTCATCGTGCCGTATGCGGCGGATAGAACGGTCGCGAAGATCCAGGTGACTACCGATCTCGCTTCGGTGACGAAGTTGATCGATCCATTCGGGCAGAGCTTGAAGGATTCGTTTCCGAACAAGCTGAGGAGTTTGGATGAGCTCAAAACCGATGTGGAGGCGGACAAGGCTTACTACGCCGGTATCGAGACACCGAAGCTGGATCGCTTTGGAGGCATGCCGGGCAGTGGTGAGGCGCTGGGGCTGAAGAAGACCGGCTTTTTCCATGTGGAGCAAAAAGGCGGTAAATCGTGGCTGGTCGATCCTGATGGGAATGCGTTCTTCCACCTCGGTGTGTGCGGCTTCGCACCGAATGACGACTACACCTATGTGAAAGGCCGCGAGGGTATTTACGAGTGGCTGCCGAAGCTCGACAGCGAGTTCGCCACTGCTTTCCGCGAGGGAAACTCGGATCATTTTTCGTTCTACATCGCCAACGTGATCAAGAAGTTCGGCGCGGCGTATGATTACGAGTCGCACGCCGAGCGGATGATCGAGCGAGTGAAGAAGTGGGGCTTCAATTCGATTGGGGCGTTCAGTCCGGTGCCGAAGAAGGCCGCGTTTCCGTATGTGGCGCATCTGCCGATCAATGAATGGGAAGGCGTGCCGCGCCTTCCCGGTGCTCATGAGGTGTGGGACCCGTTTGATGTGGTCACGACGGCGAAGATCGCCGAAAACATCGCGCGTGAGGTTCCGGCGCGAGCGAATGATCCGATGCTTATTGGTTGGTTCATTGTGAATGAGCCGCGCTACGATGAGCTGCCACGCGTGATCCCATCACTGGATGGCAAACACGCGTGCAAACGCGAGTTCGTGGCTGCTTTGAAGACGAACTACATCACAGTGAATGCTTTCAACACGGCGTGGCAGGCGAAAGCGGCTTCATTTGATGAACTCGTCGATTCCGGCCTCGCGGTGACGACGGACGCGGCGAAGTTGGACGTGAAGGCATTCGTCGGCACATTCCTCGAAACCTACTTCGCGCAGATTGAGAGAGTGTTTCGCCAGCATGACGCGAATCACCTGCTCATCGGCAGCCGCCTGCAGCCGATCCCGATCGAGGACGAGCAGCTCTGCCGCATCATGGGCCAGCATCTCGATGTCGTGAGCTACAACTATTACACCTTCGGCGTCGATACGGCCGCGCTGAAGCGCTATCACGAGTGGACCGGCGGCAAGCCGATGATGCTGAGCGAGTTCTTCTGGGCCTCGCCGAAGGACAGCGGCCTCATCGGTGGTCGCGAGGTCAGCTCGCAACGCGAGCGCGGGCTGGCGTATCGGAACTACGTCGAGCAAAGCGCCGCATTGGGTTTCATCGTCGGCATCGAGTGGTTCACACTCGTCGATCAGGCGACGACAGGCCGCTGGTTCAGTCAATACAATGGCGAAAGCTACAACGCCGGTCTGCTCAGTGTGGCGGATCGACCTTGGAAAGACATGCTGGCGGAGATGATGAAGACGAACCACACCATCTACGACCTGCTGCTCGGCAAGCGTCCGCCGTTTGCGTGGGAGGATGAGCGGTTCCGGGTGAAGTAAGCCGCATCATGGCGCACGCGGATTCTTTTCCAAATACGATGCCAACGCCCGGCCAAGGCCTGCACCGATGTTGGAATAGCCTTCCACGGTCATCAGCGGGCTGTTCCAGCCTGTTTCGAGCGTGACGGAGAGGGTGAAATCGCTGGTGTGATTCCGCACCCAGCCGCTGCTCATGCGTGCGCGTTCCTCCTCAGTGGTGACGTAGGTGGCGAAGCGATACTTGGGCTCCACCGGAAGAGGCGTGGTGATGTGCGAGGCGGCGAGTTCCATCCAGCGGCTGTAGTTGCGCTGCTGAATGCCGGTCATGCGTTCAAAGGCGAAGGGACCAAAGAAGAAGATGCCGTCTTTTGCACCGGGATTATGCAGGTCGATGTAGGCGTCGAGTCCGTGCTTCTTGTGAATCTCGCCAATCATGCGCTGTGCGGCGGCGACCTCGGGATAGATCGGCGCATCGGCCCAGTCGCGATTGTGATCACGCGGGATGGCATCTTTGCCACCGGCTCCGAGCACGACGTTGTCCACGTCCATGATGGGGATGTAGTGCAGGCAGGTTTTGGCCCGCAGCGCCTTCGCCTCCTCACTCGCATACCAGCGGATGAATCCACGGCCCACCTGGCTGCCACCCGCCTCCCACGCGTGATGCCGTGCGCCGACCCAGACCTGATGCGGTGCATTTTCTTCGCCGGTGCGAATACCATGCACCACGCGGCCACCACGCGTCTTTGCCAGTTCGAAGCGTTTGGAGTCCGGCAGTTTCGCAGCGAGTTCGGCGAGCATTTTCTCCGCATCTGCGGGGACAAAGGGCGGCCCCCAGGCGACACGCAGACTATCAGTCGTCGGCGTCAGTTTGTAGCTCATCACCTTGTCGGTGCTGAGCGTGCCCGCCTCGCTCGGCGACCACGTTTCGCCATCGCTGCTGAGCCACGCGTGCTTGGGCTGGCACCAGGGGTAGGCGAGTACTTGCTGTTCGCGGAAGGGTTTGCTTTGCGCCTGCACTTCGAGCGTGATCGTTTCACCCGGCGTGAGCCCATCGAGCCGGAAATACCACCAGCACGGCCAACCGCGGCCTTCATGTAGCTCTGGCATGATACGGAGGGTTTTACTGGCTTGATCGAGCTTCACGACCTCGGCGTTTCCGCCATCAAAGTCGGTCAGCACGCGCAGCTGAGCCCGTGCATAGACACTGAGCAGGAGAAGAATCAGGAGCTTTTGAATCATCACCACTCAACGTCTCGTTTGGTTGCTATGAAACATCTCGCGCCGCTTTTCCTGATTTTCACCACTACCTGCCTCGCAGGCTCGAACTGGCCTCAATTTCGCGGCGAAGGAGGTCTCGGCATCGGCACGGGAAATCCGCCGGTGGAGTTTTCGGCGGAGAAGAATATGAAGTGGAAGGCCGAAGTGCCGCATGGGCATTCGTCGCCTTGTGTTTGGAATGAGAAGATCGCGCTCACCGGCCTCGCCGAGGGAAAGCTGGTCACGTTTTGCCTCAACAAGGCCGATGGGCGTGAGTTGTGGCGTGTGGCGGCTCCGGCGGAGAAGATTGAAGGGGCGCATCGCATCGGCAGCCCGGCCACGCCGACGTGCTGCACGGATGGCGAGCGGTTGGTCGCGTATTTCGGCAGCTACGGCGTGCTGGCGTATGACTGGAGCGGCAAGGAGTTGTGGAAAAAGCCGCTGCCGGTGCCGGTGGTGGAGTTTGGCACCAGTGCCTCGCCGATCCTCGCGGATGGGAAGGTGATCATCGTCGCGGATCAGGATGTGGGCAGTTACATGATGGCGCTGGATGTGAAAACCGGTGACGAAGTGTGGCGGGTGGATCGCAGCGAGTTCCGGCGCGGCTTTTCAACGCCGTTGGTTTGGCGACATGATGACGTGGAGGAACTCGTCGTGTGCGGCTCGCTGTGGGTGCGGAGTTATGATCTCAAGGATGGCCGACAGCGCTGGTCCGCTCGCGGCATGGCGCGGGTGTCGAATGCTAGCCCGGTGGCTGCGGACGGCGTGCTGCTTGTTTCGAGCTGGAACGTCGGAGGCGATGAAGATGATCGCGTGCTCATGGAGCCGCATGAGACCTTTGCCGCTGCGAATGATGCCGACAAAGACGGTCTGCTGACGCTGGAGGAGTTTCCGAAGAGCAAAATCAAAGACCGCTACTCGCAGATCGACGCCGACAAGGACGGAAAGGTGACGAAGGCCGAGTATGAAACCATGCGCGGGATGTTCGCCGATGCCGTGAACCAGCTTTTCACCATCAAACCCGGCGGCAGCGGCGACATCACGGACACGCATGTCGTCTGGCAGCAAAACAAGCACCTGCCGTATGTGTCATCGCCCATCGCGGTGAATGGTCGTGTCTTCACAATGAAGAGCGGCGGCCTCGCCAGCGCTTACGATGCGAAAAGCGGCAGCCCGATTTACCAAGCCGAGCGTGTCGATGCCTCCGGCGACTATTACGCTTCCGCCGTCAGCGCCGATGGCCGGGTGTATGTCGTTTCGCAGCGCGGCACCGTCGTCGTGCTGGATGCCACGAGCGACACGCTGAAGGTCATGGCGCGAAACGACCTGAAAGCTTCCGTTTTCGCTTCACCGGCGATTGTTGATGGCGTGATCTACCTGCGCACGGACAAGCAGGTGATGGCCTTCGGGAAGTAGAACGGGGTTTCCAAGCCGTTCACCCCGGAGCACGAGTTGGAAAACTCGTGCTACTTTTGCAAGATGCCGCCGGAGAGAAGAGCGGGCTTTAACCGCGGACGCGTTCGAGATTGGCACCGAGGGCGGCGAGTTTGTCGTCGAGGTGCTCGTAGCCGCGGTCGATGTGGTAGAGGCGGTTGATCTCGGTTTTGCCTTCGGCGACGAGGCCGGCGAGGACGAGGGCGGCTGAGGCGCGGAGATCGGAGGCCATGACGGGAGCGCCTTTCATGGGGGCACCGCCACGGATGCGGGCGGTGGCACCTTGAAGGTCGATATTGGCTCCCATGCGTTTCATTTCGGCGCAGTGCATGAAACGCTGCGGGAAGATGGTTTCGGTGATGGTGCTGGTATCTGGGATGACGCAGGCGAGGGCGCACATCTGGGCCTGCATATCGGTGGGAAAGCCTGGATAGCAGAGGGTCGTGAGATCGAAGCCTTTGGCGTTCGGATTGGGGCGGACGGTGATGCTGTCCTTGGTGATTTCGAGCGGGAAGCCGCATTTCACCATGGCATCGGTGATGGCTTTCATGTGCTCGGGCATGACGCGTTTGAGCGTGACGCCATCGCCGAGCATGGCTCCGGCGACGAGGAAGGTGCCAGCCTCGATGCGATCCGGGATGACGATGTGCTCGGCTCCGTGGAGTTCTTTGACGCCTTCGATGGTGATGCGGTTGGTGCCGGCACCTTCGATTTTGGCGCCCATTTTGATGAGGAAGTTGGCGAGGTCTTCGACTTCGGGTTCGGCGGCGGCGCCTTCGATGATGGTGGTGCCTTTGGCGAGGGTGGCGGCCATCATGATGTTGTCGGTGCCGAGCACGGTGGAGCCGTGTTTGCCCATGAGGTTGAGGGTGCGGCCTTTGAAGTTGGCGCGGGTGGCGGAGACGAGGATGTCGCCGCCTTCGACCTGGACGGTAGCGCCGAGGGCTTCGAGGCCGCGGAGGTGGAGGTCGACAGGGCGGTCACCGATGATGCAGCCGCCGGGGAGGGAGACGCTGGCTTTGCGGAGGCGGCCGGTGAGGGGGCCGAGGACGCAGATGGAGGCGCGCATTTTGCGCACGAGATCGTAGGGGGCCTTGGATTTGATTTTGTTGGCGGTGACGACGACGACGCCGCTGGCGCG
>JBILVU010000281.1:0-3039 GCA_044370285.1 Prosthecobacter sp.
CGAAGGCGCAACATAAGCGAACGCCACCGACGTGCAGAACATGCCAAACACAATCCCAGCCGCCGCCGCAGTGAGCGGACGCCAGGAGAGCCAGCCAGCCCATTGATTCGCCCGCACGGGAGCAATTCGTTCAATTCTGCGGTTCATCGCTGATTCTTGAAGTCCCGCCACCGCTGCACCGGGCAGTCTGTCAGGCAGGCTGCTTTCGAGCAACCAGTCGTCCAGCAAGGCGCTTTGATGTTCAGGCTTGGCGAGCTTCGCAGTTAGCTCGCAAAGTTCATCGGCGGTGATGGAGCCATCGCTCCAGCGTTGCAGTAGTTCGTCGGTTGTCATGTGTTCCATTCCTCCTGAGATAGCTTGCGGTGCACGCACTCCAGCAACACGGCACGCAGACGGATGAGCGCCTTCTTCACGGCTTCAAATGACTGGCCGGTCTCCTCGGCGATGCGGTCCATTGCGGCGCGTTGCGTGTATTTGAGCGACAACAGTCGGCGCGACCGGCCCGGTAGTGAGGCCACGCATTCATCGAGTGCCGCGAGTCGCGCCGTGGCAAAATGCTCCTGCGTGTCTGCCCAAGCAAAGCACTGCTCCACACGGTCCATGAATGCTTCCAGTGCTTCACTGTCAGCCACCACTTTTGCGGTCTGCCGCTTCTCCCAATGCCGTCGAATGAGATTCCGCGCCACGCCTCGACACCACGCCGCCTGATTCTCGATTCCAGTGCCTTTCTCCAGTTCTGCGGACAGCAGCACCCACACCTCCTGCAACACATCCTCCGCCGCATGAACATCCCGCAGTAGACCCGTCACAAACGCTCCCAGCAGATGCCGGTCGCGGATGAACTCGGCAGCAGCTTGCTGGATGGCATGGGATTCGGTGGACATGTATCGCTAAGTCGTCCGATGAAACGGCGAAATGGGGACAAATTATTTTCGGCTTTCCTCACACCACGCTCGATCCTGCCGATGGATTCCCGGCGGTTGCCACGCTCACGAGCCAGGGTGGAGGTTGCTCAAAGGCATCGCTTCCCGGAGTTCCTGCAAGCGCCTCGGCAAACAGACTGCCAACCTGATTTCAAAGAGGTACAGGCAACAGTGAGGGCGGGTTTCATGCCGAAAGAGCAAAGCTTGGAGTCCCTGCTGAATCGGCGTGTCTCACGGCAGCGCTTCGTTCCGTTGATTCGGCACCGCTTTGCGAATGTTGACGAAGGCGCGCACATCATCCACGAAGTGCCCGGCGAAGGTCACGTGGTCGGGCAGTGGTGACAGGCTCTCGCCGCTCGCAGGCACGGGGGTGAAGGACACCTTCAACAGCACCATCTCCGTCCCCGGCGGCAGCAGCAGCCGGGTGGAAGCTTTCTGCCAAGTGGCGGGGTCGCGGTCCAATGGACGACACAAGCCGACGCTATGGGCCAGTGCGTCGTCCATCAGATTATCTTCCGTGGGAAACTGCGGGCCAAGTGCCCAAAGGGTGACCGCTCCATCATAGCGCTCCGCTTCCCGGAAAGGCGCGGCATTCAAGAGAGCCGACAGCGTGATCACCACCTCGCCGCCGTTGGCCTCGCGCAAAAAAGGCCGCACATCGACGACACGCATCAGATCGCCCTGAAGGCTCGGCTTTGAAGACGCCTTGCCTTCAAAATCGGAACGCAGCACGCGGGCCATCTTCGTTCCGTCCTTGGGCTTCACTCCCTCATAGGTCTCCACGATCTCCGAGTAATCCCCACTCCACAGGTTCACGTCCTGCGGTATGCCCTTCACCAACGGCGCAGGTCCGCCCTCAAAGCTCTCCTGAAAGAGCGACACCACTCTTTCCAAGGAACGCACGCCAAAACCAAACACCATCGACGCGCTGAACAACCCAATCACCAGCCCCGCCGCGGCCGCCGTGAGCGGACGCCATGCGAACCAACGTGGGGTCGTGCGCAGCGCTGTCTCCGTCGCTGGAGCAGGCTCCAGCAGGGCCACAATGCTATCATCGCGCAACCGACTGATCAGCGCCTGCTCATCCACCATGAGCCGCGCCATGGTTGATCGTGCATCGGCATTCTCGCGCAGCAGCGTGTTCAGTTCGGCTCGCGCGGAGGTATCATGCGTGTCGCGCACGGCTTGCAGCAGATGCAGTAGACGTTGCTCCAGTGAGCGATGCGATGATGAAGAGTCGTCGGTGTTCATGAGGAAGGATGGAGTTGACGTTGAATGCACTCGCTGAGTTGTTCGCGCAGACGCAGCAGGTTCATCTTCACCGCGCTCTCGCTGCGTTGCGTGGCCGTGGCGATCTCGCGCACGGTGCGGCCAGTGAGGTAATGCGCGTGCAGGATGCCGCGTTGCTCCGCCTTGAGCTTCCGCATGCAGTTCCCCAAAGCCTCGCGCCGCTCCTCGAACTCTGCTGCGGCCACCTCCGTCTCCTGCGCCATGGCTAGCACCACATCCTCGTCAAAGACCAGTCGGTCGCGCATCCGGTCGCGGATGTGCGAGAGCACCGTGAACCGAGCCACCGCAAATGCCCAAGGCAAAAACTCCGTCTCCGCATCCCAGTCAGCCGCCTTCTCCCAAAGCTTCACACACGTCGCCTGCAAAGCCTCCTGCGCATCCTGCCGGTTCGCCAACTGCGCATGACAAAACGCCTCCAATGCCGGTTGATGCCGGGTCAGCGCCGCAATGAATCGCGCTTGGTCAAAGTCAGGTTGTGCCATGTCATGAGGCTTATTCCGCGAGCCGTCAGGACGGTCACATTTTTCTTCTCAAGCGAGGAAATGAGACTTGGGCAACGGTGAGGAGGAGTGTGGGTGTGGGTTTCATGCTTTCAGTTCGTTCAAGGTTCCGGCATTGCTCCCAAAGGTGTCGGTCTCGATGCCCATGTTTTGCAGCATGGTGACGAAGAGGTTGCTGAGCGGTTTGTTGTTGTCGCGTTTGAAGGCGAGGTGCTGGCCGTGGTGGAGGCCACCGCCGGCAAGGAGGATGGGGAGGTTGGTGTTGTCGTGGATGTTGGCGTCGCCGAGGTTGCTGCCGTAGAGGACCATGGTGCGGTCGAGCAGTC
>JBILVU010000282.1:0-3035 GCA_044370285.1 Prosthecobacter sp.
CACGCGATCGTTTTCGATGAAGCAGTAGGGCACCATGTCGAGCGAGGCGCTGATGCCGAAGTAGGTATCAAAGCCCACGCTGGTGGGGCCGTTGGCGATCGGCTGGGTGTAATCGACGTTGTTGACCTGCTCGGCCTTTTCGATGCCGAGCTCGGTGACCTCGCCTTTGCGCACCCAATCCATGCCGAGGTGCCATTTGCCCACGCAGGCGGTGTGGTAGCCGTTTTGACGAAGGAACTCGGCGACGGTGAGACGGCCATTTTCAATCAAACGCGGTGAGAGACCACCGAGGACGCTGCTTTGGAGCTTGGAACGCCAGGCGTAGCGGCCGGTCATCACGCCGTAACGGGTGGGGGTGCAGACGCTGGAGCCGCTGTGCGCATCGGTGAAGATCATACCCTCCGCCGCCAGCCGGTCCATGTGCGGCGTGGCGATCTTTCCCTCGGGATTCAGGCACTTCACATCGCCAGTGCCGAGGTCATCGCAGAGTATGAAGATGATGTTGGGCTTGGAGGCCGCCGGGGAGATGCCGGTGGAGACAAGGAGGAGGGAAAAGAGCAGGAAAAGGCGCATGGTGGGCCGCTTTAACGAAGCGAGTCAGGCCCTCGTTTCGCCAGAAAGCACGCGTGAGCGCCATGCCATGAAAAACCGCTCCAACGCCGGTCCAAAAGCTGCCAGCAAGGCCAGCACAACACCCAGGCTCAGGCCCACCCGCAGGAAGGGATGCCCGGCCGCCACATTTGGCATCAAAATGCCTGCGGCACGATTCACCAGCAGCAGCAGCGGCACATGCAGGATGTAGCAGGGGTAGCTGAACTGCGAGAGCCAGCGGCACAGAGGCTCCACCTTCTTCTGCGAGAGTCCCAGATGCCTCGCACCGCCCAGAATCAGCACCAGACCCGGCAGCGATGACAACGCCGCGAGATTGTACCAAGCACCTGGGCAATGCTGATGCTTCAGCACGATGGAAACCACGGCCGACGCGGCAAAGAGCACGATGCCAAGCATCCAGCGACCTCGCGTGATGCTCGCCGTGAGCGATTCCCAGCGCCCGCTCATCCATGCTCCGATGAACCACAGCGGAAACAGCGCCGTGACAACCCACAGGCCTTCCACCGCCGCGCTGCTTTGTGCTTTCGGAGACACACGCCAGAGCACCAGAATCATCGCCAGCGTGCCCAAAGTAGTAGCAGAGGCAAAAAAGGTCGCCCGGCCCGTTTTGCCACCGGCCAGCATCAGCAGCAAAGGCCACGCGACATAGTAGAGGACCTCGCAACTGAGACTCCACGAGGGGCTGAAGGCTGGAAAAGCCGTCGTGAAGATTTGGAGGTTGAAAAGGCTCGCACCCAATTCACGCCAAGGTGCGGCTTTGACCTCGCTCGCTCCAAAATCCAGCCCCTGACGCCACGCCGCCACGGCGAGAAGCAACCCCAGCAGGAACAGCGGATACAAGCGTGTGATCCGCGCCATTGCGTAGCGTCCCCAGCGGAAGGTGTTCGTCGCCACAGCTCGGGCGATGGAGCGGTGAATGCAGATGCCGGAGATGACAAAGAAGCACCACACACACCAGTCCCCATTGCCAAAGACTGCCCGTGCCCAGCGCCACTCCGCCGGATTCGTCAGCGGGTCCCATCCAAAGGCCTGCGCCACCGCCAGATCAAAGCCATGCGTGAACAACACGATGAGCGCGGCGATGCCTCGCAACGCGTCGAGCATGAGTTCGGAGTCTTTATCTAGGCGTGAGTCCATGATGGCAATCGAGTACCATCACGCACCATCCCGGAAGGCGGCAAATGCTTTGTGCATCGTTCACCATTCCAGCCACACGAGCTGGCGGCGCAGATCAAAGGTGACGCGGTAGTTTTGCAAAAAGTAGCTCCCGATGCGCGGAGCACCCGGCATCACATCGATCTGCGCCTTGGGGAAAGTCGAGCCGAGCACCGACATCCGAGGCACGGTGATCACTCTCACGCCGGCTTTTTCCGGCGTCGAAGTGCCGCCGACACCGATCAAAAAGAAATTGCCCGAGATGGCCTGCCCGCCCGTGCCGTGACCGAGCTTCTGGGCCAGTTTTTGATCAATCTCCACGCCAAAACACGAGCCGGTATCCACGATGGCCTCCCACGACACCTTGCCCACGCTCACCCGGGCCATCGGCACGCCTGCTTTGAGGCGAAAGCTGGCTTTCGCATGATGCCGGCTCGTCGGACCGCGAAAGCCGCCGAAGCCAAATTCCACTGCCTGGCGCGGGTAATCGAGCGTGAGATGGCTGCAATGCTTCTGCGCCAGGTGGAATCCGAGCACCGAGATGGCGAAATCACTGCTCAGGAAGTCCAGGCCGCCGCTGCTGCGTTGCAGGCGCACCACACAGGGCAGGTTGTCGAGCCTCCAGGGCCCGAGTTGCATCGTCTCAATCACGGCACCCATGCCGGACTCGTTCCCCATCACGCCCGTCATCTCGGGCCTCACGCTTGGGGCGGTAGCGAGGCGATTTCGCACCGCCAAAGCGGCATCCAGCACGGTCATCGTAGCGCCGGTATCGAGCACGAGGTCCTCGTGGCGACGGCCGTTGAGGCTCACTTTAACTCTCGGTAGTCCCGCGTCATCCATCCGCATCGGCATCCGCACCACACCACCCGGAGGAGGGTAGCTGCGCGTGTCGATTTTCCGCCCCTCCATGATGCGAGCGCCCTGTTCCGGCGTCACCGCCAGGGCATTCAGCCGCGCCAAAGTGCCACTGGAGACCGGACCATGGCTCACGCCGCACCCCGCCAGCACGCAGGCGGTGAAAAAGCCGGTCAAAACACCTCGAATCATGCCCGGTCCATGCGCGAGCCACGATTTTCTGTCAATCACGCACAAACTCTTGTGCGCAGAGCCGTACTGCCTGAGATTTTCCGTCTCGCCCCGCCCGAATGACCGCCTATTTCATCCGCCGCTTTTTGCTCATCCTCCCGACCGTGATCGGGGCCACGATGGCGGTTTTTTTCATCACTCGCATCACGCCGGGTGGTCCGATGGAGCGCTACATGCAG
>JBILVU010000169.1:0-10865 GCA_044370285.1 Prosthecobacter sp.
TCGACCTCGCGTGGACGGACGAACTCATCAAGCTCACGGAAACCCGCCCGGACGTTCGCTGGATCAACTGGGTGCACGACGTGCGCTGGGCTGAAAAAGTGCCGCAAGCTGTTCATGTCGCTGTTTCGGCGCATCGGAGGTTGGAATACGCGAAACACACTGGCGAGCCGATTCATGTCATTCCGAACGGCTGTGACGCGAAGGCCGTTTTGGGCCTCGAAGACCGAATCGCGGCACTCAAACTCGAAAAGGCAGGCTTGGTGCTGCTTCAGCCCACTCGCTTCGTGCGGCGCAAAAACATCGAGATGGGGCTGCGGGTGCTCGCCGAGCTTCCGAACGCGATTTACCTCGTCACGGCGGCTCCTGATCCGCATCAAAAGGATGGCGTGAAGTATTTTCGCGAGTTGAAGCGGCTCGCCAAAGAGCTCGGCGTGACGAAGCGAGTGCGCTTCCTCGGTGAGAAGGCCGTTCTGAGCGATGAGGAGGTGCGAAGTCTGTATGAGATGGCGGACGCGTTGTTCTTCCCGAGCTTTCAAGAAGGTTATGGCCTGCCGTTGATCGAGGCGGCGCTGCATCAGGTGCCGGTTTTTTGTTCGGACATTCCCGCGCATCGCGAGGTGGCTCCGGCTGAGGCCGTGTTGTTTAAGCTCGCCGCATCTCCGAAAGGACTCGCTCGGAAAATCCGGGCGCATGCTGGGGTGAAAGCAAGGCAGGCCAGGCGGGCGCTGATGGCGCGGCTGGATTGGGAAACGCTGCTGCGGGAGAAACTGCTGCCGCTGCTTGGGGAAATGCGTTTGCGGTCTGGGCGCAGGCATTCTAAAACCGCGTCATGACCGTCGCCGCCACCACCGCCCTGCTTGCCCGTGCGCATGGCTGGATGCTCATGAATAAGGCGGCACATGGCCTGAGCCAAAACCGGCTGCTGGTGAGCACGGTGGGCGGCTTTTTGATCTTTTACAGCTTCGCCGCCTACAAGCTGGTGGCGCACGGGCTGGATTATGTGACGAAGATTCCCATGCTCGGGCCGCTGCTGGCGGAGCGACTGATCTATCTGCTGTTCTTTTTCTTCTTCATGATGCTGGTGATCTCGAATGCCACGATCACCGGCATGGGCCTTTTTCGGCGGAAGGACATGGAATGGCAGGTGGCGCTGCCGCTGCCCCCGCGCAGCCTGGTGATGTGGAAGACGCTCGAAGGCATGCTGCTGGCGAGCTGGGGCCTGGTGGTGCTGAGTGCCCCCATCCTGCTGGCGCTTGGTCGCGTCTATGAGGCCGGGCCTTGGTTCTTTCTCACCACAGCTCCCGCGTTGCTGTGTCTCGTCACGATTTCGGCGAATCTCTCGACGTGGCTCTTGCTGTTTCTCGTGCGTTTTGCCCGCCGCTCTTGGTGGAAGCCGGTGGCGCTGCTGGGTCTCGTGCTGCTCGGCTTTGCGGCGAAGCGTTTCCTGACCATCGACTTCGATGCGGTGCGCAGTGGGGATATGGCATTGGGGGTGAGCGAAATCCTCCGCCACACGGAGATTTGCATGCACCCGCTACTGCCGAGCTCATGGGTGGCGGAGGCGATCCATGCCAGCGGGCGTGGCATCGTCGAGCGAGCGTGGTTTTATCATCTGGTGCTGCTCTCGCATGCGCTGGTCTCGCTGGTGGTGACGGCTCGGCTGGCGGGGTCGCTTTTTTTCCCTGCTTGGAATCGGCTCATGCAGGCGGTGCCGGGCGGATCGTCAGGGCAGGTGAGCATGCCACTGGTGCCAAGCTGGCCGGCGGAGTTGCTGCGGCGTGCGTTGGCCCTCGACCGGGCGTCGTTTGCCATCCTGGGGAAGGATGTGCGAGTGTTTTTGCGGGAGCCAATGCAGTGGGGGCAGTGTGCCGTGATCTTTGGCCTGCTGCTGATCTACTCCGCCAACCTCCGCAGCATGGGGGAGGACTTGCAGAGTCCCTTCTGGCTCGCTGTCATCAGTCATCTGAACCTCCTCGTCTGCTGCCTCGCGCTTTCGACACTCACCACGCGCTTCATTTACCCGCAGCTCAGTCTGGAAGGGCAGCGCATGTGGATCCTCGGCCTCTCGCCCGTGCCGCTGCACCGGGTGCTGGCGCTCAAACTACGCCTCAGCGCCGGGGTGCTGGCGCTGCTGATGACCACGCTGGTATGCCTCTCGGGCATTTCCCTCGGGATGCCGGTGCGGCGGATGCTCTTCTTCAGCCTCGCCATGATGATGATGAGCTATGGCCTCACGGCGCTGTCTCTTTCCCTCGGGGCGCTGCTGCCCAATTTCCGCGAGGCGAACCCCGCCCGCATCGTCTCTGGCTTTGGCGGCACGGTCTGCCTCATCAGTAGCTTCGTCTATATTCTGCTCGGCATGGCGGCGGTGCTGATCCCTTCGTGGAGCAGCCTCAGTCCGCTCGCCACCTCTTCGCCGCCCGCCGATGGGCGCATGGAAACGCTCAGTCTGGGAATTTTGCTCTGCCTGACGGCTCTGGCAGGTGGCGTGCCTTATCTTTTTGCCAAACGGCGCACAAAAAATCTGGATTATCTAAGAGATCTGTAATATTTACAGTGGTAAATAGAATTTACCACTATGACCCGCAAGTCTCCCGCTCTCGCCGTCGCTCCCTCGTCTCCTGGTCATCTTGAAGAGGATGTTCTCCGCTTTGATGACGCTCCTGAATTCATGGATTCCTCATCGCTTGATGATGTGGATCACAAGGTCAAAGCCGCCCAGGAGCAGCTCCTGCAACTCCGCATGCAGCAGGAAGAAATCGAGCGCCAGAAGCTGCATCTTGAAACGCTTCGCGTGAAGCAGGAGCGCTTCGTTTCCGGCAAGCGTGACCTCTTGGAAAAGATCACTCGCTCGGCAGGCAGCGTGGAGCGTGATCTCTACGATGCGCAGAAGCGAGTCGAGGAGCTGAGCGTCACTTATGACGACTTCCGCCGCCATTTGGACATCCTCAAAAGCCTCCAGCCGGAGAAATGGCATCGCAGCCAAGTAGATGAGGAACTCGATCAAGCGCTTGCTGCGATCGAAGATGCCGAGGCGGACTATTCCAAAGGCCTGCGCCGTCTGGAAAGTTTCCGCGTCGTCGAATCCAATCCCATCGCCGCCAGTGTCACGCATGCCGCGGGCCATGTGGAGTCCGAGCGCCGCAGCGAATCAACCAGCAGTGCCGAAATCTCGCCCACCGAAGAGCTCATCATCTGGCTTCGCCGTGGCTTCGCCTTCACGCTGCCGCTCATCGGGGCGATGCTTCTGGGGCTGATGCTCGCGAAGCTGATGTTCTAATTTTTCACCCTCAACCTCTCACTCCTCCCGATCATGGCTCTCTTCTCCTCCGGCAATCGTAAGGTGCGTTCCCGTCGTCCCAAATCAGCTCAGGAACTCGGCAAATCGCAGTCGCCCGATGCGGTGAATCCACGTCATCTCCGGCGCCGCTCCGAGGAGCTCGGGAAGCAGATCCATCGTCTCGAATGTCTGATCGCTGATTCGCCACGCCTGCAAAAGGTGCAGCGCCTTGCCACACTCGACACCCTGCCACCGCTCGCCGCGAAGCCCACTCCCCGCAGTCGTCAAAAGATGACGTTGGCGCAGCGCCAGCAGGTGAGCAGCAGCCGGATGAAGTTGGCCTTCGAATGGCTGCTCGTCGGAACGGGCATCGCCGCCATTGTGGGCTGGCTGAACCAGTGGTTCCATCTTTGGTCGGTTTAAAGCTGGCAGTCGAGTTCTTGCCAGGAATCAAAGCCGCATTACCCTCGCGGCCCCATGCTCCTTTATCGCACCACTTCCGGCATTTTCATCCAAAACGGCACCTCCTGGCATCTCGTGCCGGAAACCTCCTGGGATGAACTTTTCAATCGCAGCGGCCTCGCGGCTCATCTGGCTCAAATCGCGGCCTCCACTCCCGCTGTAGCAGCGCCAGCAGCAGAGTCGATTTTGGCTCCGATCGGCCATCAGGAAGTCTGGGCGGCTGGGGTGACCTACTTCCGCAGCCGCACGGCCCGCATGGAAGAATCCAAGGATGCCGGTGGAGGCAGCTTTTACGACCGCGTGTATGCGGCGGAACGGCCGGAGATCTTTTTCAAGGCCACGCCGCAGCGGGTGGCGCATCCGGGGCAGGCGATGCACCTGCGGGGCGACTCCAAATGGATGGTGCCGGAGCCGGAGCTGACGCTCGCGATCAACTCCAGCGGCGAAATCATCGGCTGCACCGTGGGCAACGACCTTTCCTGTCGCGACATTGAGGGCGAAAATCCGCTCTACCTGCCGCAGGCAAAGTGCTTCAAGCTCTGCGCCGCTCTCGGCCCGGTCCTTTTGATCCAAAGCGAGCCTCTCGCGCCGACCACACGCATCCATCTGCAAATCGACCGTGCGGGAGCGGCGGCTTTTGAAGGTGAGACGACGCTGGCCCAGCTCAAGCGCACGCCGTCGGAACTCGCCGAGTTCCTGTTTCGCGACAACACCTTCCCAACTGGCACTTTCCTCATGACTGGCACTGGCATCGTCCCCGGCGATGAATTCACGCTGAAGAGCGGCGATGTGGTGAAGATCACCATCGACGGCATCGGCACGCTGGTGAATCCGATGGCGTGAGGAGGCTCGTCAAGGAAAGTGGTACAGGTTTTCAACCTGTGCCGACGAAGGTTTCCGTGATCGTGTCCTTCAAGCTCATCCTGAGACTCTCACGGGATGCTGGCAGCGAAGCCTTGGACGCCCAATGCTCCTGAATAGGTTGCAAACCTGTTCCACTTTCCTTTCAGCAGTATTCTGGCCCGGTCGCAGGACCGGAGGCGAGTTCGAGGCATACGAGGCTGGCGGCCTCGACGTGCATCGTGCTCGCTCCATGGATGACCTCTTCGTTCAAATGCACGGCGGAGGTGTCAAAGAGGAGCTTCCACTGGCTTTCCGGGGTGCCAGGAAGGGTGAGATCCGTGCCGGTGCTGCCGCGATTGAAGAGGATGACGAGGGGAGGCTCGCCGTGCATGCCATCGAGGAGGGCTCCGAAGTGGCAGCGACGAGGATCATGCCATTCTTCATGGCAGAGCAGGGAGCCATTGCCCTCCAGCCAGGTCACATCACGAAGGCCGGTGACGGGGTTCACCTTGCCATCGAAGTATTCGAGCCGGCGCAACGTGTGGCGGGTGCGGCGGAGATGCAGCACCTGCTTGGTGAAGGCGAGCATGGCCTCGTCGCACTCGGTCCAATCGAGCCAGCTTAACTCGTTGTCCTGGCAGTAGGCGTTGTTATTGCCCTGCTGGGTGCGGCCGCGTTCATCACCGGCATTGAGGAAAGGCACACCGGTGGAAAAAAGCAGCGTGGCGATCAGGCTGCGGCGAAGGCGGGCACGGGTATCGAGGATCACCGGATCTTCGCTGGGGCCTTCGACACCGCAGTTCACGCTGTGATTGTGATCATCACCATCGCGGTTTTCCTCGCCGTTCGCCAGATTGTGCTTTCGCGAGTAGCTCACGAGGTCGAGCAGGGTGAAACCATCATGTGAGGTGATGAAATTGATGCTCGCCAGCGGTGGACGCAGTCCGGGGCCGTAGATGTCCTGGCTGCCGCAGAAGCGTTTCGCAAATTCCGCCGTCGTATCGCCCTCACCACGCCAGAACTTCCGCACGGTGTCGCGAAACTTGCCATTCAACTCTCGCCAAGGGGCGGGAAAAGCGCCGACCTGGTAGCTATCCATTTTCATGATGTCCCACGGCTCGGCGATGAGCTTCACACGGGATAAAACGGGGTCTTGCGCCACGGCGGCGAGGAACGGTGCATGCTGGCTGAAGTGATCGTTTTCATCGCGAGCCACGGTGACGGCCAGATCGAATCGAAATCCATCCACATGCATCTCGGTGACCCAGTAGCGCAGGCTGTCGAGTACGAGCCGGAGGCCCGCAGGCCGGGCGGAATCCACCGAATTGCCGCAACCGGTGACGTTGAGGTAATTGTGATCCGCATCCTGCCGGTAGTAGGTGGCATCATCGAGGCCGCGGAAGAGCATCATCGGCCCGCGTGGATCGCCTTCGGCCGTGTGATTGTAAACGACATCCAGGATGACCTCGATCCCGGCCGCATGCAGGGCCTTCACCATGCCTTTGAACTCGCGAATTTGCTCCTGCGGATCGTGCGCCGAGGCATACTCGCCATGCGGAGCGAAGAAGCCGAGCGTGTTGTAGCCCCAGAAATTCGTCAGGCCGCGTTCGAGCAGGAAGGCATCATCGAGATGCGCATGCACCGGCAGCAATTGCACGGCGGTGATGCCCAGCTCACGCAGATAGCTCGTCACCAGCGGATTCGCGAGACCAGCGTAAGTGCCTCGCAGGTGCGTCGGCAGGCCTGGATGGGTCTGCGTGAAGCCTTTCACATGCATCTCGTAGAGCACCGTGTCCTGCCACGGCGTGTGCAATGGCCGGTCACCCTGCCAGTCGAAGCTCTCATCCACAACCACGCTTTTCAGCGCCTGCGGGCCGTTGTCGAGGCAGCCCGGTGGATGCATCGGGTCAGGCGTGGTGAGCATGTGCTCCGCCGCATCGGGCAGGCCAACGATGCTTCGTGCATAAGGATCGAGCAGCAGCTTCTTCGCATTGAAGCGCTGTCCCTTCTCGGGATGCCAGGCACCCTGCGCCCGGTAGCCGTAAAGCGTGCCCGGAGCCGCCGCACGCACGGTGACGTGCCACAGGTCATTCTCCCCTTTTCGCATGCGTGCCCGACCGATCTCCCGCTGCGCATCCGCCGGATCGTAAAGGCACAAATCCATCGCCTCGGCATGTCGCGAGAAAACCACGAAACGCGTCCCCTCGGACGTGAAGGTCACGCCGGGCGTCAAAAGCTCGGTGGAGGTAAAAGAGACGGGGGGAAGCATGAGAGAGAGGTCAAAAGGTCAAGGCGACAAAGGGTCAAGGAATCTGGAAAGCAGGCTTTTGACCATCTTGACGACTCTTGACCTTTTCTTGACGCATCACCCCCACAGCGACTCCGGATACACGCCCTTGTCCACCAGCTCGCGGATGGAGCGGACCACGTCCGGTTTGTCATCCGGGTAGGTCACGCCGAACCACGAGTCGTTCGATTCCAGCACACGCACATCGGCGATGCCGTTCTTGATCAGCGTATCCACTTCCTTCGGCACATAGCACTCGGCCTTCAGATCGCTGCCGCGTTCCTTCATAAACTCGGCAAAGGCGGCTCGCAGCCGTCCGAAGATGTCCGGCATGAAGCCGAAGAAGTTCATCGAGACCACTTCATTGCCATTCAGCGGCACAAAAGCTCCCTCCACCTCGCGGTTTTCCGCTCCAGAGTCTGTTTTGAAGATCTTCGTCATCTCGGTGACATCCGCCAGCATGCCGTCCGCGCCACGAGTACACACGCCGCGGGCCACGCTGCCGTGTTCGGAGAGCGTGTTGCGCAGGTAGTAGCCCACCATCGAGTAGTGGCTCTTGCCATCCGCTGGGCGCGGCGTGGTGAGATCGGCGGCGATCTTCGCGTAGGCATCCTGGCCGTAAAAATCGTCCGCGTTGATCATGAGGAAGGGCTCGTTCACCACCTTTTCGGCGGCGAGCAGGGCATGCGTGGTGCCCCAGGGCTTCGTGCGGCCCTCCGGCACGGTGAAACCCTCGGGCAGATCGTTCAGATCCTGAAAGGCGTAGTCCACGGCGATGCGGCTGGCGAAGCGGGAGCCGATTTGATCTTTGAAAAGCTGCTCAAAGTCCCGGCGGATCACAAACACCACCTTGCCGAAACCGGCGCGGATCGCGTCAAACACCGAGTAATCGAGCATCACCTCCCCGCTCGGGCCCATGGCATCAAGTTGTTTCAGGCCGCCGTAACGGCTGCCCATGCCGGCAGCGAGGATCAAGAGAGTGGGTTTCATGCGTGGTGGTTGGGGAAGGAGAGCGCAAACTGTCCGCTCGGGCGGAAGGGGTTTCAAGTTTCAAGAAGGTTAGCCTGGAAACTTGAAACGACCGGCCCCGGCGGTATGGCGGAGGGAAAACCATGCTGACCTCCTTCATTCCTGTGCTCGACGCCCTTCCGCAGCGGAAATCGCCGCTCATGGAGCGTTTTGCCGCGATGCTGGAGCCGAAAGCCCCGGCGCAAATCGAGGCGATGGCCCACGAAAGTCGCCAGATCACCCGGCGGAACTTCGGACGCACCATGCGGCTCTTTGCTCCGCTGTATGTCTCGAACGAGTGCGTGAACAACTGCTCCTACTGCGGCTTTTCCCGCGACAACAACGCCATCCTCCGCGTCACGCTGACGATTGATCAGGTCATCCGTGAGGCTCAGCACCTGCTCGATAAGGGCTTTCGCAATATCCTTCTCGTTGCCGGTGAGCATCCACGCTTTGTCAGCGATGGTTACCTGGAGGAGTGCATCCGGGCGCTGCGTGATGTGGTGCCCACCATCGGCATCGAAGTGGGACCGATGGAGGCACCCGAGTATGAGCAGATGGTCAAAGCGGGGGCGGAAGGCCTCGTTGTTTATCAGGAGACCTACGACCGCGAGGTGTATGAGCAGATGCACACCGCTGGGCCGAAGAAGGATTTCGACTGGCGGCTCGCCTGCCCGGAGCGCGGCTACGCGGGTGGTTTTCGCCGCATCGGCATTGGAGCCTTGTTTGGCCTGAGCGATTGGCGTCTGGAGGCGCTGCGGCTCGCCGCCCATTTGGAGCATCTTTATAAGCACTGCTGGAAATCGAGCTTCACCGTGGCTTTTCCGCGTCTGCGGCCTGCGGCGGGAGGTTTCAAGCCGATGACCGATTTTCCGGATTGGGCACTGGTGCAGACGATCTGCGCCTTTCGACTCACTTTTCCTGAGGTCGGCATCGTATTGAGCACGCGTGAACCCGCTCCGCTTCGTGATGCGCTGGCTCCGCTCGGCATCACCATGATGAGCGCTGGCAGTCACACCGAGCCTGGTGGCTACACGGGAGCCGGAAGCGACGATTTGCATCTCACCGTGCGCGGTCGCCGTGTCGAACTGGAAGCCACCACCGGCCGCACGCGGGCGGAGGGCCAGTTCGGCATCGCCGATGAACGCAGCCCGCAAGGCGTGGCTGACATGTTGCGTGCTCGTGGCCTTGATCCCGTCTGGAAGGACTGGGACCCGGCGATTCTTTCGGCTTGAGGTGGCATTGAATCATCCGCTTGCGATGCAGCGAGCCTCTGAATACAATCAGACTCATGAGTTACACAGACATCCAAGCCCAGGTATCGCTGCTGCCACTTGAGGACAGGAACCAACTTTCCCGCTATCTGACGGCGCTTGAGACGGAAGATGAGCTGCGAGTGCTCCTCTCTCAGCGGATGCGGGCGATGGATGCGGGGCGCTCGGTTTCTTTGGATGCGTTCAAGGAAAAGCATGAGCAGCTTGAAGCAGAAGGAAGCTGAGTGATGCACCTCAAGGTCATCATCGACGCAAATCTCGCCGAATCTCTCTGGCAGCTTCCTGCCCGCTCCAGACGGGAGATTATCGGCATCTTTGAAAAGCTGGCTCTCCACCCTTTGGCGGCAGTAGAGGATCAAATTCGTGCCACAGATGGGCGCATGATTTATCGAGCCAAGTTTAACCGCTGGCGGGTTTGTTTCTGGATCGATGGACCGGTGGATGAACTCAGGATTGTCGAAGTGTCTCGTGGTAGGTAAGGATTGCAGAAGTGAATGCGGCACAGGCTTCGCTGAATCAGTTCGGCGCACGATCCGACACAAATCCGCCATGATTTCGCACAAGGAGCTGGCGTATAAGGTGGGTATGAAAGACATGATTTCAGGTTATTCCCGTCGTGAGATGCTGGCCCGTGCGGGCGGTGGTTTTGGCATGCTGGCCTTCGCTTCGATGTTGGAGGCGGCGAAGAATCCTTTTGCGCCGAAGGTGCCGATGCAGGTCGGTGGCAAGGCGAAGTCGATCATCTGGATCTTTACCAATGGCGGCCCCTCGCAGGTCGATACTTGGGATTACAAACCGGAGCTAGCGAAGCGGGATGGGCAGACGTTGGAGGGGTTTGATCCGAAGACGGGCTTCTTTCCGGGGGCGGTGGGCGGGCTGATGAAGTCGCCGTTTGAGTTTAAGCAGCACGGGCAGAGCGGGACGTGGTGCAGCGATCTGTTTCCGAAGACGGCGATGCATGTGGATAAGATGTGCTTCATCCACAGTTGCTGGACGGGCTCGAACAATCACTCGCCAGCGCTTTTCATGATGAACACGGGCACCACCCGCATGGGCTACCCGTGCGTGGGTTCCTGGGTGAATTACGGCCTCGGTAGCGAGAGCGATTCACTGCCGAGCTTTGTGGTGATGAGTGATCCGCTGAATCGCGGTCTTCCCAAAGGCAGTGCGGCGAACTGGGGCGCGGGCTTTTTGCCAAGTGTGTATCAAGGAACATGGCTGAAGCCTTCGGGAGCACCCATCGACAACCTCGCGGTGCCAGCCTCGCTCACGCCGCAGCGTCAGCGGTCGCAGTTGGACCTCATGGCGAAGCTGAACCGGCAATCGCTCGGTGGATCGGCCATCGAGAGCGAATTGAATGCCCGCATCGAGAGCTTTGAGCTGGCTTACCGCATGCAAACCTCGGCACCGGAGGCTTTTGCGATCAAGGATGAACCGGAGCACATTCAAAAACTCTACGGCGTGAATGAGAAGCATTGCGGTCACTTTGCGAAGCAGTGTCTGACGGCGCGGCGCATGGTGGAGCGTGGTGTGCGCTTCATCCAGATCTACAGCGGCGGCATGGAAAACCAGCAGAGTTGGGATGGTCACAAGGACATCCTCGGCAATCATCGCGGCTTCGCCAATGAGAGCGATCAGCCAGTGGCGGCGCTGATCAGCGATCTGGAGCAGCGTGGGCTGCTGGATCAGACTTTGATCGTGTGGGGCGGTG
>JBILVU010000010.1:0-73790 GCA_044370285.1 Prosthecobacter sp.
GCAGCAGCGATCAAAAAGGCTGGGCCGTGCTGGACGAAAAAGTTTTCACCAGTTCGGATCGTGATATCGCTTTCACCTTCGCAGGTATGCAGGTGAAGTTTGTGAAGCTGGAATTCGCCCTCTCCAAAGGTGGAAGCATTCGTAACTTCCAGCTCTTTGGTGGAGACAAGGACAAAGACTATTATGTGAAGCAGTCCAAGGATGGCAAAGGCGGCTATCCGGTGAACTTCGCCGGCGTCGGTGGTTCCCGTGTGCTCTACGCCTCGCCGAATCTCCAGGGTGATGTTGATAAAGCCATGTCCTACAACAAATTCGAATTCCCTGAGTCCGATGAGCGTTATCGCACGCTGATTTATGACCTCGGTCAGGTCCGCATCATGAATGAGTTTGGTTCGGTCCATTCTCCTCGCCCGGTGCGCTTTGAAGTTTTCGCCTTTGAAAAACTGCCTGAAAAGGAAGACTGGCGAGGCCGCTTGGCCTTCAACCCCACCGATTTCCAGCAGCGTGAGCCTGTAGCCGCCGCTGAAGACACGCGTGGTTTGGGCTTCCTCAAAGCCAAGCCAAAAGACACCGTGAAGTCCCGCTATGTGGCTCTTCGCTGGGAGCCGGATTTCAATCCTCCTAATTTCTCGGTCTCCGCTCCTAAGATCACTGGTAGTGGCTTCCCTAGCTTTACTCCGAACGCTGGCGGTCCTGGCGGCGGGGCTGCCTCCAATCCCGGTCACACCGGCAATGGCGGTAATGCCGTGGGTGATGCTGGCAATGCAGGCAATGGCGGCGGCACTGGTGGTGGCGGCCAGGGTAACAATCCTCCTGGTCAAGGTGGCGGCACAGACAACAATGGCCAAGATCAAGCCACGAACCAGACTGGTCAGAACAATGTGCCCTTCATGGGATCGCCTTCCTCGAATGGTGTCGGCCTGACGAACACGCCTCCCTCCCCGTAATAAAGCTACGGTTGCGATATTTCCCAAAAACCCCGTGTCGCTTGCGGCGCGGGGTTTTTTCTTGGTTTGCGCTCTCCCTCCGCCGATGGATCATTACCCCGTTCTCACCATGAAAGTCAAAAAACTCCTCCACACGCGCTACCGCGTGAATGACCTCGAAAAGACCGTCTCGTTTTACACAGAGGTGCTCGGCCTGGAGGAAATCCGTCGTCACAAGTCTCCACGCGGCTCTGAGCTGGTCTTTTTGAAAACACCCGGCAGTGAGGAGCTCCTCGAAATCTGCTCCTATCCTGCTAGCGGCCCCGTCACCTTCTGCAGCGATCTCACGCACCTCGCGTTCGAGGTGGAGAGCATTGAGGCCTTCGCCCAGCACGCCGCCGCGCTGGGTTATCCTTTGTCAGATGGTCCCACCCCATCCTCCAGCGGGACGTTTGCTTTCATTGACGCCCCCGAGGGCTATGAGATAGAACTCATCGAATACAAAAAATAATCTTCCCGCTCTCAAATCATGGACTTCGACTGGATCGGCTGCGCCTTTGACCTCAGTGCCCTTCCTCCGAAGGACATAGAGGAGTCCTTCGAAGATCCTTTCTCGCTCAAATTGATGCCCGATGAGCAGGGCTCCGGCAGCGAGGCGCGGTACTACAATCTCGGCAAATCCCTCCAGGGTCATCCCGTCTTCAGCGTCTTCTGGACGGATGGGAAACGTTACCGCGTCATCTTCGCCCGTCTGATGACCGCGGCGGAGCACGAGTTCTTCGAGCGCAAAAAAGCCGAGGACATCTGATTTTCACGATTCGCCTGCCATGACCGCCTTTTCCGCCGATCTGCCCATCATCCGCGCTTGGAGAGAACTCCCGGAATTCGACACCGAGGAGGCCGAAATCCAGTTTTGGCAGTCTCGCCAGCTCGATCAGCGCCTCATGCAGTCCTCCCTGCATCGCAGTGATGTGCGGGAATCCACCACCATCACGCTGCGCTTCGATCCTCGCATGCTCAGCCGCATCAAACGCGTCGCCCGCCGCCGCTACCTGAACTACCAGAGCATGATGAAGCAGTGGCTCAGCGAGCGCATGGAGCAGGAAATGAAGGAATAGCGACCAATTGGGTTGCCGCGCCCGCTTGCAAGCAGGCCGTGCTCGCTTACTTTCGCGGCCTCATGCACCGAAAAAACTTTCTCGTCTTGGCCGTGCTGGCGCTTGTGATCTCATGGATGGCCGCCGGGCCTGCGCAGGCACAAACCGCCGCCCCGGCACCCGTTGCGGCCACGGCCAGCGCTCCGGCTGATCCCAACGCGGACAATCCCTTCGGCGATACACTCACCTTCAGCGGCTTCATCAAGCGCACCGGCGTCATGGCCTACCCGCTCATCGCCCTCTCCATGGTGGCCTTCTTCATGATCGTGCTCTTCACCCTCACGATCCGCCAGGGCACCGTCGTCAGCGATGCCTTCATGAATTCCGCCGATGCCCTCATCCGCAAGCAGGACTACCTCGGCCTACTCGCCGTATGCAACCGCCGCAACGAGTGCATCGCCCGCATCACCGCCAAGACGCTCGATTTCGCCACGCGGAATCCCACCGCCAGCTTTGAGGAGGTCAAAGAGGTCACCGAGGCTGAGGGAAACCGCCAATCCAGCCTTCTCCTCGCCCGCATCGCCTACCTCGGCGACGTCGGAGCCGTGGCCCCCATGCTCGGCCTGCTCGGTACCACGCTCGGCATGATCACCACCTTCCATGAAATCTCCGGCAAAGGTGCCGGCGGCTCCAACCAGCTCGGTCTCGCTCAAGGCGTGTCCGAGGCGCTTCTTTGCACCGCTTCCGGTCTCGTCATCGGCATTCCCGCTCTCATGTTCTACGCCATCTTCCGTGGGAAAGTGAACCGCCTCATCTCCGAGATGGAGGCCGCCACCACGCATCTCATGGCCCTGCTCGCGGTGCAGTATAAACGCGCCGCTCGTGCCGCCGCCTCCGTGTGATCCGGCTTTCTCCCACGCCATGAACTTTCGCAAACAGCACTCGATCGAACCCACGCCGATGCAGCTCGCGCCGCTCGTCGATGTGCTCTTCCTGCTCGTCATCTTCTTCGCCGTCACCTTCCAGTATGCCAAAGAAGAGCAGGTGATGGATGTGAGCGTGCCTGCGGCGGATTCCGGCAAGGAAAATGAATCCCGCACCGTCGGTGAGATCATCATCAACATCAAAAAAGACGGCGAAGTCGTCGTCAACGGCCAGACGTACAGCACCGACGAACTTCTCGCCAAGCTACAAAACATCATCGTCATGGCCGGCACCAATGAGCAGGCCGTCATCATCCGGGGAGACAAGGCCACCGATTGGGAATACGGCATCCGCGTCATGGATGCCTGCCAGAAGGCCGGCATCTACAACATTGCCTTCGCCGTGAAAAAGCCCGAGGGCGAGGCCGCCGCTCCCGCCCCGCCGAAATAGCCGCGCCGCCGCATGCAAACGCCCTCTCTCATGTCCCTCCGCGGTCTCGTTTTCGCCTCGCTCAACTTGAGCGGCACCCTTTTTGCACAGCAGGCTCCCAAAGCCCTCCCCGTCGAGGAAGAGCCGCCCATTCCGCGTGCCATCCCGGTGCGTCCGCCGCCCGCCACACCGCCTGCCTCTACTCCCAAGGCACGCAGTCCCGAGGACGACATGTTTGATTTCGCCACCCTCGGCTATGAACGCCAGGAGTGGGCCATCGCCGCGCAAAACTACGCGAAGTACCTCCAAACTTACCCTTCCGGCAGCCGCGTCGCCGATGCTCTCTTTCGCATCGGGGAATGCTACCGCGAGCAGCGCCAGCTCAAGCAGGCCGCCTCGTATTGGGAAGAAGTCGTGAACCGCTATCCGAACAGCGAGGGCGCTCCCTCCGCCGCTTATCGCCTCGGTGCCATGACCTTCAACCAGGGCCAAAACGCCGTCTCCGAAGGCGATAAAAATGCCGCGCGTCCCAGCCTCATGGCCGCCGCACGCCACTTCACCTTCTGCATCGAGAAAACCAAGATGCCCGAGGCCAAACTCGCTGCCCTCTACAACAAAAGCCGCTGCCACGAACTCCTCGGCGATACCAAACTTCAGGCTGAGGCGCTCAACGCCGTTATCGCCGTCAAAACGAACAACCCATTCCGCGAGACCGCCCTGCTCGCTCTCGGGTCTCTCCAGCTCCAGCAGGATAAAAAGGTCGAGGCCATCGTAGCCTTCGAGCAGCTCGTCCAGTCCAGCACGAACAATGCCGTCCTCGCCGATGCCTCTCTGCGCCTCGCCGTCCTCTATCAGGAAGCCAAGAAGTATGACGAAGCCATCGCCATGTTTCAGAAGGCCGTCACCCTGCCGGAGACCACCGAAGCCGGCCGCGGCATCGCCCTCGTCGGCATCATCCAGGCCATGAATGCCAAGGGAGACTACGACGGCGTCATTGATTACTACAACCGCCACTCCGAGACCCTCCCGCCCGGCAATGTGCGTCCGAAGATGCTCCTCCTCGTCGGCCACGCCTACCGCCAGCGCAAAAGCTACGCCCGCGCCGTCGAGGTGTACCTCATCATCGAGCAGTATCACAAGGATACCGATGAGTCCTTCGAGGCCGGCTATTGGAAGCTCTACTGCTTCTACCTCCTCGGTGACAAAGAACTCGGCGAATTCGCCAATGGCTTCATCGCCCGTTACACGCCCATCAAAGGCGATCACGAGCTGCTCACCCTCGCCCGCCTCATCCGCGCCGATTTCTTCTTCAACAAAACCGATTTCAATCAAGCTGCCCTCAGCTACACCGATCTCAAAATCGAAAAGCTCCCCGAAAAGCTCCGACCCGGCACCGTCTTCAACATGGGCTGGGCCCAGGCCGAATCCGGCCGCCATCAGGACGCTGTCGTCACCTTCACCCGCTTCCTCACGGATTTCCCCGGCCACGAATTCTCTCCCAAGGCCCTCGCCCGTCGTGGCATGGCCAACAAAGACGCCCGTGATCTCCCCAAAGCCAAAGCGGACTTCGAACTGGTCACCAAAGTTTTCCCCACCTCCGACGCCTGCGAGATCGCCTGGCTCCAGCTCGGCCTCATCGGCATGGAAATGAAGGACGCCAAGGCCAGCATCGCTGCCTTTGAGACGCTGCTGAAAAAATTCCCCAAGACCCCCGCCGCCGCTCAGGCTCAGTACGGCATCGGTCGCGGTTACTTCGACCAGAAAGCCTACGACAAGGCCATCCCTGCACTTCGCCGTTCCTTCGAGATCGATAGTAAGACCTACTTCGACAAGGCCAGCCAGATGCTCATGCTCTGCGAATACGCCCGCCAAAACGCCGACGAGCTAGCGAAGACCATCGATGGCTATCTCGCCGCCAAGCCCGAGGGCGTCGTGCCTGCCAACATCCTCAAATGGCTCGGCCTCAAACTCTATGGAGCCGAAGAGTTCAAGAAAGCCGCCCGCTACCTTGAACTCGCCGCCACGCCGGAAACACCTGAAAACACCGAGCCGGTCGTCTGGATCTACCTCGCCATGTCCCAGCTCCCCGCCGGGAATTACGATCAAAGCGTCGCCGCCGCGGACAACTACCTCAAATCCAATCCTGATCCCTCGTCCAAAGCCCGTGCCCTCATCACCAAAGGCCGTGCCCAGCTCGGCAAAGGTACGTTTGACGCTGCGGATGCCACCGCCCAAGAAGCCCTTGGCTTTGTCAAAGATGGCAAGCTCCAGGCCGAGCTCCTCATCCTCGAAGGAGACATCTACAACGCTCATGGCGATGACCTCGCCAAGCAGACCCAGATCGATGCCGCTCGTGCCAAATGGCAGGCCGCGGTCGGCAAATACGCCGTCCCCAGCCAGGTCTTCGAAGACGATCAAGTCACCCCCGAAGCGCTCCACAAAGCTGCTCTCACCTTCGACAAGCTCGGTGATACCGCCCAGGCCCAAAAACTTCGCCAGCAGCTCAAGCAGCGCTATCCCAAGTGGCAGCCCAAGGTCTAGCTGCTGTCGTCCCTTCGGAGTCCATGTTTCGCCTCCGTTATCCTGACGACCTTCCTATCACCGCCCGGCGCGAGGAGATCGTCGCGACGATTCGGCAGCATCAGGTGCTCATCCTCGCGGGTGAGACGGGTTCCGGCAAAACCACGCAGCTCCCCAAGATGTGCCTGGAGGCATTCGGTGACTTCCAAGGCACCATCGGCTGCACGCAGCCGCGCCGCGTGGCGGCGATGAGTGTCTCCAAACGCGTCGCCGAGGAGCTGGGCGTGCCGTGGGGCCGCGAAGTCGGCTGCAAGATGCGCTTCAGTGACGACACCAGCCGCGAGACCCGCGTGAAGTTCATGACGGACGGCATCCTGCTCGCGGAGATCCAAAGTGATCCGATGCTGCGAGCTTACTCGGTGCTGATTCTCGATGAAGCGCATGAGCGTTCGCTGAACATCGACTTCCTGCTCGGCTACCTCGTCGGCTTGCTCAAAAAGCGGCCGGATCTGAAATTGATCGTCACCTCGGCCACCATCGACACGGAGGCCTTCTCGCAGGCCTTTGGCGGTGCGCCGATCATCGAGGTGTCAGGACGCACTTACCCCGTCGAAATCCGCTACATGCCGCTCGTGACCGAAGAAGACGATTTCGGTTTCATCGACGGTGCGGTGGCCGCAGTCGAAAATGCGCTGATCGAGACGAATGACGGCGATGTGCTCGTTTTCATGCCCACCGAGCGCGACATCCGCGACACGCGGGATTTGCTCGATGGCCGTTTGGGCCGCGAATTCGAGGTTTTGGCGCTTTTTGGCCGCATGGCCTCCGCGGAGCAGCAGCGCGTGTTTGAGCCGGGACGCAAACGCCGCGTCGTCATCGCCACGAACGTCGCGGAGACCTCCATCACCATCCCACGCATCGCTGTGGTGGTTGATACCGGCCTCGCCCGCATGAGCCGCTACAATCCACGCACGCGCACGAAGCGCCTGCCCGTGGAAGCCGTGTCGCAAAGCAGCGCCAATCAGCGTGCCGGCCGCGCAGGCCGCGTGCGGGATGGTTTGTGCATCCGCCTTTACGAACAGGATGATTTTGAGAAGCGCGACCGCTTCACCATGCCGGAAATCCAGCGGGCAAACCTCGCCGAGGTCATCCTGCGCATGAAGGCCTTCAAGCTCGGCGAAATTGAGGACTTCCCCTTCATCAATCCACCCAGCAGCGCCGCCATTCGGGCCGGTTACGATCTGCTTCACGAACTCGGCAGTCTCACCGACACCCACGAGCTCACACCGCTCGGCCGTGAACTCGCCAAGCTCCCCCTTGATCCTACGCTCGGCCGCATGCTGATGCATGCCCGGGTGGAAAAAGTGCTGCCGGAGATGCTCATCATCGCCAGCGGTCTCAGCATTCCGGATCCCCGCGAACGCCCCGAAGAGAAGAAGGAACTCGCCAATGCCGCCCACAAAGCCTTCGCCTCGCCCGATTCCGACTTTTTGAGCCTTCTCAAAATCTGGCAGGCCGCACCCGAAGGCTCCGCCAATGCGCTGCGCAAATTCTGCAAAGGGAACTTTCTCTCCTTCACTCGCATGCAGGAATGGCGGGATGTCTGGAAGCAGCTTGGTGATCTATTCGCAGGTGATTTAGATAACCACAGAGGACACGGAGGAACACAGAGTTCTGAAAAACAAACCTCTGTGCCTCTCGGTGACCTCTGTGGTTCCAATCAAAAGGTTCAGGACTGCATCCATCGCAGCATCCTCGTCGCGCAGCTTGGCCACATCGCCGTCAAAGAAGACCGAAACCTCTACAAAACCTCCGGGAACCGCGAGGTGATGATCTTCCCCGGCTCCAATCTCTACGAACGCCGTGAGAAGAACGCGAAGCCCAAACCCGGTCAAGACAAGGCCAAACAACCCGCATGGATCGTCGCTGGAGAGATCGTGCACACTTCGCAGCTCTTCGCACGCACCGTGGCGAAGGTGCAGCCGGATTGGATCGCGGAGCTGGGAGCGCATTTGTGCACCTACAAGCACAGCGAGCCGCACTGGAACGAAAAAGCCGGTCGCGTGACCTGCGTCGAGCGTGTGATGTTGCATGGCCTGGAGATCACGAGACGCTCTATCGACTACCTCAAGGTCGATCCCGTCGCCGCGACGCAGCTTTTCATTCGCGGTGCGCTCGTCGAGCATCAGGACACCACCATCACGCTGCGCTTTTATGCGCAGAACAACGCACTGCGGCAAAAGATCGAGACCATGCTCACGCGTGTGCGCAGCAACCTCGTCTATGCCGTCGAGGAACGTCTCTTCCGCTTTTACAACGCACGGCTCAAAAACATCTCGTCGATCCACGACCTCAACCGCGTCGTCAAAGAGCGCACCGAGACCGAGCCGCGCTTCCTCATCGCCACCGAGACTGATTTGGCCGGTGGCGAAGACTTTGAGGCCGATTTGCAGCAGTTCCCGGATCAGGTCGCGCTGGCGAATTCGGTCATCCCGATCACCTACAACTACAAGCCCGGCCAGGAGCACGACGGCGTCACCGTGAAGGTGCCGGTGCAGCTCGCCGGCCATCTCACCACCGGCCAGGTGCAGTGGATGGTGCCAGGCATGCGCGAAGAAATCGCCGCCGCGTTGCTGCGGGCACTGCCAAAGTCCATCCGCCGCGATTTGATGCCCATCGACCCGAAGGCACGCGAGATCGCCACCGAGTTCGATCCCGGCACGAGCGATTTCCTCGCCGCGATGGCCGCGTTCATCTCCAGTCGCTATCGCATCCGCATCCAGGCCACCGATTGGCCCCCCGGCAGCATTCCGGCGCATTTGCAGCCGCGCATCGAACTGCACGACACCAAGAAAAACACCGTCGTCGCCACCAGCCGCGATCTGAGCACGCTGCACGCCGAGGTCGAAAAAGAGGCCCACCGCCGCACCGATGCTTGGGATCGACTTTTGCCGAAGTTTGAGCGTTTCGCCCTGCAAAGCTGGAGCTTCGGCGATCTGCCCGAAAGCATCCTCGTCGAGCAAATCGGCCACGCGCAGGTCTTCGGCTATGCCGCCCTCGTGTTGCGCGATGGCGAGGTCGATGTGCGTCTTTTCAAAACGAAGGCTGAAGCCATCAAAACCACGCCCGCCGCCGTGCGGAAGCTCGCGGAGAACCTTTTGGCCAAGGACATCGCGTGGCTGAAGAAAGAGCTTCGCAGCTTCGGTCCTGCCACCAAAGCGCCCGCGGCGAATCACTTTGGTGCTCTCGGCCAGCTTCAAGCCGCGCCTGTAGCCAACAGCCTCGGCGATCAAGCCCACGAGCACATCCTCGCGCACCTGTTGCGCCTCACGCCGCTCTTCCCGCTCACTGAAAAACGCTTTCAGCAACTCGCCGAGACCTTCCGCCGTGATCTTCCTGGCGTCGTCCATCGCACACGCACGCTCCACGCTCAGATTCTCGATCAACGCAGCAAACTCCTCGCCCTGCCGAAACGCTACCCAGGCCTCGAAGCCGATTTGCAGCGTCTCGTTCCGCACGATCTGCTTTTAAAGACCCCGCATGAGCAGTTCCAGCACCTGCCCCGCTTTTTGAAAGCCATCCAAGTCCGCAACGAACGCTGGCAGAACAACCCCGCTAAAGACACCGACAAGCAGCTCCTCATCACCGACTTCGCCACCTGGCCCCAAGAAGTCCCCCAAGCCAACCACGAGACCTTTCGCTGGCTCTTCGAAGAGTATCGCGTCCAAGTCTTCGCCCAAGAACTCGGCACCTCACAGCCCGTCAGCGTGAAGCGGCTGGAGGCGTTGATGGAGACTTAATGGCCGTTCCTGTCACCTCAGTTGGCGTGCGAGCTGGGCGCGGCTGATCCGGTGGGGAAGCGGAGTTTGATTTCGGTGCCTTGATCGGGGGTGCCTTGGACGAAGAGCTGGCCGCGCATCTGTTCAGCAAAGACGGCGAGGATCTTGAGGCCGAGTCCGGGGCTTTCGCCCGGATGAAATTCGGACGGGAGGCCGACGCCATCATCTCGGATGATGAGTTCGCCATTATCGCCCGAGTAGCGGAGGGTGGCGGTGATGCTGCCTTGACGCCCATGAGGGAAGGCATGCTCAAAGCTATTGGAGAGTGCCTCATTGAGAGCGAGAGCGAGCGGCATGAGCCACTCGGGATCAATACTGCCATCCTGAATGGCGAGGCCGGTGGCGATCTGCTCGGCTGGCACCTCGTAGCATTCACGCAGGTGCTGAATGAGCTCGCGGGTGAAGTCACTGAAGGTGCCACCACCTCCGAGGGCGAGCTGATAGAGATGCTGGTGAAGGGCGGCGATGGCGCGGACGCGGTTTTGACTGGAGCGGAGGGCATCGCGGGCGTGCTGATCGCTCACGCCATTGATCTGCATGTTGAGCAGGCTGGAGATGATCTGGAGATGATTTTTGATGCGATGATGCGTCTCGCTGAGCATGAGGCGCTCGCGTTCCAGATTGACGACTGGCCAGCGATCGCTGGAGGGAGAGACGACCTGGAAGGCCTTGGTGCTATTCATCCGAGTGGCCCTGATGGCAGGAGCGGCTTCCGATGACTCGGTGGTGGTCTCGTTCTCGATGAGGCTTTCGACGGAAGGTGATGCTTTAGGTGTGACCGTGATCTCGCGGCGGATGTGCAGGCTGTAGCCGCCTTCCTCGCGGGCCTGGACGCTGATGCCCATGCTGCCACGGCCCTGGGCACCGAAGAAGGAATGATCAAAGAAGGACTCGGGCGAGAGGCTTTGCTGCGCTAGCTCGGCGAAGAAGCCGGTGGCATCCGATGGGCGGAAGAGCAGATGCAGCGGGCGCCCCACGGCGGTGGCGGCATCGAAATCGAAAATCTCCTGGGCCTGCGGCGACCATGCGGCGATGCGGCCATTGGCATCCGTGGCGAGCAGCTCACTGATGATGGTTTCGATGACGGGAACAGGTGGTGGCGCGGGCGGCGGCGTAGACTCTATGCGGTTTTCAAGGGGCGCTGGCTCGATCAGCGGCTCCTCCACAGCGGGCATGAAAAAGTGAATGGTGCAGTGCGGCTCTCCCTGGGCATCTGGGACGATGGCGAGATTCAAAACGGCTTCGCTGAAGGTGCCATCGGTGCGTTTGATGCGCACGCCGAGGGCTTCGGGCTGCGAGCTGCTACTCCGAAGCACCCGGAGGGCATCACGCCGCGCCGTGGCGCTGTCTGGATCAAGCCAAGCATCAAGAGGATAGCGGCGTAGTTCGGCCTTGGGCTGGCCGAGGAGCTGCTCGGCCTGGGTATTGACCTCGAAGATGACGCCGGATTTATCCGTGAGCACGATGGCGATGGGATTGCTCTGGAGCATCGTGCGCATTTTGGCCTCCATGCTGCGCATCTGCTCCTCGTGGCGGCAGTTTTCGGTGACGTCCTGGATGCTCACGAGCATGCCGCCGGTGGAAAGGGCCACGGGTTGAAACTCGATCTCTTTGAGCAAACCATCCGCCGTGGCGAGCGAGACGGTGCGGGTGAGCTGCCTGCGCCAGACGCTTTCACGCCAGGCCAATGTCACATGCTCGCGATGCTCTGTGGTGGGGCAGCCGTGAACGAGCCAGGCTTCGATACCAGCCTCTTTGTCGATGGCGCGGCCAAGGAGCTTCGCGAGGCGCTCGTTTTGATAAATGGTGGCACCACGCTCATCGAGCACGAAGATGCCACATGGGATGCTTTCGAGGAAGCCACGCAGTCTCGCTTCACGCTTCACGAAGCCTTTCTCGGCTTCCATCATGGTGCGGAGTTCCTGCTTGGCACGAGAGAGCTCGTTTTCGAGTTTTTGGATCGTTTCCGGCGGGATGACCGGCGCTGGCGGTGCGACGACCTCGGGTGCGGGTGGATAAAAAATCGCCGCAGGCGGCGCCGGGGCGGCGATCTCAGTCGGGAGCAGCTCCGAAGGAACTAAAACGGCGAGCAGGCCAGGGCAGCCTTGTTGGGATGATTTGCCACGTCGAAGGGCGGTGAGCAGCCATCGCGCCGGCTCGGCCTCGTCCGGCTGAAGGCTGTGCAGGGGCCGGACGGAGCTTTCCGGGGCCTGAATGATATGCGGAAGGTTTTCATTCCACTGATCTCGTAGGCTGGCGAGTCCTGCTGGAGCGGCGAAGACCTCCCAAAGTGCGGTTTTGCCCTCCACGATGCCTTTTTCCAGGGCCAGACGAGCGGCGCTGGCATTCACCCGCTGAATGGTGCCTTTCTCATCGAGCAAAAGCATCGCGAGATTGCAGTCGAAGGGGTCCGGAAGGATTGGGGCAGCGCCGGTACCTTCTTCGGCTGGCTTTTCTGAGGCTACCTCCTGCCGAGCGAGTCCTGAGGTGAACTTTTCGCAAGTCACCATCAGCCCGCCCACGGTAGCATCGCTGATGCGGCGCCAAGGGCGTACTTCCCATCGATAGACGGTGCTGCTGCCATCGGCATCATGCTCACTGCGCACGATGTGACCTTGCAAGGCACGATCATACACCTGCCGCCAGCCGGGGTGGAGGTTTGGGAAAATCTCATACTGGCTGCGGCCCACGAGTGGCTGCACCTGCTGTAGGCCGAACTCACGCACCCATTGCCGGTTCGCCAGCAGGTAGCGCATGCCTTTATCAAACATCGCCATGGCCACCGGGGCATTTTCGACGAGCACCCCCATGGCCTTAGTCACTTCGCCGTCGCTCCGGGAGGAGGCCTCTCCTGCGGCATTCAAGGGGGCGATCTCTCGCGCATCGTCGGAAGGTGAAATCTGCGGAGTCGTCGCAGGCTTAGCATGGATGACGTTTTTGAGCACGGACGACGACATTGAGGAAGGGAGTGGAGAAAATTTAAAAAGTTTTAAAGATTAATGCATCGAAAGTTCTCAACAAGAAGAAACATAGAAAAAACTGCGACTCAGTTCAGCAACAAACGCTCCTAACAGCAAGAATGTTTTTCCAACGGCTCGGAGGCCTCATTCGCGATGGTAAGGCTCCCCCTTGAGGATCGTATGGGCACGATAAATCTGCTCTAGCAGCACTACCCAGGCTACCTCGTGTTGGAGCGTCATGGAGGAAAGCGTCCACACCTCGTCCGCAGAGCTTCGCAAGGCCTCGGAATGCCCGTCGGCTCCGCCGATGATCAGACTCGCCACCTTGACGCCGCGCATCTGCCGCGCCTCCACCCAGCGGGCTAGCTCCAAGCTGCGAAGGGCTTTGCCACGCTCATCAAGGATGATGCGAAGCGATTTTTCTGAGGCCGCCAGCACCTGCTCCTCCACCTGCCTGCGCGGCCCATCTTTAATGACGACGCATTCGACTTTGGTGTAGTTTTGCAGCCGCTTGAGATAAATGTCCGCCGCTTCCTTAGCCCATGAAAAGGCAGGCTTTCCAACGGTAATAAGACGCCATGTCATGCTTGCTCTTGGGATAAAACCGGGTGCCCTTCAACCGTAGAACTCAAAAGGCTGAATTATGTAAATTTTACTTCATTGAAATATTTTGACTAGCTCCTGTCATCGTTGTTGTTGCACATTTTAAAACTGTCGTTAAAATGAGAACGTTAATTCAAAAAATTAGCCCGAGTCATCTCATGAATTCTGCCATGCATTCTACCCTCCGTTGGTCCGCAGCCGGTTTCGCCGCCCTGCTCGTTACATCCTGCTCGCTGCCTCCTCGTCAGGCATGGCAGCAAATCCAGTCACGCGGCCTCATCCCCTATATGATGAGCACCAATAGCGCTCCTCTCCAGGTGACCTCGCAGCGTTCCTATACCCCGACCACGAGCACTACTGCCCCTGTCTCATCAAGCCGTTCTTATGCCTCCTCTTCTACAGGTATCATCGGTCCAGTGCAGCCCTCCACGCCTCCTCCATCCATGTTGAACAGCTCCAACATGCCGGTGGCATCCAGCGTGGCGGATCTCCCAGGTTACGTTCGCTCTCCCTTTACCAATCCGCCACGTCTGGTGGATGTGCGCGGCATGAATGCCGGTTCTAAAGTTGTGTGCCCTTACACGCAGAAGCCATTCTTAGTTCCTGGCGGCGTCTCCACGGCCTCCGCTCCCAAAGTGGCCTCCAACCCTGCTCCTCGCCGCATGGATCCGCCAGCACCCCCCGTCACACCAGCTCCGAACAGCAACGTCGCCGCTCTCACCAAGCCCGCTCCGTCCGCTCCTATCACGCCAGCCCCGAGCAATCCATCCCCCGCGCCCACTCAGCCGAAAGTCGAAGCTGCTCCCAGCACACCTGAGCTTCCCTACGGTGCTCCGATCGGTGGACGCCCAGGCTTTGTGAACAGCCCTTATGCCGCTAAACATCAGCTCGTGGATGTCACCGGCCTTCCCGTGGGCATGGAAGTGAAATGCCCCTACACCGGCAAGCTCTTCCGCGTCCCGCCGCAGTAGGCCCTCTGGAAGCAACCAATTCAAGACCCCGTTCTCAGCTATGAGGACGGGGTTTTCTTTTTGGTTAGAACAAGCTCGGCGTGGTGAAGTGAGCCGTTGGGGAGAATCTGGCCGTCGCTTATGATGATGAAGATGGTGAGGCGGTGGCGTTTGCTGAGTTCGTATGAAATCTCTTCTCGCTGCCATTCTCGCCTTGCCGCTGCTAGTCACGGGGCAAGCACAGCCTGTCTTCAAAGCCGGTGCTGCGACCAGCAACATCACGCCGCCGCTGGGCATGGAGATCGTGGGAAACTTCGCGCCGCGGCCCATCGCGAAGCATGTGTATGATGAACTGCATGTGCGCTGCCTCGTGCTCGATAATGGCACCACAAAGCTCGCCTTTGCCGTGGCGGACACGATTTCGCTCGGGCGTGATGTCTGGGACGAGGCGAAGAAGAAGCTCGAAGCCGCCACGGGCATCCCGGCGGCAAACATGATGTTTTCCGGCACGCACACGCACTCCAGTGTGTCGGCCATCGCGAACAAAGATCCCTCGCTCGACTACCGCAGCTTCATCATCTCGCGCGTGGTGGATGGCGTGCGACGTGCGCTGAACAATCTGGAGCCCGCACGCATTGCGTGGGGCACGGGAGAACTGCCGCAGCATGTGTTTAATCGCCGCTGGCTGCTGAAGGAAGGCGTCACGAATGACAACCCCTTTGGTGGCAAAGATCGCGCCGTGATGAATCCGAGTAGCCTGCTACGCTCACGACTCGCCGGACCTGCCGGGCCGACAAATCCTGAGGTCTATTGCTTGTCCGTGCAGGCCGCCGACGGACGCCAGATCGCGCTCATGGCGAACTACTGGCTGCACTACGTCGGTGGCGTGAACAAAGAGGATCTCTCGGCGGATTACTTCGGCGAATTCTGCCGCCGCATCGAAGAAAAAGCCGGTGCACCCTGCGTCGGAATCCTGGCGAATGGTCCCTGCGGCGACGTGAACAACAACGACTACAGCGGCAAAACGCCGAGCGTGAAACGCGAACCCTACGAGAAGATCAAAATCGTCGCCGGCGACCTCGCGCAAGAAGTGCTGCGTGTGCGCGAGACGCTCAAACATCAGGACTGGGTGCCGCTGAAAGCCGCCGCGAGCGATTTGGAGCTCGATGTGCGCCGTCCCACGCCGGAAATGATCGCCTGGGCTGAAAGCGTGCTCGCCAAACCCAAAGACGCCACGCCCACGCATCGCCTAGAACAGCCGTATGCCGAGCGCACGCTCGCCGCACGCGACGCGAAGCCGGACACCATTCAGGTCGTCATCCAGGCCTTCCGCATCGGCGACCTCGGCATCGCTTCGATCCCGTTTGAGGTCTTCACGGAGATCGGTCTCGAAATCAAAGCTCGCAGTCCCTTCAAAGACACCTTCACCATCGAGCTCGCCAACGGTAGCCAAGGCTACCTGCCCACCCCGAAGCACCACGACCTCGGTGGCTACGAAACCTGGCTCGGCACCAATCGTGTCGAACGCGAAGCCTCCGTGAAGATCACGGCGCGGGCGCTGGAGATGCTGGATAAGGTGAAGTGAACTCATAAGACTCCAGAACAGCCGCCATGCCCGTCATCACCGCCGACAAACTCCAAGACAACTACGATGTCGTCATCGTCGGCTCCGGCGCGGGCGGCGGGCAGACGGCTTACACGCTGACGATGGAGGGCGTGAAGGTTCTGGTGATGGAGGCGGGACGCTCGTTTGATGTGCAGACGGAGGTGGCGATGCTGCAATGGCCGAGCCACGCGCCGCTGCGTGGTGAAAAGACGCCGGACAAGCAATACGGCTTCCACGATTGCTCGATCAACAGCGGCTGGGAAATCCCGGGCGAGCCCTACACGAACGCTCACGCGGAGACGGAGCACCAGTTCAAGTGGTGGCGGCAGCGCATGATGGGCGGGCGCACGAACCACTGGGGCCGCATCTCGCTGCGCAACGGGCCACTCGATTTCAAACCACGCACGCGTTGGGGTATGGGATTCGACTGGCCGATCAGCTACGACGACCTCGCGCCTTATTATGACAAGGTGGAGATGCTCGTTGGCGTTTTTGGCACCAATGAAGGCCTGGAGAACTCGCCTGATTCATCGCCCGGCGTGCTGCTGCCCGCGCCAAAACTGCGCGTGGGTGAGCTGTATGCGCAAAAGCATGGGAAGAAAGTGGGGGCGCACATTGTGTCGATCCATCGCGCCGTGCTAACGAAGCCGCAGGATGCCGAAACGATCCCCGCGAAGTTGCATCCGGGCAATGCGAAGGCGCAGGGCATTCTCGCCGAGTCGATGCGCACGCGTTCGCCGTGCTTCTGGGCCACGGATTGCCATCGCGGCTGCGCCATTCGTGCGAACTACGATTCGCAGACCGTGCATCTGCGTCCCGCGCTGGCGACGGGGAATCTTGACATCCTCCCGAACGCGATGGCCCGTGAGGTGACGATCAACCAAGACGGCAAGGCCACCGGCGTCACGTTTATCGACAAGACCACGGGTCGCGAAGGACACGCGAAAGGCCGTGTCGTGGTGCTGGCAGCCAGTTCACAGGAGTCGGTGCGTCTGCTGCTGAATTCGAAGTCGAAGCTCTTTCCCGATGGACTCGCGAACTCGAGCGGCAAGGTGGGCAAATACATCACGGATTCCGTTTCCAGCAGTCTCAGTGCGCACATTCCCGCCTTTGAAGGCATGCCGGTTCACAATGAGGACGGCGCGGGCGGTCCGCATGCCTATGTGCCATGGACGCTGCATGATCAGAACCGCAAAGCCGAGCTGGGCTTCCCCGGCGGCTATCATTTGGAGTTCACCACCGGTCGCCAGATGCCATCCATCAATGTCGTGAACGGCATCGAAGGCCGTTCAGGCAGCACGAGCGTTTTGTTTGGCAAAAAGCTCGTGGAGGAGGCCCGGCGCTTCTACGGCTGCCAGCTCGGTTTTGGCGCACAGGGCACCATGCTGCCGAATGACGACTGCTACGCTGAACTGGACCCGGAGGTGAAGGACCAGTGGGGCATCCCCGTGCTGCGCTTTCATTGGAAGTGGTCGGAGTTTGAACTCAATCAGGTGCGCCATCAGCAAAAGCGCATCCGCGAGCTGCTGGAGACGCTCGGCGGTAAAATCTCTGCGAAAGCCGAGTCCGATCCCGCCAAGGCCATCAAGCCCGGCGGCACCGTCATCCACGAAGTCGGCGGCGCGATCATGGGCGCTGATTCAAAGACCTCGGTGACGAATCAATGGAGCCAGACCTGGGACGTCAAGAACCTCTTCCTTGCCGATGGCGCACCCTTCGCGAGCACGGCGGACAAAAATCCCACGCTCACCATCATGGCGCTCGCCTGGCGCATGGCGGATCACCTCATCGCTGAACTCAAACGCCAGAACATCTGATGCACGCGCCCGATTCACTCCCCCGCATCAGTCGCCGCGCGTCCATCCAGTGGATGCTCGGTGCCACCGCCGCGCTCGCCACGCGTGAGGTGCAGCTTCTGGCCGCCGATCCCGCGATCACCGCGAAAGGCTACGGCCCCGATCCGAGCATGATAAAAATCTACCAGCCCGGCGAGGTGTGGCCGCTCACCTTCACCGAGCCGCAGCGCCGCACCACGCATGCCTTGTGCGATGTCATCATCCCCGCCGATGGCACCTCGCCCAGCGCCTCCACCCTCGGCGTGCCGGACTTCATCGACGAATGGATCAGCTCGCCCTATCCCGCGCAAGCTGGTGATCGCGCCACGATCCTTGATGGTCTCAAATGGATCGACGCTGAATCACAGCGCCGCTTTCAGAAGCCCTTCGCTGATCTCTCTCAAGATCAGCAGACCCTGATCTGCGACGACATCGCCAGCCTCAAACCGAAGCCCGAGCACAAAAAAGCCGCGACCTTCTTCAAACGCTTCCGCGACCTCACCGCCGGCGGCTACTTCACCACCCCCGAAGGCTCCAAAGCCCTCGGCTACGTCGGCAACATGCCCAGCGGCACTTTCGAAGGCCCACCCTTGGAAGCACTGAAGCATGTGGGACTGGCTTAGCACCACACTCACACCGACCCGAATCGTTGCGAAGCCCCGCGACCAACGGCGTATCACCTCAATGCCATTCCTCTCGCGCCTTCTCATCTGCCTCGTCTCAGTCACCGCCCACGCCGCCGTCGTGCGGGTGGACATCACAGATCGCTCTGACATTGGCAAAGCAGGTTATGAGCAGCTCACGGGCAAACTACACTTCGAGATCGACCCGAAGCTGCCGCAGAATGCGATCATCGCGGATGTGGATCTGGCTCCGGTGAATGCGTCGGGCAAAGTCAGCTTTGTGGCCGATTTGAGGCTGTGGAAGCCGAAAGATGACGCTCGCAGCAATGGCGCGGCGTGGGTGGAGATTCCGAATCGCGGTGGAAAGGCGAGCCTGCCGGCTTCGATGATGGAGCAGGGGTTCACCATGCTGAATGTCGGCTGGGAGTTCGATGTGGCGGCGGACAAACTGCGCCTGGAAATGCCACGAGCAAAAAACAAGGACGGTAGCCCGATTCGCGGCGTCGTGAGCGCTACCTTCACACCGGACAAACGCGCCGATGAGCAATCCCTCACCGATTTGACCGATTATCCGCCTGTGGACATCGAGGGAGTTGAAAGCCGACTCATCGTGCGAGATCGCGCCGCTTACCCGGAAGGCCAGGAAGTGCCGCGAAAGCTCTGGAGCCTTCAAAACGGCCGCATTCGCCTCAAAGGCGGTTTTGAGCCCGGAAAGACCTACGAGGTGTTTTATCTCGCGGAATCGCCGCCCGTCGCCGGCCTCGGTTACGCGGCCATTCGCGACGCCGTGGCGTGGTTGAAGCACGATCCCACCTCGCCCGCGAAAGTGAAGCACGCCTACGCGTTTGGCGCTTCGCAATGTGGCCGCTTCTTGCGCGACTTCGTCTATCTCGGCTTCAACACCGACGAGCAGGACCGCTTGGCGCTTGATGGCATCCTATCGCACGTCGCGGGAGCGGGCCGACTCGTGCTGAATCAGCGCTGGTCCACACCGCGAGCCATTTCCGGTTACTACACAGCTTCGTATCCCTTTGCCGACACGGCTCAAAAAGACCCGGTCAGCGGTCAAAGCGAAGGCATCCTCGCCAATCCGCGAGCGAGACATGCGCCGAAGATCTTTTACACCAACATGGCCGCCGAATACTGGGGCGCGGGCCGTGTCGGAGCGCTCACACACACCACGCCGGATGGCCAACAAGACCTCGCGCTGCCCGAAAACGTGCGCTCTTATTTCTTCGCCAGCACCTCGCATGGTGCCGCACCGTTTCCACCGACCTCACAAGTCAAAGGCTCACCTTTGGCGAACCCGGTGAATACATCTCCCGCCATCCTCGCGTTGCGGCTCGCCATGCATCGCTGGGTCACGGAAGGCCTCGCGCCGCCGCCCAGCGTGCATCCCAAGCTCAGCGATGGCACACTCGTGCCCGTGGCCGATGTTCGCTGGCCCAAAGTGCCCGGCATGGCTTCCCCGAATGCCGTGAAAGCCGGAGGTCGTGTGCGCAATCCACAACTCCCCAGCGGCGCTGGCGAAGGCACCGAACTGCCGCTGCTCGTGCCCCAAGTCGATGCCGACGGCAATGACCTCGGCGGCATCCGCATGCCAGACGTCGCCGTGCCACTCGGCACCGCCACCGGTTGGGTTTTTCGTCCGGCAGCGTTTGGCTCACCGCATGAGTTTTACCTCCTGCGCGGTGCCTGGGTGCCGTTTGCAAAGACCCAAGACGCCAACGATCCGCGCCCGTCTCTTGCAGATCGCTACGCCTCCAAAGCCTCCTACATCGACCAAGTCAAAGCCGCCGTGCAAAAGCTCATCGAACAGCGTTTCCTCACCACCACCGACCTCGAACCGCAGCTCAAGCAAGCCAGCGACCGCTGGGATTGGGTCATGCAACATTCCACCCCATGAATCACCTCCTCATCGCCTTCTTCATCGTACTTATCAGCGCTGCTTCGGCCTCGAACATCGTCATCATGGTCGTCGAGGACCCAAACAACTACGAAGCACCGCGCACCATGCGTGACTTCGCCGAGAAGCAGCTCCGTCCGCTCGGTCACCACGTCACCATCATCGACGGCGACAAACCACAGCCGCATCACTTCGCTGGACTCGTCGAGGCGCTGAAGGATGCCGACTTGCTCGTGCTCTTCTCACGTCGTCGTTTCCCGCCAAAAGGTCAAATGGCCGCCATCCGCAGCCATCTCGATGCAGGGAAACCACTTCTCGGCATCCGTACCGCGAACCACGCCTTCATCCCGAAACCCATGGAAGTCGTCGATCCCAGCCTCGTGCCCTGGCCGGAGTTCACCGATGAAGTCCTCGGCGCACCGAACACCGGCTACGAAACCAAAGGCATGCCTTATACCGTAAGCGCCATCGACGGCATCAAGACACCGCTCCTTGCAGGCGTGAATCCCGCGAAAATCCTCGGTTCTCAATCCCTCTACAAAGTCCTGCCGCTCGCTGCGGATGCCACGCCCATCCTCATCGGCACCGCCAAGACCGACACCAGCCCACCGATGCCCGTCGCGTGGACCCGCACTTATGGCGAAAAGAAGGCCCGCATCTTCTACACCAGCCTCGGCGCACCCGAGGACATGCAAATCGCGGATGTGCGCACGCTGTTGGTGAATGCCGTGGCGTGGACATTGAGCCGTTGATGTAGCCGTTTCGTGGTCATTTCTGTCACAAGCATTTCAACTGGCTACCACAGGTCTCCATTTCGCCAACAATTGTCCGAAGCGCTTCTCTATTGCGCCAATTTCATACGCGATCGATTCGCGCACCTGTGCCCTTGCAATATCCTTCATCGACCACGTCGGAAAAGACCGCCCGTTGACCGTGACGACATGCGCTTCCCCCAGATCGTCATAGCCATCGTGCCGCCGCAGCCATTGAAGTGCTGCCTCCTTGGCGCACGGGTCGTCGAGTAAACTCAAGGCGCAGGCGGCCTCGTGCCCGCCTCGTTCTGTCGGCCCGTTGGCGGCTTCCATAAGCAGTTCCACACATGGTGCGGTGCCAATCCATGCGAGAATCGCGGACGAACCTTTGCGTGGTGAAGGTATGGTGCTGCGAATCGCGGATGACAGTTTCATCAGTCCGGCTTTTTGATCCAGTAGGTAGAGGAGGATCCCCGCGTCATCATCGCTGACACCCAGGGATTCTTCCATTAGCAGCTTGCGAAAGGCTGTTTGAAGCCCGGCGTTCATGCCGTCTACCGGCGCTCTCCACATGATCTCTTCGATGATTCCTATCATCAGCGCATTCCAAGGCATCTCTCGCCCGAGTGGCTTGCCGAAGACCTTGCGCAGAATGTGATCCAGCAAGGGCTTTGCCGAATGCGTCCAGAAAGCCTGATGGAGCAGGTGATCCGCACCATTTCCATCAAGCCGGCGCAAGGCGTTCAGAGCCGTGTGATTCAAGCCATCCACAGGCTTTTTCAGCAAACAAGTTTCGAGCTCTGGCAAGGCATCCGTTCCGGCGACACAAAACAGATCCGCGAGAATGTCCTGGGCGTCCCACGGCGACTTTGCTGCCTTTAAGGCCTGTCGTAGGAGCTTGATGCGACTGATTTGCTGGCTCTCTGCGAGCGTGATTAGCAGAGCGGGTGGTTTCTCCTCGGATTCGAGTGAGTTGAGCGCGTGCGTATAGTCACCGAGTCGGGCCAGCAATATGGTACGGATGCCCTCCTCATCGTTGATGCCATCAAGGAGAGGTTCCAGTGCCTCCGCCATACTGCGTCCTTCTTCAGTCAGCCGACACCTGTGTTGCTGGACGATCAAACCTGCTTTGTGCAGAACTGGAAGCGCCACCTTCCATCGCATTTCGAGGCCGGCTTGGCCTAGAATCTTTTTTTCGCACCAGTCCAGATTTTTGGCGCTGGTGAGGTATTGGAGGTAGAAATATGGGTCGATTTCCTGCGTCGAACCGTCATCCGCGAAATCTACATCAATGGCCGTGCCATCGGTATGGGTTAGGCAACAACCTCTCCCGTGGAAGAAGTAGCTCCAATCATCCTCTCCGGGCACGGGCCCTTTTTGATCAATCCCTTCGGGGTGACCGAAAGCTCCGAACCTCCCCAGTTTCTCCCCCTCGGCGCTGAGTCTCGATTCAACGATGAGTCCGACCCAGCGTTGGCGCCGCTCGTGTTTGAGCAGTGAGACAAGTAAATAGACTTCGAGTGGGTCGTGGTGGGTCAGAGGCGGCAGCTTCAGGGCCTCACACAGGCTCGTGTGGCTGCTTGGTTCCTGTCGCACCTCTGACATGGTGCGGAGTACTTCATTTTGGAGAACAATATTCATCTACTGCCATACTTTGGCGAGAGCACGTCCTGAACAAGATCGAAAACCATGAGGTCGCTCCGTATATTTGGCATGCGCTACCTCCTGCTCGCCTTGCTACTGCCTGTTGCAACCCTTCACGCCGAAATCCTCGCTGGCATCGCCAAAGTGGACATCACCGATCGCACGGTGCCGGTGAATGATCCGTGTTTTGCCAAGGCGCTCGTTTTGAAGAGCGGCGAGACCACGGCGGTGCTCGTCACCGTCGATGCGGTGGCGATTGGTGGTATCGGACGCATCGGTGATGGCTTTCTCGCGAATGTGCGGCAGGAACTCGGCGATCTCGCGGACGAGGTCATCATCAATGCGAGCCACTGCCACGGCATCGTGCGCACGGATTTGCAGCAACTGGTCGTCCAGGCCGTCAAAGACGCGGCGAAGAATCTCGTGCCCGTCAAAGTGAGCGCTGGAGTCGGCAGCGAAAGCCGTATCAGCGAAAACCGCCGCATGTTTCTCAAAGACGGCACGCAGACGGACATGCGCCGCGCTTACTCGATGCCGCGCGATGAGGATGTGGTGACAACGGGGCCGATTGATCCGCAGATCGGTCTGCTGCGACTCGACCACGCGGACGGCACACCGCTCGCGGTGGTGTATCAATTCGCCTGCCATCCGATCATGAACCCGCCGAGCAAGGGCAACTCGGCCGACTATCCCGGTTTTGCCTCCAATGTCATCGAGGAGGCCACCGGCGCGATGGCGTTCTTCGTTCAGGGCTGCGGGGGCGACATCAATCCGGTGCATTACAAAGAAGTGAGTCGTCCCGCCGATGCCGAGCCTCTTGGCACGATGCTCGGTGCGAGCGTTTTGGCCGCGATGCGTCGCTTTGAGCCGCAAAACGACGCCACCCTGAAAATCAGCCGCGAAGTGCTGCAACTGCCCCGCGCGGCTGATTTCGAAAAACGCATCGCCAACATCGAAACGGAGCAAAAGACCCTCGTGGCGGCTTTGAAGCCCACCAACATCAACTTCAAGACATTCCTACCGCTGCTCATGCAGCACAAAATCTTCTCCGAGATGCCGTCACACTATGCGCAGGGCTATCTCGACAACGCCAAGCCCCTTCAGCAGCTCGACGCCGACAATAAAGCGCTCGTCGAGGCTTACCTCGGCAACCTCGCTATCATGGAAAAGCTCACGCGGCTGAATGCGAACCTCGCTTTGCTCAAAAAGCACCTCGCGGACACAAAAGCGGCGAATAGCCCCACCCTCGACGCTGAGGTCTGCGGTTTGCGCGTCGGAGCCTTCAAGCTCGTTACCTTCCCCGGCGAGGTTACCGTGCAGGTCGGCCTGAACATCAAAAAAGCCGCGCAGGATGCCAATGCGCACGTCTCTGGCTACACGAACGGCTACATCTGGTACACCGCCACCGAGCCGCAGCGGCGCAACACTGGTTATGCGCAGGAAGACTGCGATGTACTCGTCGCCCCCGAGTGGCAGAAGCTCTTCGAGACGAAGGCGCTGGAGGTGCTTCGCGGTTTGTGAGCCAGAAAACGGCAAATGGATCGTTTGTTGGCGCTCATGAAGTTTCCGCTGTTTCTCCTTCTTTCTACCTCACTCCTCGCCGAACAGGTCGGCCCGTGGAATCTTGATGCTCTAAAATCCCAAGTCCCCGCCATGAAGTGGGTTCGTCAGGACCTGCCGGTGCATTCGCTGACCTATGCGGGGGAGAAGTATCAAGGCCACGAGACCGAGGTGTTCGCGTTTTATGCCTCGCCGAGCACGCTGGGTCTGGCAAAGCCGGGGGCAAAGTTCCCCGGCGTGGTCTGCATTCATGGCGGTGGTGGCACGGCCTTCGCGGAATGGGTGCATCTGTGGGCCAAGCGCGGCTATGCGGCCATCGCGATGGATTTGAATGGATCACGGCCGCCAGAGCCGACGTACGGCCCGGATGGCATGCCCAAGAGCAACGCGCATGACCAGAAGACGCGTACACGGCTCCCCAACGGCGGTCCGCCGCATGGTCACGCGGAGAAATTCGACTGCGTGAACACCGCAGATACGAGCGATGACTGGCCCTTTCATGCCGCCGCGAGTGTGATGCGTGCTCACAGCCTGCTGCGGAGTTTCCCCGAAGTGGATGCGGAGCACACGGCGGTGACCGGGATCAGTTGGGGTGGCTACACGACCTGCCTCGTGGCCTCGCTGGATGATCGCTTCAAAGCGGCAGTGCCCGTCTATGGCTGTGGTTTCCTCCATGAAGGCGAAAGCGTGCAAAAACCCAGCATCGACAAGCTCGATCCCGTGCATCGGGCGCTGTGGGTGAAGGAATACGATCCCGGCAGCCTGCTCCCACGCTGCCGCGTGCCGATCTTTTTCGTGAACGGCACGAACGACGTCCACTATGTGCTCGATAGCTACATGAAGTCCTTCAACGCGGTGCCCGGAGAAAAGCAGATGCGCATTCAGGTGAAGATGCCGCATGGTCATCCGCCCGGCTGGGCACCGAAGGAGATCGGGCTTTTCATTGATTCGAAGTGCCGTGGAGGCGCGGCATTACCTGTTCCTGGGAAACCCGAGGTGAAAGGTGACCAGGTCATCGTCTCCTACACTTCCGCTGTGCCGCTCAAGGCCGCGAAGCTCAATTACACCACGGACACAGGACTGCGCTCCAATCGGAAGTGGACGACTGTTCCGGCGACGATCAGCGGAAACACGATCACCGCTCCCCAACCACCTGCGGAGGCGAATTCGTGGTTCATCACGATCTTCGACGAACGCGATGCGATGGTGAGCACGGAGGTGACATTAAACTGAACTCTCAGCGCTTCCAGTCACGCCAGTTTTGATAAACGAGGACACACCACCCGATCCCAGCAAAACAAGAGACAGGAAACGCCAGCAGGCCAAAAACCCACATGGCACTATAGGCGGCATCTTGTGATGACTGATCGGCTTCGCGAATGCCGCCCATGATGTTAAACACCACGTGATGGAGATTCATTTCGATCAGAGAAATGAAGATGAAAGCCAGTGGTAACGTGGCAGCCACAGATGTCATGAGTCCGGTAAAACGCCCGTAGCGTCGCAGATAGTGAATCCACAAGCAAAGCCGCCAGAGAGCGACAATGCCGAGGAACCTCAGATTCATCTGATTGGCTGCTTCAAGCGTCATCCACTTCTCGACGGGAATCGCATAAAGCATCGCAGGGGGCGATGTCATCGTCACAAAAGTGAGTATGCCAAGGTAACTGAAGCGCTCTGGGGCGATAGGTTTCACCGTCAACCAAAGCAGCGCGGCGAGCAGGAAAACATAGATCACAGAACCGACGCCCGCTTTCTGGAGCAGCATGGCACGTGGATCATCCCAGTATCTGCCCATGCCAACGATCCAGCACACGAACAGGCCCAAGATGAGCTGTCGGCTTCCGAGTGACTGATAGTCCTCAAAGCGGCCACGGAAGGCCAAAAGACGCCCCCACAACTTGAGAAGAGATGGTTCAGAGTTCATGTCCGGCTTTGGCGAATACAGTGTTGGAAGATTTTGCGGCGGGCATTCACCCGCTCCTCGGAATACACGGACTTCATCAGTTCACGAAAGCCAAATCTCAGCGCCTCTTCGCTCATTCGTGCAGGACGGAAAGTCAGATCGAAAAGCGTGTATTGTCCCCACGTCACCCCAGGTAGGAGTCGGCCCTCCTCGACCAATCGCTGGCGCAGGCTCGTGCCTGGGAAAGGCGTTAGCAGAGTGATCTGGACCTCGGAGAGCTTCAGTGACTCAATGTAGTCCAACGTTCTCTCGAAGATGTCTGGCCCATCTTGATCAAAGCCTAGGATAAAACAGCCATTCACGGAGATTCCATGGCCCTGAATTCTTTGGATCTTTTCAGCGTAGTCACGATGCCGTCTCGACTTCCAATCCTGAGTGTCCAAACCAGCCATCGACTCTGACGCGGCGGATTCCAGACCGATCAAAACCTGAGCACAGCCGGACTTGGCCAAAAGCTTCAGCAACGCCTCATCATCAGCCAGCGAGATGTCGGACTCGGTGAACCACTTCAAGGGATACTCAGACAACAACGCCACGAGTTCTCGAGACCAGCGTTTGTCCACGAAGGTGTTGTCGTCCGCCAGCTCGATGAAGGGTCTCGGCCACATTTTCAGAATCGTCTCCAGCTCGCGTCGGACCTGTATGAGGGACTTCTTTCGGTAAGGGCTGATGGTGCGGGAGGCTGCGCAGAAGGAGCAGTGCAGCGGGCAGCCGCGCGTGGTCTGGAGTGTCAGTCGGTTGTAGCGGTCCAGTTCCAGCAGGTCATACCTCGGCACGGGATGCACCTCGTGGAACCGTGATTCATCAGCACTGACTGAGGAATCGTAGGCTGATCGATAACGGCCGCTTTCCAGATCTGAAAGCAGACGCGCCCAGACCCGCTCGCCCTCACCTTTGACGATGATGTCAGCATGGCTGGCTGCTTCTTCCGGCATCGCGCTCACATGCAGCCCACCGAGGATCACGAGCATGCCTCTGGCTCGCAGCTCGCGACTCAGAGCATAGGCCTCGTCAATCCTTGCGGTGAGCGCGGAGATGGCGACCACGCCAAATCCTTGTTCGCTGATTTGATCAGCGGAGTCGGTCGGCAGCTCGTCATACTCCCGATACGCGACCTCCCAGTGCTCCGGCGTATGCGCAGCGAGAGTCAGCAGGCCCAAGCTTGGCAGCGAAGCGATCACGCGGCTTCTTTCGACAAAGCCGGGAAGCGTCAGACCGATATTCAACAGTTCTTGATCGAACACACGCACTCCGCTCATCGCGAGGAAGAGCAATTTGCGTCGGATCGGCTGAACGTGATTCATCTCGGCATCACTTTTTCTCGAGCGACATCAGCTCGATCTTCCGAAACCACACCGGCTGCCCTTCGGCCTGAAGGGCGATGTGGCCGTAGCTGAGCCTGAGATTGCCGCCGAGTTCGATTTGGTCTGTGGCAGGGGCGTTGTTGTTCGTGGGGTCGAGTTGCGGACGCTGGTAGCGGAGGACTTCGATGCCGTTGATGCGGTGAATGAGCTCTTCATTGCCACGGACCTCGACTTCGGCTTTCACCCATTCCTCAGCGGGAAAGTTCGGGGCGCTGGATTTGACGATGTGCTTGGTGACGAGTTGCCCGCCCATTTCCACATGCGTGCCGGGCGTGCAGAGATTGCCGGTGGAGCGCGGGCCTTTGCCTTCATCGGCGAGGAATTGCATCTCTAGACTGGCGGGGAAGCCCTGATCGAAACGCATGCTCTGCGGCGGTTGCGCATGCAGCATGATGCCGCTGTTGAGGTTCACATAGTGCGGGGCATCAGCCATCATCTTGCCGGTGAAGCGATACTCCAGCCGCAGGATGTAATGTGAGTAGGCGAGATTCGAGTAGAGATGGCCAAAGTGCTCGTCGAACTTCTCATAGCCATCGTAGCTGACTTTGAGGATGCCATCTTCGACACGGAAAGTGTTCGCGAAGTTCTCGCCCAGCGGTCGCTTGGAGATTTTGATCGTCCAGCCGCTCAGGTCTTTGCCATTGAAGAGCGGCACCCATTTGGATTCCTGGGCAGTGAGAGCGGAGGTGAAGAGAGCGAGAAGGGCGACGAGTCGAAAAGCGGACATGCGGGCCATCTTGACTGACTTGAGACCTTTTCCAAGCCCGAAGCTCACTGCGGCGAAGCGGCTCGATTCGTGCTGGTGAGCTCTCGCGGCGGTGCGTTGCCGAGGGTAGGTACGTCCGGTAGTTTCAGTGTGAAGAGGTAGGCGATGATGTCCCAGCGCTGCTCGGGCGTGAGTGTGGCATCAAAGCTGACCATCGGCGTGCCGTTGAGGCCGGTGGTGAGCACGCGGTAGATGTCCTGGGGACGATCTCCACAGCGGAGGTGAGGCTGGCGGAGATCCGAAGGGCGTGCGGGCTGCTCCCAGATGTCCTTCAAAGCGGGAACGGCGGGGCCTTGGCCATCTGCGGCGGGGCCGTGGCAGGCGCTACAGTTCGTCTGGAATAGTGCTTTCCCTGTGGCGGCATGCGTGGCCTTTGACGCGGCTTCTTTGAACCACTCAGGCTCCGCCGGGAAGGTCATTGGCTCGGCGTAGTTCTCCGTCTTCCGCCAGCGGCGGGAGAAGGACTTCACATACTCGATGACGTTGGTCACGTCTTCCTCGGTGAGCTGGGAAAACATGCCCATGGCGGTGCCGGTGAGGCCGTGTTTGATGGTATGGCGCAGATCATCCTCGGTGGGCAAGCTGCCGAAGGGGGTGGTGCGGAATTTAAACATGCCCTCGCGAAAAGAACGCGGCCTTGGATGGAGCGTGGGAGCCATCTCACCTTTGCCATCCCCACGCGGGCCGTGGCAGACGATGCAGTTCCGCTCGAAAAGGTATTTGCCCTCCATGTAGCGATTAAAATCAAGCGTCAGCGGCTCTACGGCGAGGGCGCAGCAGGCGGTGAGGAGCAGGATGGCGGAGGAAAGATGCATGCGGTTGGCAACTTTGACCTTGGATAACGCTCCGTCGCCTATCGCGAGTTCGCGGATGTGGCGATCCATGAGGCGAGAATTGCGCCGCAAAGGTCGCGAGGCCTATTCGTCCATCAATCGCACGGCCAGTCGGCGCATGAATTGCCGCTCGGAGAAGCGGTCTGCCCGGGTGAACGCCTCGTCGAGGTTTCGCAGGATGCGCAGCAGGATGGCGCTGGAACTGGCAGGCTCACGGACGAGCTCTTCCATGGCTGGATTGGAGGTGGGATGATGCTTGGCCACGTCCTCGGCATCCATGAATTTGCCTCGGTTGAAGCAATCAACGAGCCACTCTTTTCCCTCGACCTGCACGCGGGCGAGGAAGTGACCGGGGAAATTGCAGCCGCCGATGTCGAGGCCGAAGCGCTGGCCCACAAAGCGGTAGATGCAGCAGAGGCTGAGCGGATTGCCGAGGCCGGTCTCGATGACCCAGAAGAGGTTGCTGTTGAGTGGCGAATAATAATCCTTCGTATTGCCACGGAAGCGGGTGATGCCGCCACGTTGGGCGAAGAGCCACTCCGCCAGCTCGTGAGCATTCATGCGACCGCCTTCTTCAAAGGCCACACGGGCCAGCATATCGAGCTGGAGGCCGAGATCGCCCGGCTGCGTCTTCCAGCCATCGAGAAAGGCGGAGACCTGGCTCAGGCCCTCCTCCAGCTGGGCGGTGGAGCCTTCCAGCCAGCGCCAGCGCATCCAGATCTCTTCCATCTCCGTGCGGCGGGCAGGCTCCAAAAGTTCGGCTACGGCCTGCTCCTCCTCGGAAGTGAGCGGCTCATCGAGCAGCTCCAAAAACTGCGGCAGCTCCCGCCGCATGCCGGTGAGCTCGCGACGCACCGCCTCACGGACCACCTCGGATTCATCATCGAGTAATTTGCGGAGGTGGTTGAGCTGAAGAACGCCGGGCATGGTGAGCGTGATAACATTTCCCGCCATTCCCGCCAGCAAAACCTCTGGCAACCGCCATTCTCGCCTCTACTCTCGCCGCCTCAAATCACGGCATGATGTTTCGGGAACGATGGAATCGCATAATCAAAGAGCGCTCTGCGCTCGTGGCGGTGCATGGCCCCGATTTGACGCTCACGTTTGGAGATCTGGATTCACAAGCGCGGGCACTGAAGCCGCAGGGGGATGTCTTCATCGCTCAGGGAAACACGCCGGATCTTTTAAAAGCGACACTCGCGGGCCTGCTGCAAGGCGTGCCGGTGCAGTGGGTGGAAAAAGACCGCTCACGTCGTGTGCCAGCGATGCCGCTGCCGGAGGGCACGGCTTTCATCAAGCAAACGGTGGGCGGTTCCGGCGTGCGTAGATGCCAATTTTTCACTTTCGAGCAGATCGCGGCGGATGTGGACCGGCTGCACGAGGCATTCGATCTCGCCAATCGCGGCGCGGCGGTGGCGGCGATCTCCTGTGCGCATTCCTATGGCCTCACGATGACCGTCATGCAGACGCTGCTCCATGGTGTGCCGCTTTGTTGGGCACCGCAGCCCTTTGCGCAGCCGCTGATGGAGGCGATGCGGCCGCATGAGCGGGTCTTTTTGCCCGGTGTGCCGGCGATGTGGAAGGCCTGTCTGATGGGGCAGGTGAGCTTTGCCAATGTCTCACTCGCGATTTCTGCCGGATCGCCGCTGACGCCGGAGTTGGCCGCGATGGCTCGCGAGAAGCACGGCCTGGAGTTGCGAAACCTCTACGGCACCAGCGAGTGCGGCGCGATCTCTTGCGATGGTGAACTGCTGCCTGGCATTAAGGCGCAAAGCGGACCAGAAGGTCGTTTGATCATCGAAAGCAGCTCGGTGGGCCTCGGTTACGATGAGACGCTGCCGGGCGAGATTTTTGGCAACGGCCGCTTTTTGAGCTGTGATGCCGTTTCGCTCGAAAATGGCCATTTGTGCTTCGAGCGGAGCCTCGGACGCGGCATCAACGTGGCAGGCCGAAAACTCAGCCCCGATGAAATCGAGGCCAAGATTCGCAAGGCAGGTGATCTGGCTTCGGTGGAGGTCTTTGGAGCGCCCAGTCGCGATCCCGAGCGCTGCCAGGACATCGTTGCCCGCGTGCCGCTGCCGCAGGCGGAGATCACCGTGGCCTTTAAAACAAAAGTGTGCGCCGCGCTTGCACCCTGGGAGGTTCCGCGCAGGTGGATCGGCGACGCATGAAGCTCGAATGCCCGCCAGAAGAAGTGAAACGCATCGCCGCGCTCTGCACGACGCGGTGGCACCGTAACTACACGCAGATCAAGCTTCGCTCCGATCCCGTCTATGCGGCCGCCTTGCGTGAGATCACCGGCACGCATCTTCCGGTGCTCGATATCGGCTGTGGCATCGGCCTGCTGGCGATGTACCTCCGAGGCGCGGGCTACACGGCTCCCGTGACGGGCTTTGATTACGACGCCGAAAAGATCCAAGCCGCACGCCTCATGGCTGAGCGCAGTGGTTTCTCCGATTTAAACTACGCCGCTGGCGATGCGCGACGCGAGATGCCGGACTTCAGCGGTCATGTGATCATTCTCGACATCCTCCAATTCTTCACGCCTGCCGAACAGGATGACCTTTTGTCCCTCGCGGCGGCTCGCGTGGCTGCTGGCGGCAAATTGATCATCCGCAGCGGCCTTCGTGAGACCACCTGGCGGCATCGCGTGACCATTCTCGGCGATTGGATCGCCAAGGCCACCTTCTGGATGAAAGCCGCGCCCGTGTGTTATCCCACCCGCGAGCAGTTTGAGCGCGTTTTGACCCAACACGGCCTCCAAGTCCGCCTCGAACCGATGTGGGGCGGCACGCCGTTCAATAACTACCTCATCGTGGCGGAGCGTCAGGCCTTGGCCGAGTAGTTGGCAAGCAGCGCGGCGACTTTTTCTGTCACTTCGATGCACACTGGCGTGTCTTCGTGGATGAGCACGATGCCGTCGGGGGTGAGTTTGCGGCGGATGCGGCTGACGATGGAGTCGATGTTCGTGAGCGTGCCGTCGAAGCCGCGTGCGGTCCACATGAGGGTCTCCAGGCCGATGGCACGGGCGGTGAGGACGCAGAAGGCGTTGTGATGGCCGGCGGGCGGGCGAAACCAGCGCGGCGGATACTCCGGGGCGATGCGGGTGAGCGTTTCCTGGCATCGAGCGATCTCGTCCCACATGCGGGCGGGGGTTAGCGTCCAGAACGTGGTCGCGGGATGAGTCTGCGTGTGATTGGCGATCTCGTGGCCACGGCGCAGGATGTCGTGAACGAGGTGCGGGTATTGCGCCGCCCGGTCGCCGATGAGGAAGAAGATGGCCTTGAGACCGTTGCGGTCGAGGATGTCGAGAATGGCGGGTGTGTGCTCGGGATGCGGGCCGTCATCGATGGTGAGAAGCGGCGCTTTGCTGCCGGGGGGCTGGCGTTTCACCAGCGAGCCGAAAAGCGAGCAGCGCGGCACCAGCGTGCCGATGACGATGACCACGAACGTGACGCAGAAGACCACCGCCGCCCACGGCCAATGCCCGAGGCTCGTTAGGATGACGCAGAGCACCGCCGGGAGCATCGTGAGCACGAAGCGCACATTGGCGCGGCGCAGGCATTGGGCACGGGATCGCTCGGAGGTCATGCGTCCACCTTGGTGACGAGCGGTTCAAACACAAACCACTGATCCCAGTGCCGCTGAAGAAAGTCATGCAGGATGGCACCCCATTTCGGAGCGAGTTGGGCGCATTTCGGCCGACCGCCGCCGGCGTGAAAGGGCGCGCCGATCTCGATGCCGTAGCGCAGGCGGCCGAGTCGCTTCAAAAAAACAGGATAGCACGGTGCGCCGGTGACTTCGGCGAGCACGAGCGGCCCGCGTGGGATCTCATAGCTCAGCCCGCCCACCTCCACATGTGTGGGGGCCACATCGCCCATCACGCGGTCGCCCTGCACGCAGACGACTTCGCCAGCCTGGAGGATGCGGATGAGCTCCATGCCGAGGTGGGAGCCGGGGGCGTTGTAATGGATGCGCAGCAGCGGCTGCTTGTGCTCCTGCTCGCGGAGTTCCTTCTCACGCAGCTTTTGCAGGTCGGCAGTCATCTCTGGCATGCGGACGGTATGGATCACCCGCCCAAACTTGCTCGCGAAAAGCGTCGCGCCGATGTCGTAGTTGCCGCTGTGGACGGTGAAAACGAGCGCCCCGCCTGGCTCGGCTCGCAGCTTGTCGAAATGCTCCATGCCCTCGACCTCCCAGGTCACCTCTTTGCCGAAATACAGGTGCCAGAGGCGGTCGATGTAGGTCAGGGCGAACTGCAAAATGACGCGAAAACCCGCCATGCAACTGCTGCCGGCCCCGCCGGGCACGAGAGCGGTCAAATTTTGTCGCAGGGCCTCCCGCTGCGGCACCGCCAGCACATAAATGACCAGCACGATGGGGTAGGTGAGCGCCGTGGCGAGCCACATCGGCATCCAGCGCATCAGTCCCAGCGCCAATTTCGTCCAAAACGCCCCGTGCAGGCCGTGACGCGATGCCTGAGAGGGCACGGACGGCTGGTGGGTTGCAGAATCGGCGGATGGCATTACTAGATGGCGTGCGCGGGGAAAATCGGGCCGCTTTTTCGGCCCATCCGCCTTCGACGACAACTTCCTTTTTCACTTCATGAAATCTCCCGCCGCCGATTACGATGTTGTCATCATGGGCGGTGCCTTTTCCGGTTCCGCCGCTGGCATCCTGCTGAAGCGGGAGCATCCCGAGCTCAAAGTGCTTGTGGTGGAACGCACCGCGCATTTCAACCGCAAGGTGGGCGAGAGCACCTCCGAGGTGGCTGGCTGCTTCCTCACCCGCGTTTTGCATCAGGGAAACTACCTCACGGGCCGCCAGTACATGAAGCACGGCCTGCGCCTGTGGTTCTGCAAATCACCCACGGATTCCGTCTGCGACCTCACGGAGATCGGCCCCACCTTCCAGTCCCGACTGCCCACCTACCAGCTCGACCGCGAGCTGCTCGACGAGCATTTGCTGGAGGAGGCGCAAATGTATGGCTGCGAGCTGATGCGCCCCGCCACCGTCAAAATGATCTCGCTGTCCGAGGACAGCACGCCTCACACGCTCGAGATCATGCCGCTGGAAGGCCAGATGCGCACTGTGACCGCCCGCTGGGTGCTCGATGCCTCCGGCAAGGCCGCCGTGCTCGCCAAAAAAATGGGCATGCTGCGCAGTTTTGCCGAGGAGCATCCCACTTCGTCGATCTGGTGCCGCTTCACCAACGTCAACGACCTCGACAGCTTTAAGAGCCGTCGCATGCATCCCGGTCTCACCATGGGGGCAAAAGCAAACCGCACCTCCGCCACGAACCACCTCATGGGCCACGGCTGGTGGAGCTGGATCATTCCTTTGCCGGACGGCAGCTTCAGCGCCGGTGTCACTTGGGATCGCCGCATTTACAATCCGCCGGAAGGTCCCAATCCCCTCGCCCGTCTCCAGGCGCATCTGCTCACGCATCCCATCGGCAGGCTCATGTTTGAAAATGCCATCCCCGATGAGGACGATGTCTTCTCCTACAAGAACCTCATCTACCGCTCCGATCGCATCGCGGGGAATCGCTGGATCATCGTCGGCGATGCCGCTGGCTTCATGGACCCGCTCTATAGCCACGGCCTCGATTTCTGTGCCCACACCGTCTCCGCCGCCACGGAGATGATCCTCCGCGAGGTGAAAGGCGAGTGCGTGAAGGAAACCGTCGATTATCTCAACCTCGCCTACCCGCGAGCCTGGCGCACTTGGTTCGATGCGCTCTACAAAGAGAAGTACTTCTACCTCGGCGATGCCGAGCTCATGCACGCCGCCTTCCTCATGGATCTCGGCGCTTATTTCATCGGCCCCGTGCGCGGCGTTTACATGAACCCGAAGGAAGAATGGAAGCAGATGCCCTACAACGGCACTGCGGGCGCTCTCTTTGGTCGTTTCATGGCCTTCTACAACCGCCGCCTCGCCCACCTCGGCCGCGAACGCATCCGCAAAGGCATCTACGGCATGAAAAACCACGGCCACTTCTGGTCGCCACGCTTTAGCTTCTCGCCCGATCCCAGCGCCCTGCGTCTTCTCTGGGATGGAGTCAAAATCTGGCTGAAGGCCGAGATCACCACCGCGCTCGCTTCATCGCGTGCCGCCGTGGCGGAGCCGATCATGAAGCCAGTCATGGCGGAGGCTTGAAAGCGCTTTATTTGCCCGCCTTGAACGAATGCGCCCGGAAGCCTGCGGGCACCTGGAGCTTGAAGGTCTCGTCGGAAATCCGCGCCACATAGAAGCCCTCCTTCATCGCCTTCTTCGCCACCTCCTGGGAGATGTCCACCGCCGCGATGATACCGAAGAGTTCCTTGTCCCGGTGCTCCGGGTAAAACTTCGGAAAGTCCTTCATGATTCGCTTGAGCTGCTCAATGGAATCCATCTTTGCGTGGCTCTTTACCTCTACAACCACGGCCTGGTTTCGCTTCCCGTTGTTATAAGCAAAAACGTCCAGCTCCATAGATTCGCCACCTTTGAGCCGCGTCGCACGCGGAGCGATGAACTCCATGTGAAACTTGTCCTGAAGCAGCTTGGTCATCGAAGGAAGCGCCATTCCCTCGGTGTAGCTGCCCCATTTGTTGTTCAATGCGCCGATCTGCTGCTGGGTAGCAGCCACGATGCGGGAGGTTTCGGCTACGATTCTTCTGAGTTCGGCGTCGGTCATGGGTTGATTCTAGTGCGGGCCTCCGCCATTTCCAGCCACAAAACCGGCTCAGCATGCTGCCCTCCCTCAACCAACTCAAACTACCCGATCCCTGGCAGCACCAGGCGGTGAGTCTGTTGCGAGAGGGCACGGATGTCGTCGTGAGCGCTCCCACCGGGGCAGGGAAGACTTACATCTTCGAGCTGCTGCATCAGGGCCGCCATCTGCAAGGTCAGGCCATCTACACCGTGCCTACGCGGGCGCTGGCGAATGACAAATACGCCGAGTGGAAGGACGCGAAGTGGAATGTCGGCATCGCCACGGGCGACATCGCGGAGAATGTCGATGCGCCCGTCTTGGTGGCGACGCTGGAGACGCAGCTTGAGCGTCTCGTGCGCGGTGAAGGCCCCTCGCTGCTCGTGATCGACGAATACCAAATGATCTCCGATCACGCTCGCGGAGCGAACTACGAGGCCGCCATCGCTCTCGCGCCGGCGAACACGCGTTTGCTGCTGCTCAGTGGCTCCGTGGCCAACCCGGAGGATGTCGTGGTGTGGATGCGCACGCTAAACCGCAAAGCCGAGGTCGTTTTGACGAAGGATCGCCCCGTGCCTCTCGAAGAAGCGCCGATGGAGGCTCTTCCGCAGCGTCAGAAGCAGTTCGAGAACTACTGGCCGCGTTTCGCTGCGGCGGTGATGCTCGCCGACCTTGCGCCACTGCTCATCTTTGCACCCCGACGCAAAGAAGCGGAGTCCATCGCACGCCGTCTCGCCGCTGATCTGCCGATGGGAGATCCGCTGGATCTCACGCCGGAGCAGCGGGCCGTGTGCGGTAAGGATCTCGCCACGCTGATCGAGCGGCGCATCGCCTTTCATCACAGCGGGCTTTCGTATGGCGCACGAGCGGGTGTGATCGAGCCGCTGGCCAAAGCCGGTCAGCTTCGTGTCATCGTGGCGACGATGGGACTCGCTGCGGGCATAAATTTCTCCGTGCGCAGCGTTCACGTCGCTGGGACGACCTTCCATGATGGTCGCAGCGAGCATAAACTCGCTCCGGATGAGCTGTTGCAGATGTATGGCCGTGCCGGACGACGTGGCCTGGATGACAAAGGCCATGTCATCACCAGCCGCGACAGTCCGTCGATCTTCGATGCGAGACCTGCGAGGCTTCATCGCAGCGCCTTGCTGGCCTGGCCGATTTTTTTGCGTGTGATGAAGCATGCGGCGTTGAAGCAAGAAAACCCCTTCGAAGCCGCCAACCGCTTCGCCGAACGTCTTTTCGCCAAAGTACCTCCGCTGCTCGGTTTGGAAGAAAACGTCTCTCACATGCCTCCCGAAGCCGAAAAGGCTCTTTTCGGCCTCGAAGCCACCGAGAAGCAGATTTGGAACTCCACCGGCGAATGGGAGCGAAAGCACCAACACGCCCTCCAACGCGTGCCGCTGAGCCGTGTGCATGCCACGCTCACCGTTCCGGCCTTCGCCGCGAAGTTTGCACATGGCATCGGCCGCGTGGGGAAGATCCGTCGTGAGAAAGAGGTCACCTACGGCGTCGAGATCAGCCTCGGAACGCCGGACGGAGATCTTATCAAGCCAACCAAATCCATCCGTCGTCTGCTCAAACTGCCTCGCAAGGCTGAGACCATCCCGCTGGAAGAAATCACCGTGCTGCATGCCGGTGAGCTCGCGAAAGCCATCCTCGCGAATGTCGAGGAGGTCGTTCAAGACGTCGCGCCGGAATTCATCGGCACGGTGGTGAAGGAGAACCTCGTGTTTGCCTGCTTCGATCTCGCTCCGGTGGAGGTCATGGCCTACGAGGACAGCCATGGAAAGCGGCTCTTCCATCCGCAGGAGCGCAGCATCGTGGTCAAAAACGAAACGGGCATCCACTCGCAGACCTCCACCACGGATCGTGAGCCGCGTTCTGGCTCGCCGATTCATGCGTGGCGCACGCTCGGCCTCATCGATGCCGATGGTGTGCCAACACGGCGCGGCGAGATCTTCAGCTTCTTCCAGCATGGCGAGGGACTGGCTGTCGTGGCCGCTTTGGAAGATGAAAGCTATCCCGCCGATGATCTCGTGCATCACCTGGCGAATCTACGTAGCGGCTCGAAGTTCGATCTGCCTCTCGATTGCGGCTCCGAGCGGCTCGCGGCCGTGTGCCGCGGCACCTTTGGTTTCGTCAATCACCATGGTTATCTCGAAAACGGCCTGCCCGTCGATTACGGCGAAGGCGCGGCGGAACTGCTCGATGCCATGCTGCATCCCGAGCGCTCCGGCGCGACCGAGATGAAGGCCGGCATCGCCGAGGGAGATATCTCACGCGCTTATGTGGAGTGGCTCAGCCTGCTTCGGCACGTCATGCATGCGCCGGATCATCCGTGGAAACGCTGGATGGCGCTCAAAGAAGCCGCGAAAGCCGTCTTGAAACATCACACCAAGACCCTGCGCCACTTTTTCCATCTCGACCTGCCGCCGCTGACGAACAAGCAGAAGCACGGCAAGACGCGCCACTACTTGATGCTGCGCTGATCGCCGCGTGCCAGCAGCGTGACGATGAGGATGAAGAAGCACATCACGACCGAGAAGAGCGGGAACTGCAAGGCTGGTGGCAGGCTGTAAACCAGCGCCAGGGTGGGAATCCACACCAGCCAGTTCGTGACCATCACCGTGGGGCAGGTGCGCATCCAAAACTCCCGCGTGAGCGAGGCCCGCGTGCGCGCCCATGAGCCGCCCATGTCCACCCAGCGCATGGCGATGAGCACGGTGGGCACAAACCAGAGCGGACTCATCACGAACTGGTCCACCGCCACCTTCTTGATCAGCGTTGCCGCATCGTTGCCCGTGCCGAAAAGCCATCCCTGCACCTGGTAGAACAAATCGATCTCCATGCCGCGATAACCCCAGAACAGCGCAAGCAGCCCCACACGCCTCCAGCGACCTTCCGCTGGCAGCGTGCCCATCCAAAGCTGCACCAGCGAGGGCAGCAGCACCGCCGCGAAGAGGGTGGAGCCGAGTGAAAAGGCATACGCCCACTTCAGTTTGAACGCCCCCACCGCCTCCCACACTTCCGCGATGGCTGGCACCTGATAGTAACTGCCCACCAGCGTGATGACGACGAGGTTGAGCGCGAGGCATGGCACGCGGTTCTTGCGGAAGACGGCGGCGATACTTGATGCGATGCTCACAGGATGTCGTGCAGGTTGGCGCGGATCGTTTCGCTGATCGAATCGGTCGGCAGGTCATTCGCCTCGGTGCCAAACGGGTCCTCGATTTCCTCGGCGATCACCTCGATGCTGGCGAAAGCATAGAAAATCAGCGTCACCACCGGCACGGCCCAGTAGCTGTAATCCAGCACAAAACCGATCGGCATGGTGAAGACATACAGGAAGATCACCTTCTTCAAAAACAGGCTGTAAGCATACGGGATTGGCGTCTTCTTTATGCGCTCGCAGGCTCCTAGGTTGTCGGCAAAGGATTGCAGCTCGGCATTGAGCACGATGAGCTGCTCACCGGAGATCACGCCGGAGGTGTACAGACGGTTGATCTCGACGAAGAGGGCCTTCAGCACCTGATTCGGCACATGGCCGCCTTTGGCAAAGTAAGCCGCGTCATAACCGCCCTCCACCGTCAGCTTCTTCACATCCACGCCTTTGCGCAGATGATCCTTTGAGGCGTGGATGAAGTTGTGGATGAGAGCACGGAACATCGCCCGCTGCTCCGTCGCGGCCTCCGGCAGGAAGGCGTTGAGCTTCAGCGCTAGGTTACGCGAGTTATTCACGAAGCTGCCCCACAGCTTGCGGCCTTCCCACCAGCGTTCGTAGGCCGTGTTGGTGCGGAAGATGAGCAGCATCGAAAGCACAAAACCGATCAGTGTGTGCACCACGGTCGTGTTGCGGAAGGTCACATGAAAGACCTCGTTCTCCAGCCAGGCGATCAGCGCCGTGTAGAACGCCACGGCGATCATGCCGGGCAGCAGCACGCGGAAGGTATCGCTGCGGTGAAAGGCAAAAATGAGCTTCCACCAGTCCTTGGGATTGTAGGTGATCATGCGGCGTTGCTCATCCGGGAGAAGAGGCGGCGTGTCAAGGTTTCCACCCGTTCATGGCTTCCCGATCCATGGATGAGAAAGCTGCTCGAAGCCTCACGCATCTCGATGCGTAGGCACCGGCTTGCCGGGGCGGAAGTGCTCTTCGTGTTCCAACACGGCCTGCAGGCCGAAGAAACTGCTTCTCACCTGATCGAGAGCCGCTTTCACCGATTCCATCAGCGATGCCGGATCAGCCTCGGCACGCAGATTGATGATGAGCTGGCCGCCAGTGCTGGGTTCGTCGAGTTCCATGCCGAGTTCGGCCACGTAATCGCTGCGCACGAGATTGATGCTCGCCAGCTCGCCCGCGATGCCGTCGTCGGGGCTGAAGGTCATCTTGAAATGGGCGATCTCGACGCCTGCGAGCTGCAAACGCCCCTGCACATGCGTGGCGAGCTTTTTGAGGAAGTCGTTCGCCTCGAACTCATCGTCCGACTTCAGCGTGACGGTAGCATTCAACCAGCCGAGGAGCGCCTCGCCATCGGCATAGACTTCGTAATCGACGGCCATCGGATTGCGCCGCGCCTGTTCGTCCGTCATGAGGCTGGCGAAAAGCTCGTCGAGGCCGGTTTCCTGACGTGGCGAGGCCGTGACGACCTTCGCGAGCGGGAATTCCTTCGTCAAAACGGCTCGTAGCTCCTCGCGCTGGGCGTCGTCGATGAGATCGCTTTTGCTGATGACGATGATGTCGGCCTCTTCGAGCTGCTTTTTGAAGATGTAGGCCACTTTGGAGGAGAACGTGCCGCCGTCATCGAGTCCGAACACACGCCGGGCGCGGATCGGGTCCACCAGCACGCTCAGCGGTGCGATGGTGAAGGCATCGCCATACATGCGGCGCAGCGGATACGTCACCGTGGCGACGAGGTCGGTGCAGCTCCCGACTGGCTCGGCGATGAAGACATCGGGTTTGGAGTCGTTCGTGAGCTTGCTCGCCGCATCGACGAGCGTGTTGAAGCGGCAGCAAAAGCAGCCGCCCGCGATTTCCTCCGTCGCGTAGCCCTGGCCGCGAAGCAGTTTGGTGTCCACGAGGCCGCCGGCCTGATCGTTCGTGATGAGGCCGACTTTGAGGCCTTGGTCGGAGAGATGCTTCGCCAACCGGCCGACGGTGGTCGTTTTACCGGCTCCGAGGAAGCCTCCGATCATGATGTAGCGTGCGCGTTGGGACATGGGTCGTGTTTATTTGCCAGATGTGGCAAATAAACAAGCGCCAAGCACGCATCTTGCAGAAAAATCCTCCGCGCTGTATTCCCTCCGCATGCCCGGACGCAAAACCTTCGACTGCCTCAGCGCCATGCGTGCGCTGGGCGAGCCGACGCGCTTGCGGCTCGTGCGCCAGCTCATCGCCGGGGCGAAGCCAGTGACCGAGCTGTGCGAAGCACTCCACGTCACGCCCTACAACGTTTCCAAGCACCTCCGCGTCCTCAAAGAGGCCGGTCTGCTCGAAGTGGAAAAACAAGGCCAGCAGCGCATCTACGCCCTCGCCATCGCCTTCCGCGAAAAGCTCTCGAACAATGCCAAAACCCTCGACCTCGGCTGCTGCCAGTTTCATTTCGACAAGCTGCCAGAGTAGCGAAAGGCGATATTCGTACGTCGAAAACGATGTCGTATGGAAAACATCGGATTAAACCTCCAAAGCGGCTTCCAGTGACCGCCCGACCTTTTACCTCCCCCATGCTTTCCATCCTCTCCAAAGCCCTATTCTGGCGTCTCGTGGTCATCGTGTGGGGCGCTGTGCTCTACATGCTCTCCGCGCAGCCGGGCATCGCGCTTCCCGGCGGCTTTCCGGGCATCGACAAAGTCGAGCATGCCACCTACTTCACGCTGGGCGGGATGTGCTTTCTGCTGGGGTTGCGGCTCGCTGGCCTCGCGCAGGGCAAGACGGCCGCCATCGTGCTCGCGGTGCTGTTTTGCTCTCTCGTGGGCGTTTTGGACGAGTGGCATCAAACCTTCACGCCTGGCCGCAGCGGCAATGATGTCTGGGACTGGCTGGCGGACACACTTGGCGGCTTTTTGGGTGCCCACGCCGCGTTTTGGGTGGAGAAGAAGCTTACTTCTGCGTCCACCAAAGGATCAGGGCGGTGAGGAAGACGTTCGCGAGGGCGAGCTCGAAGAAGATTTTCCAGCCGAGGGCCATCAACTGGTCAAAGCGGAAGCGGGGCAGCGTCCAGCGGATGGCAATGAAGAAGAGGATGAAGGCGAAGACCTTGGCGAAGAAGGTGGCGATGTGCAGCAGACCGAGCCACCAGGGGGTGTTTCCGGCTTCAAAGGCCAGGCCGAGATAGGGCGCGAAGGGAATGCTCCAGCCGCCGAGGAAGAGCGTCACAGCCATGCCGGAGCCGATGATCATGGCGGCATACTCACCCATGAAGAAGAGGGCGAATTTCATCGAGCTGTACTCGGTGTGATAACCGGCGACGAGTTCGGTCTCGCACTCCGCGAGGTCGAAGGGCAGGCGGTTCGTCTCGGCAAACATGGAGACGGTGAAGATGCAAAAGCTGATGACGATGGGGATCATGAGCGCCCAGCGCTGGAAGCTGAGGCCCTCGCCCCAGAAGGGCAGCAGGAGCCAGCCGTTCGCGTCCTGGTAGGCGGCCATCTTGCCGAGATTCAGATCGCCGAAGATCATGAAGACAGGGATGATCGAGAGGCCGAGGGAGATCTCATACGAGATCATCTGGGCGCTAGAGCGCACCCCGCCGAGGAAGGGGTATTTGGAGTTCGATGCCCATCCGGCGAGCACGATGCCATACACGCCGATGGAGGCGATGGCGAAGGTGAAGAGCGGCCCGACGCTGAGATCAGCGATGACGAGCTTCACCGGCTCGGTAAAGCCGCTGCCGCCGAAAATCGAGGTCACGATGGGATTGAGGAAGCTCAGATCGATCTCGCTGCCGAAGGGCAACACCGCGCAGGTGAGCAGGGCGGGCACCACGACGAGGCAGGGAGCCATCCAGTAGTAAACCTTTCGCACATGGGCAGGCACGAAGTCCTCCTTCAGGATGAACTTCAATCCATCCGCCGCCGCTTGGGCGAGTCCGCCGATACCGAGGGGCTGCCAGTCCTTCTTGAAGCCGAAGAGCGTGAGTGGCACGCCGACGCGGTTCGGACCCACGCGGTCCTGGATCACGGCAGACAGACGACGCTCGAAATACACCGAGATCGACACAAGCGGCAGAATGACCAGAAAGCAGAGGAAAACGATCTTCCCGAGCGAGACGGCGAGGGAGAGCAGGTCAATGGCAGCAAAGGGCAGCGAGGGGGTCATCTGGGGCCGATTATCCGGTCGAGGGAGGGAGGGGCAACCCGATTTTGTGAAAAATTTCACAAAGTCGCCTTCGAGGCATCGCCAGACAGACGAAATCGCCTCGGTCAAAGACAACCAAGGAAAATCGGTTCATCCGGGAAGTTGGCGACTTCTCCGGGCGGCAGATTGTTCAACGTCCCCTCACCTAACCTCTCCCCGGACCATGCCGTGCAGTCATCGGCTACCGCTCGCGGGGAGAGGGACCGGAATGCCCGCGTCAGCTTCTGCCCAGTGAATGTAAAGCAGCCAAAAATCAGCCCGCGCACTTTTCAGTCCCTCTCCCCGCTGGGCGTATCCGCCTGCTTTTTGGGAGGATGGCGGGGAGAGGTTAGGTGAGGGGCGCCGCCAGAAGACCATGATCGAGGAATGCATCAATTTTCCGGATGAGTCGGAAAGGAGCTTTGAGGCATTCCTTGGTTATTTCACGGCATGCTTACTTCAAACACGCCGCGATGAAGGCGGCGATGTCAGCGTGCATCTTTTTCATGTCCGGCTGATTGGTGTACATCATGTGGCCGGCGTCGTATTCGGCGGTGTGGATGTTTTTCTGAAGCTCGGCCGGGATGGCGAGGTGGCGGAGGCTGTGGACCATGTTGTCCGGCGGAGTCACGAGATCGGCCCAGCCCATCAAGGTGAGCACATGGAGGTGAGGATTGCCCTTCATGGCCTTGGCGAGGTCGTGGTTCACGCTGGTGTAGTGATTGCCTTCGCCGTGATTCCAGCCGGGCTGGGGCTTCAGTGCCTCGTAGGGTAGATCACGCTCAAATTTCAGCTCCTCGCGCAGGTAGGCATTCATGCTGGCCGCCGCGATGCCGCCGACGACGTTCATGAAGGGATCGATCTCGGGAAAATTCTCCGAGACATCGGCATCGCGGCCGGTGACGCGGGCATCGTAGGCACCTAGCACGAGTCCCTGATCCCGCAGCAGGTGCTCGCGGAAAAGTCCGCCGCTGATGAGCATGTTGTGGTCGTCGATGAGCTTCTCCGGCAGGCCGGTGAGGCGGGCGAGCTTCTTCACCACCGTGGCACGTTCAGCTTTGGGCAAGGCATGCGCCATGTGCAGGGCGTGCGAGTAGTCGCGATACACAAAGTCACGCGCCTCGGCGATGGCCTTGTCACGCGGGGCGTTTTGGAGATCGGCAGGCAGGCGCTTGTGGTAATGCGCCACGGCCGCGAGGGCGGGCACCAGCACCATGTTTGGCAGGTCATTGATGGTCGTGCCGATGAGCGTGTCGTAGTCCAGCAGGCCGGAGACGATGATCAGACCATTTAAATAGATGCGATGACGGGACGCGAGATGCTCCGCCAGACCGCCGCCGCGAATGCCGCCGTAGCTTTCACCGGCGAGGAACTTCGGCGAGGACCAGCGCTTCTCGCGGGTGATCCACAGTCGGATGAATTCAGCCACCGCGGTGATGTCCTCCTTCACGCCGAGGAATTCATTCACCTTCTGCGGATCGGTGGCCGTGCTGAAGCCGGTATTCACCGGGTCGATGAAGACGAGATCCGTATCACTCAGCAGGGAGAATTCATTTGGCACGAGACCGCCCGGCGGCTTCGGCGGCGTGAGCCCATCCGCAGGCAAATCCACCCGCCGCGGCCCGAAGGCCCCGAGATGCAGCCACACGCTGCTGCTGCCGGGGCCGCCATTGAAGCAAAACGTCACCGGGCGTGTCTTCGCATCCGCGCCTTCCTTCGTGTAGGCGATGTGAAACACCTGCGCCGAGGGGTTGCCATCCGCTTTCAGGATCGGCAGCATCGCTGCCGTGGCTTTGTACTTCACTTCCTTGCCGCCAATGGTCACGGAGCCATGCGTGACAGACGATTCTTCCTTTTTGTCGTCCTTCTTTGGCTCCTCCTTTTTCTCGGCGGGTTTCGCCTCCGGCTTGGGCGGATCTTTTTTAGCTTCATCGGCTAGCGCGACGAGGCTGCATGATAGAGCAAATAGGACGGGAAGGCTGGAGCGGAACATCCCGCCAAGCTACGCGAAGACCGAATGAGGCGTCAACCGGCATAGAGGTGGATTTGGCGTCTCAGGTCATGCTAAAATCCCCGTTGCTACCTCGCCGCCCACGTTCGTGAGGCGGAAATTCCGGCCGCCGTGGTTGTAGGTGAGCTTCGTGTGGTCGAGGCCGAGGAGGTGCAGCATCGTCGCGTGCCAATCGTGGATGTGCATGCGGTTCTCCACAGCGCGGTAGCCGATCTCATCGGTGGAGCCGTAGCGCAGGCCGCCTTTTACACCGCCGCCAGCCATCCAGATGCTGTAGCCTTTGTGATTGTGATCACGACCGTCGCCACTCTGCGCATACGGCGTGCGGCCAAATTCGCCTGCCCAGACCACCAGCGTATCCTTGAGCATGCCGCGTGCTTTCAGATCGGTCAAAAGCGCCGCGATGGGCTGATCGGTGGCGGCACAATTCGTCGCGAGTTGCTCACGCAGGCGATTGTGATGATCCCAGTTCCCCGGCGAGGCGATCTCGATGAAGCGCACGCCCGCCTCCGCCAAACGTCGCGCCAGTAGGCACTGCCGCGCAAATTGATCTTTGCCCACGCCGATGCCGTAGAGCTGGCGGATGTGCTCCGGCTCGCCGCGCAGGTCCAGCACATCGGGCACCTCGCTCTGCATGCGGAAGGCCAGCTCAAAGGATTCGATCGCCCCTTCGATCTCGGGGTGATGGCCGTCACGCGCCATCTTCCGTTCATTCAGGCCGCGAATGAGATCGATCTGCGCACGTTGAAGATCACGCGGCACATTCTTGTTCTCGATGTTCTTCATCGGCGGTCCTGGGGCCACGTCCTTGTTCAAAAGCGCCGCGTAGAGGTCCGGGAGCTGCGATCCGCCGATCTTCGTGCCTTGGCAGATCGCGGGCAGGAACGCGCTGCCGTAGTTCTGCGCCCCACCGTTGTCCGCCGGTGGATTTAGCGTGATGAAGCCGGGCAAATTTTCATTCTCTGTGCCAAGCCCGTACAGCGTCCAAGCGCCGATGGAGGGCCGCACAAACTGAAACGAGCCTGTGTGCATCTGCCCAAAGGCCTGCGCATGATTCGGCAGATCCGTGTGCATCGAGTTGATGATGCAAAGTTCGTCCGCGTGCTTCGCGAGGTGCGGATAAAGGCTGGTGATCCATTGGCCGGATTGACCATGCTGACGCAGCTCATGCACGGGGGCATACAGCTTCGCTCCCGCTGAGTCACGGCCAAGGTCCGCTGTCTTGCCATCGCGCTTTGTCAGCTCTGGCTTGTAGTCAAAAAGGTCCACATGGGACGGGCCGCCGCGCATGGTGAGGAAGATCACCCGCTTTGCCCGAGCGGCCAAATGCGGTGTCTTCGATGCCAGTCCACCCTTCGCCTGAGCCAACGCCGAAAACGCCAGCCAGCCGATGCCGGAGGAGGTGGTTTGGAGGAAGTGGCGGCGTGCGTTCATGTTCGTCGTTCGGCCTTTAGGCCGTCGGGTTGTTGTTACGTGTGCTTTTCATCAAAGATGGGCGGGCTGAAGCCCGAACTACGAACTTAATCAGAAAAACGAAACTCCGCGCTGCAAAGCAGGGATTGGCAAAAGGCGGTAAAGAGCTTCGATTCGTCGGCGTGAGGGGTTTGGAGAAATTTCTCGGCTAGAGCCACTTCGTGCGCGTCCGGGCTGCGGTTGAAGCAAAGCTCGAAAGCCTGCTCAACTCGATTTGGAGCCTTCTCGATGCGTCTCGCGAGTGCAGCGGCCATTTCCTGCACAAAGGGACCATTGAGCAGGTACAGGCCTTGCAGCGGCACATTGGTCACATCGCGGTCACCGGTGACGAGGTTTGGATTGGCCACGTCGAACTGCTCCAGCACATCGGGAAGGTGATCACGGATCACCGGTAGGTAAATCGAGCGACGGTGGGAGCCATCGAGGTCCTTTGGCAGCTTGTTGTTGAAGTCGATGAGGGAGACGGATTGCCCATCCAGCTCCGCCGCGAGTGATCCGGGACGGCGTGAGGTGTCAAGCAAACCGGAAACGGCCAGCATGGAATCGCGAATGACCTCGGCATCGAGTCGGCGCTTGTTGGTGTGCGAGAGTAGGCGGTTGTCGGGATCTTTGTAGAACGGGTTTTCCAACCCGTTCGCTGAACGAGTTGGAAAACTCGTTCTACGATACGTCTCCGACATCAAGATCTCCTTGATCAGGTTCTTCACCGACCAGCCGCCATCCATGAACTTCACGGCGAGGTAATCCAGCAACTCCCGGTGACTCGGAGCTTCACCGGTGACGCCGAAGTCATCCATCGTTCGCACCAAGCCCGCGCCGAAAAGATGCCGCCAGATGCGATTCACCATCACGCGGGCGGTGAGCGGGTTTTGCCGACTGGTGAGCCATCTCGCCAGTTCGAGGCGTCCGCTTTGATCCTTCGGCAGGCTCATTTCGATACCCAGGAGCTTTGGAAAGCGCCTCGGAACCGTGTCACGCGGCTGCGTTAGCTCACCGCGTTCGTAGAGCGGTGAATCGACGATCTTCGTATCCTTCACGCCCATGCAGAGTGGGAGAGCGCGGCCTTTGTCATCTACCGCTTCGAGAGCGCCCTCCACACCACCACGCGTCCACAGGATACGCAGCGCATTGGTGAGCAGCTTATGGAACTCGCTGCTGATGTCCCGCTTCTCAGCCTGGGCTTTGGCGATGTAGGCCTGCTGTTCTTTTTCGTCGGCGTTGAGTTTAGCCAGATCGGCCTGGAGCTGCTTCACACGAGACTCAGGCAGTGATTTGCCGACGATGGTCTGGTTGGGCAGCTCCGGCAGGCGGATGAGGTGGCCGTGGTTGCCGTTTTCGCTGTCGATCCAGTTACCGTAGAAGGTTTGCGTGCTCTTGAAGATGCCCACAAGGCCGTAGTAGTCCTCCATGGAGAAGGGATCAGTCTTGTGATCATGACAGCGAGCACAGGCGATGCTGCTGGCGAGCACCGCACGAGTCACCGCATCGAGCTGCTCGTCCGCCACATCGGCGGCGAACTGCGCGGGGTTCATTTCGTTGAGCCCCTTCGCCCCGATGGCGAGGAAGCCAGTGGCGATGAGAAGACGCGCCCGCTCGGCGTCGTCTTTAGCGGGCAAAAGATCACCCGCGATTTGCTCGGTGATAAAGCGGTCATAGGGCGCATCCGCGTTCACGGCGTCGATGATGTAGTCGCGGTAGCGCCACGCATGGGGGAAGGTCAGGTTTGACTCACGGCCATTCGATTCGGCATAGCGGGCCACGTCCAGCCAGTGGCGGCCCCAGCGTTCACCGAAGCGCGGATTTTGGAGGAGGTGGTCGATGTAGGATGGATCGGTCGGATCAGACTGATCGGATGGATCAGGTGGGAGGCCGAGAAGATCGAAATGAAGCCTTTTTCGCAGCACACGCGCCTCAGCAGGTCCAGCGGGCTTCAAACCTGCCGCGGTGAGTTTTTCACGAATGAAGCCGTCGATGCTGCCTGGAGCCTGCACCGGTGCCTTATGGCTCCAATGCGGCTCCTTCGCGCTGGCGAGCGTGATGCAGCAGCAAAAGAGCAGGGCTGTTTTCATGCGAGGATGGGCCGGAGGACGTCACCATACACATCCGTGAGACGGAAGTCACGCCCCGCGTAGCGGTAAGTCAGCTCCTCATGGTTGATGCCCATGAGATGAAGGATCGTCGCATGCAGATCATGCACGCTGGTGGGGTTTTCCTGAGCGGCGAAGCCGAACTCATCGGTGCTGCCATGCACGGTGCCGCCCTTGATGCCGCCGCCCGCCATCCACATGCTAAAGCCGTAGTGATTGTGATCGCGGCCCAGTTTGGATTTGCCGCCACTGAGTTCCACCGTGGGCGTGCGGCCGAATTCACCACCCCAGATGACCAGCGTGTCCTCCAGCATGCCGCGTTGTTTGAGATCACTCAAAAGCGCCGCGATGGGCTGGTCGATGTCGTTCGAGAGCTTGCGGTGATTTGTTTCGATGTTGTCGTGGTTGTCCCAGGGCTGCCCCGCGCCATGCCAGAGCTGCACCATGCGCACACCGCGCTCCAGGAGACGCCTCGCGATGAGCGTCTGGCGTGCGTGAACGCCCTGACCGTAGAGCTTTCGGATGTGCTCAGGCTCTTTCGTGACATCAAACGCGTCCGCCGCCTCGATCTGCATCCGAAAGGCTAGCTCGAAGCTCTGAATGCGAGCCTCCAACCGTGAATCACTGCGCTCCGCCTTGTGCGCTGCATTGATCCGACGCAGCAGCTCGAGCTGGCGAAGCTGCACGCTCGTGTCCGCATGCGGGCTGCGGATGTTTTCGATCAGGCGATCCACCGTCTCGTGCTTCGAATCGACATACGTCCCCTGAAACGCCCCCGGCAAAAACGCCGATTGCCAATTCTCCGCGCCTTTGATCGGCATGCCGCCGGGGCACATCGCGATGAAGCCCGGCAGGTTCTCGTTCGCACTGCCGAGGCCATACGTCAGCCAGGCACCCATGCTCGGGCGAGCTTGGATCGAATCCCCGCAGTTCATGAGCATCAGGGATGGCTCGTGGTTCGGCACCTGCGCCTGCATCGAGCGGATCACCGCGATGTCGTCGATGTGTGCCGCCGTTTTCGCGAAAAGCTCGCTCACCTCGATCCCACTCTGCCCATATCGCTGAAACGTGAACGGCGAAGGAAACGCCGCGCCCGTCTTCCGCTCCGTGATGCGATGACTCGGCACTGGCTTCCCCGCGTAGCGTGCCAGCGCCGGCTTCGGATCAAACGTATCCACATGCGACGGCCCGCCATTGAGGAAGAAATGAATCACTCGCTTCGCCTTCGGTGCGAAGTGCGGCTTTGCAGCCTGCAAGTCCGCCAAACCCAGCGCCGCCAGTCCCATACCGGAGCGGCGCAGGAAATCTCGGCGGGTGAGAGGGAGTGGCATGGTATCCATGATACGGCCTGAGCCAGCTCCTCCTTCGCAGGCATTCGATGGAATGCATCAGGCGATCATGGCATGGGAACTTCCCACACCGCCACGCCCATGTGGTAGCGCTGATGGTTCTCGCTGGCTTTGGAATACCAGGCGGTGACGAGTTTGCCATCGGTACGCTGGACGGTGCTGGGGTAGCCGCAATCGGACTCAAGCGTGTTCGCGAGGCGCACGGGCTCGGTCCAGGTTTTACCTTCGTCGGCGGTGATTTTGGCGAGGACACCGGTCTGGCCTTTGATGCGGCTACCGTGGCTGAGAAGGATACGACCATCTTTCAAGCGGACGAGATGACCGTTGATTTCGTTCTTCTGTGTGACGCGGTTGGGTTCGCCCCAGGTGTCGCCGTCGTCTTCGGAGATGAAGAGGTCCATGCCAGTCTCGCGGGCGGCAGCCATCCAGCGCTCGCCGCCGAGATGAAGGATCGTTGTTTCGTTGCTCTTCGGGCCGATGGTGCCGGTGCGTTGCCACGTTCGGCCATCGTCATCGCTGCGGAAGTGCCAGGAGCGGTAACCTTTGGTCTTCGTGCTCTTCGTCGGATCGGTGAACTCGCCACCGTAGCAGGAGACGTGCAAAGCGCCGTCGTCACCTTGTTTGATATCGCCAAACGGGATGTAATGCGTCCAACCAGCATCGGGCGCGGGGAACTCTTTGATTTGCGACCACGTCTTGCCGCCATCGTTGCTACGGCAAACCCACAGCGAGAGGATGTCATCGCGAAAGACGGGCTGTTTGGGCCGCTGCGGCTGCTTCACGTCCGTCCAGCCGGAGCAGAGCACGAGGAGATCGCCGTTCTTGGCGATGCCAGCCGCGTGGTTCATGCGGTTGGTGTGTGGCTCGTTTGGTGCAGGGATGCCGCGCTTGTGCCAAAACTCGCCGTTGGGGCTGTTCCAGACCTCCACAGCGCCTTCCATCTGCCCGTGGCTGGGTTTGCCGAAGATGGTGGCGTTGAGGCTGCCATCCGGCAGCAGCGTGAGGTTCGGCCACGCGCACACGTTGTCGATGGCGATGAGGCGCTGGATGTCCTGTGCGGAGAGCAAAGGGCAAAGAGCGAAGAGAAGGAGAAGGGTGCGCTTCATGATGGAGTTGTTGTGTCTGGAGGGCATAACGTGCGCACACGGGCGCTTCTGGTCGGGGTCATGCTGAAATCGTGAACTCGTGGGCCGTGCGTAATTTTACGGATGGCCGCCTGCTTGGACCGGCGGGGATGAATGGCAGGCTTGCGGCACATCCGGCGAGGTCCCGGCGATGCCGTGTGGCATCCCGGTGGCTCCACCCCGACCACCACGGGACCACGCCGGATGGATTCCACCGCTCCATCCATGAAAACTCAGCTCGCCGCCCTTCTCCTTGTGTCATTCACAGCTTCCGCTCTGGCCCAGGGCGGTGCGCTCACTCCTCCAGGGGCACCCGCGCCGACGATGCGCTCTTTGCAGGAAATTTGGGACAAGGTGAGTACGCTGGAGGCGCTGGCGCAGAGCCAGCAGACGCAGATCACGCAGCTCCAGTCACTCAATACGACGCTGACTCAGCAGAACGTCATGGTGCAGACGCAGAACAATCAAATGCTGCAAAACGCGGGCCTGCCTTTGCAGTGGAACACGGCGCTGTTGGACGAGACGCCCTCGGGAGTCGGTTCGGCGTCGTCGCTGGCGTTCTTGCCAGATGGCACGCCAGTGGTGGCCTGCGTGACGCAGAATGGACTGAACCTGATCCTCGAAACTCTGAACGGTGCCGCATGGCAGTCCGAGGTGATCACGACGGGCACGGGTCTGGCGCTGCCTTTTTTGGTGATCGATCCTGCTGGTCAGCCCGTGGTGGCTTTTTCAGACAGTGTGAACGGTGTGCGGGTCGCCCGGAAAACAGGTGGCACATGGAGCTTTACCAGCGTGGACGCCTCAGGCGTCGCCGCGAAGGCCGCGTATGATCCGGCGGGGCGGCTACGGATAGGTTATGTCGTTCCCGGAGCTCCTTCGGTGGTGAAACTGGCGACCCTCACGGGCGTGAATTTGAGCTTTGAGACGATCTCCAGTGATGTGGGCATCACGCTCGCCACTTCGCTGGCCATCACACCTGCTGGTCACCCGGCCATGGCATATTTGGATCAGGTGAATGGGGATATGAAATACACGGTCTTCAATGGCACGAGCTGGAGCACGACGACGGTGGACGCGGGCTCCACCGCTCTGAGTGTGCGACTGCGTTTCTCCCCGACGACGGGGCATGCAGCGCTGGTTTATGACGCGACGGACCTTATGGGCATCCGCTACGCGAGCTCAGACGGCAGCACATGGACGGTTTCACTCGTCGGCATGAGCGGCGGGCCGGACTTTGTTTTCAATCCTCTCGGCAGGCCAGTGATCGCCTCGGGCGGGAGCACGCTGCGGGTGGCGACGCACAATGGGACTGCGTTTGAGATCAAGGTGGTGGATGGCACGACGAGCACCGGCACCGTGCTCTCAGCAGCGCTGGGGGCGGATCATCTGCCCGCTGTCAGTTACTACGACAGCACGGGGCAGCGCCTGCGCTTTGCCCGTCCTGGCTTTGTCGGCGGAAACTGATCCCCGGCACTCCATCCCAGCTTTTTCACTCCCTACGCCATGAAAATGCTCCTCTTCATGCTGGCGACGCTGCTCGTCGTCCATGCCTCAAAGGCCGCCCCGCAGCCCGCGTATGCGGCGAACACGGGCTGGGTCAATCTCACCCCATCCGCGCAGCATCGCGTCACGGCGCATGCGACGTTTCTTTCCGGTTGGGCCTGGTCGGGAAATTTGGGTTGGCTGCACTTCGGCGATGGTTCTCCAGCGAATGGCACGAGCTACGCGAATGATTCTGCGGCTGATTTTGGCGTGAATCGCGATGGGAGCGGCTTTTTGAGCGGCTACGCCTACTCGGCGAACGCGGGCTGGATTCAGTTTGGCTCGGCATCGCTCACCGGGGATCAAAAATCACGCTATCAGGCCGCCACGGACGCGTTGAGCGGCTACGCTTACTCGGCAAACACAGGCTGGCTCTTCCTTGGCGAGGCTCCACCGCCGGTTGATGACACGAACCTCGCACTCGACACCGACGCGGCTCCGCTGGCCTTCTCGGGCGGCAGCGCCTTCACCACCGTCACGGGCACGCAGGCGCAGGATGGCGTGGATGCACTGAAGGCGGCCTCGTTTGATGCGAATGCCTTCACCGAGCGTGTGCTGAGCTTCAGCGTGACGGGGCCGGCCCGTGTGCGGGTGTGGAGGAAACTCGTCGATCCAGATGGCCACGGGAATTTTGGGATGCAGTTGAATGGTGCGAGCATCTTCAGCACCAGCGCCTTTGGCACGAATGATTGGGCGCAGGTGATGCTGCCGGTGCCGCGTGGCACGCACACGGTGAGCCTGGTGGCCGCTAGCTATGCCTACGGCACCAGCACGCCGCCGCAGATCTTCCTTGATCAGCTCACGGTGACGCCGGAGGTGGTGCCGCTGAGCGAGTTCATCACCTCTCCACCCACGGGCGGCTTTCGGCAGCCGTATGGCTCGCCGGTCTTCATGAGTGTGCAGACGATGGCCAACAGCGCCTTCACGTTTCAGTGGCGGAAGGACGGCATGGACGTCGTCGGAGCCACGCTGCCGACTTTGGAGATCATGAACTTCCAGCCGCAGCATGTCGGCTACTACACGGTGCGTGTGAGTGATGGCGTGGACACCTGGGAGTCACTGCCGATCCTGCAGGCACCGTTTGTGAGCAGCGACCCATGGTTCACGCAAGCCATCGTGGACCGCACGACAGGCGGTGCTTGGCAGAGCGGCACCACACCGCACTGGGGTGAGAATGTGAAGAGCGACTTTTTGGAGGGCGTGGGCACGCTGCGCTTCTGGTGGAGGGTTAGCAGCGAGAGCGGCAAGGACTTCCTCCGCTTCAACTGGAACGGCCAGGTCACCAGCATCAGTGGCGAGCAGGGGTGGCAGCTCGTGGAGCGTGTGGTGAACCACGGTGATCCCACCTTCCACCTCGCCTCCTGGACCTATGCGAAAGACGGCTCGGGCTCCGCAGGCAGCGATGCGGCATGGCTGGATGACATCGAATGGATCCCCGGCAATGCCGCGCCGCAGATCAGCAGCGCCGCGCCTTCCGGCGATGTGCCGTATGGCGTGTGGACGCATCAGGTGGCCGTCACGGATGCGGATGACACGGCTTTCACCTTCACTCTGCTGAATGCACCGCTTGGCATGAGCATCAGCAGCAGCGGCCTCATCACCTGGAACACCGCGGATGCTAGCACGAGCAGCGGCACGGTGACGATCCGCGCCGCCGATGGTGGTGAAAACAACGCGCCAACGGCCACGCAGACGTTTTCCGTGACGGTGGTGCCACGCAGCGTGACGTGGAGCTTTTCCGATGTGCTGCAAACCTACGACGGCACCGCCAAAAGCGTCACCGTGACCTCCGATCCGCCCGGCGTGGCCGCGAGCGTGACCTACAACGGCTCCGCCACCGCGCCGGTGAATGCGGGCGACTACACCACGAGTGCCACGCCCACGAGTGCGAACTACACCGGCACATCGAGCACCACGCTGACGATCCAAAAAGCGGCGCAGACGATCTCTTTCCCCTCCATCGCGGCGAAAACGACGCTCTCCTCGCCCTTTGCCCATCAAGCGACGAGCAGCAGCGGCCTCGCGGTGAGTGTTTCCTCGTCCAACACGGCCGTGGCGACGGTTTCGGGCTCCCAGGTGATCATCACCGGCGCAGGATCGGCGACACTTACGGCCGCGCAGGCTGGAGACGCGAATCATTTTGCCGCCACCTCCGTGCAGCGCGTGCTGGACGTGACGACTGCCACGGTATCGCCTCTGGAAGAAGACCTGCTGCTGGTGAATCCCGCCACGGTCACGCAGCTCGGCACGGGCTACGCCACGGATGTCAGTCTGCATGGTGATCACGCGGCGCTATGCATGGTTAAAGGCAGTTCCACGCTGCAAAGCACGCTCAGCGTGTGGAGGCGCACCGGTGGCGATTGGAGCCTGCTGCAAACGCTGCCGCGTGGATTTCCCGACTGGGATCTGAATGCCGACTTCGGAGCCTACGCGAGCAAGGTGCGGATCTTTGGCGATACGATGGCCGTGACCTATCACGGCGACTTTTGGACGCCCGATTCGCCCAACATGCCGCTCGAACGCGATCTCCGCTCCCTGACACGCGTGGCGATGTATCAGCGAAACACCAGCAGTGGGCTTTGGGAGTATCACTGCGAGCTCATCGCCAAAGTGGAGCCGTATGTGTTTGGCGAGCGTGACTATGAATTTGGCAGCCAGATCGCCCTGCATAGTGATGTGTGCGCCGTGGCTGCGATTGGCAGGCGCATGGTGTTTGTCTTTGAACGTGAAGGTGGTGCCTGGCAGCACCGGGCCACGCTCACCCCGCATGGTGGCCACCCCAGCATGTCCTGGGGCCACAGGATCGCACTGGATGGCAAACGCATCCTCGTCGGCTCGCCACGCATTGGCCGGAATCCGGACAGCGGGGTGGAATTTCCGCCGTCTGAAGCCAACGGCTTTGTCGAAGTGTGGGATCGCATCGCTGCGGGGCAATGGCAGCGCAGTGCGGTGATTCATAGTCCAGAAGCCAGTGGCAATGGCTGGCAGTTTGGCGAAGGCGTGGCCATCGACGGCTCACAGCTCGCGGTGGGTGATCCGCAGCATGGCGATGGCAAAGTTTACGTGCTGCGTGAGAACACGCCTGGCACATGGACACAGGACGATGCGTTCTTCGCCTCCACCGCACCGATTGGCATTCGTCCATTCCCGTATGGCAGGCATCTGGCCTTTGATCTGAGCAAACTCATCTCCGCCTACCCGACTCAGGCCGGCAATGGAGCGTCGGGCACGGTCATCGAGGTGCGTGAAAGGCAGCCGGACGGCACCTGGCCGCCCGCGCATCGGCTTTCGAGCGGGTATGACGCGCCTGCTTCACGTTTCAGCGCCATCCCGCCACAGAGTGATGCCATCGGCCAGGGCATCACCGAGGCAGACATAAGCCAGATCACCGCGCTCGGTGCGCATCACGGCACCTACGTGGCCAGCATGATCGCTTTCTTTGCTCCGCCTTCGACGCAGCCTCATCACAGCGCGGTCGGACTCCTGACATCGCTGCCTTCGATACCGACGAATTCACCGCCAGAGTCCATCACACTCACCGGCACACAAACCTGGCCTGCGAACGTGGTGAACCATGCTCCGCTAGGCATTTTAAACAGCTACGATCCGGATGGCGGCCCGCTCACGCGCACGCTCGCCACGGGTGCTGGAGACACGGACAACGCGCTATTCAGCATCGTCGGCGCGGAGCTGCGTGCGGCGGATGCCGTTGCACTGGCAGCCAAGAGCTTCGCTTTCATCCGCGTGCGGGTGACGGATGCCGGGGGACTGTTTCACGAGAGCGTCTTCATGCTGCGAAACGCCAGCCCCTACACAATTTGGGCCGTGGGTGCGGGTGGAGCCCATGGACGCTTTCTGGACCCCATCGATGCCGCGCCCGATGCCGACCCCGATGGCAATGGCGTGGCCAATTTGCTCGAATTTGCCGCGAATGACGACCAGCTCGCTCAAAACGGCGGTCAGATGCTCTTCGGCGGCGATCCGGCACCGAGGCTCTTCATGGACTTCGACCTCGATGACGCCCGCGCAGGCCAGATCACGCTCGCTGGCGAGGGCAGCGACGACTTGATCACCTGGACGCCCGTGACGCTGCAAATCGTGTCGCAAAACGGAGGACGCCGCGTCGTGCGCCTCATCGATACCGTCACCTCGCAGACACACTCGCGGCGCTTCATTCGCCTGCGGGCCGGATTATGATGCGAAATGCCCGCCGTGCCGTTTATGCTGCTTCATGCCTCTGCGTTTTCATCGCCACATCCTCCGCGCTGCCTTCGTGCTGGCGCTGATGGGCGCTGGCTGCACGCGACAGCCTTTTGACCCGCATCCGCCGCTCGTTTCATTGCCTGAGGTGGCCCTCTTCTCCGCAGGAAACCGCGTGGAATGGGCTGCGGAGGACTTTGACGATCATGCATGGCAGGAGGTGAGCATCGGCCCCGCATGGCAGCACTATGGCGGGCCGCGCTGGGGCGGCCAGGGCTGGTATCGCACCCGTTTTCGCGTTTCACCGGCGCTGGCCGCGCAATCGCTCGCGGTGGTCATCGGGCATGTGGGCAATGTGTCGGAGATTTTTGTGAATGGACGTCACGTGGGCGGCTACGGCCCCATGCAGCAGCCAGTGCCCGGTGATGTCTTTTTGAGCGATCCGACGAGTGCGGTGCCCAGCTCGGGGCGTGTGCATCTGGCGGTGATACCGGCTGGTGTGCTGCATGGGGATCGTGAAAACGTGCTCGCCATCCGCGTGCGAAATTACCTCGGAGCCGCGGGCTGGTTTGGCGGGTCGCACATCGGCGTGTATGAGGTCGCCGCCGCGTATCGGGCGCAGCGGGCCACCGAGGCGCTCAGTGAAATGGCGCGGCTCGCCATCCTCTCACTCTGCGGCGTTTGGAGCCTGGTGCTCGTCGCGTTACGCGTGCTCGGTGCCACGGACCGCGCTTTTTGCCGCCGGGGCGCGGTGCTCGGGCTGGCGTGGATGATTTCCAATGCAGCGCAGATGCATGTCGTGCGTGACAGTCCGCAGCTCTGGGCCTGGCTGTCCGCGCCCTTTGCTGCGGCACTGCTGCTGCTGCCGTGGCTGTGCTATCGCATGGTTGGCGGCATTCGGAAACGACCGCTCGCTGCGTGGACGGACTGGCTCATGCTCGGCTGCCTGGTGCTCGTGCTGCTGGGGCACCATGAATATCACCAGGGGCGCATTTACAGCCTCATCCCCGCCTTTCAGCTCTACTGCGTCGTCGCGTGGCTTTGCGGCATCGGTCATGCGCTCGTCGATCTCCGCCGCCGCGTGGATGGCGCGGCTCTGCGGCTCACGCTTTCGCTCCTGCTCATGGTTTTCGGCGGGCTGGAGCTGGTGGCGCAAATGACGCCGCACCTGCGCTACGCCACGCTGCCCGTCTCCATCGCGGATCTGACCATGCCGGCCTTCATCACGCTGGCCGGAGTCTCCAGCCTTCGTCACTACCGCCGCCTGCGCCAGCAGACGGACGAACTGCAGCAGCGCGTGCTCCAGGGGCATGAGGAGGAACGCCGCCGCATCGGCCATGATCTGCATGACGGCCTCGCGCAGGATCTGCAGGCGCTGCTTTTGCGTGCGGAGATGCTCAAAGCCATGCCCGCCGGCTCCACGGAGCTCAGCCAGCCGCTCGCCGATGGCCTCCGCAAAGCGGTGACCGATGTGCGAGCGCTCGCCGAGGACCTGCAGCCCGTGCATCTGCGTGAAGCTGGCAGCCTCGCCACCGCGCTCCAGTCCCTCGCGCTCGAAAGCGGCTCACAGGTGCAGGCACAGATCGAGCTGACCTCCGAACCACCACCGCGCCTCGCGGACACGCTTTACCGCGTGGCGCAGGAGGCACTGGGCAATGCACGCCGTCATGCCCAGGCGGAAACCATCCACCTCTCTGCCACGCAGGACGCCGCCGGCCTGCATCTCGTCATTCGCGATGACGGACGCGGCTTTGATCCCGCTGCCGGCACCACGCGGCTCGGTCTGCGCTTCATGCAGGACCGCGTGGGCCTCGTGGGAGGTCGTTTTGACATCACATCCACGCCCGGCGGCGGCACCTGCATCCGCGTGGACATCCCGCTCGCCCCATCGCCATGAATCCCACCCGACTCCTCCTCGCCGATGACCACCAACTCCTCCGCGAAGGCCTCAAACTCCTCCTCCAGCAAGACCCCGCGCTGCAAGTCATCGCCGAGACCGGCGACGGCGCAGAGGTCATCCCGCTGCTGCAACAGCATCAACCCCAGCTCGCCGTGCTCGACCATTCGCTGCCCGGCATGAGCGGGCTCGACATCGTGCGCGAGGTCACACGCCTCGCCCTGCCTGTGCGCTGCCTGCTGCTCACCAGCTATGGAAAGGCCATGCTCGTGGCCGATGCCATCCGCGCCGGAGTGAGCGGCTTTGTCATCAAAGACAGCGCCTTCACCGAACTGCGCACCGCCGTCGATCACGCCCTGCGCGGCGAGCTTTTCCTCAGCCACGCCATTGACCGCGCCGCGCTGCGCCAGGCACTCGCCTCCACGCCCGTCAGCGACCGCGAACGCGAGGTGCTGCGCCTCCTCATCCAAGGTCAAAGCGCCAAAGAAATCGCCGAAGCGCTCGGCATGAGCCCCCGCACCGCTGAAACGCACCGCAACCATCTCATGGCCAAATTTGACGCTCGCAACGCCGCCGACCTCGTCGCAAAAGCTCTCGAATCCGGCTACAGCCACCGAACTCAACTTTAGTCCGCGAACCTCCACGCATACAAATCCGCGTCCTTCATCGTCACTCGGAGCGTGATGGTCTTTCCACTGAGTTTGGAGACATCGAGGACGTTCGCTTCGAACTCATCGCCGTAGATTTCAGCGGATTTGGCAGCGACGGCACCGGTTTCATCGAGGGCTTCGATAACGAGCGAGCCGGTGGCGGAGGTGGCGGAGTTGAGGAGGATCTTGGAGCCGGTGACCTTGAGCGGTTTCGTCGTGAAGCTGCCGCCTTTGGCATCGGCGTGCATGGAGGCGAAACCTTGTTTCCGCAGAGTGAGGCGACGGATGCGATGATCGGGATGCCGGTAGTGCTCAGAAATGTAGAGCGACCACTCGCCATCACCGGGATCGTAGATGCCGCAGGCGGTCATGTTGCTGCGCTCGGTCCAGTTTTGAAGGTCAGGGCCGGGACGCACCCAGGCTTCGAGGAAGGGGCGATCCCAGTGCGTGCCATCGCGGCTGCTCATGAACACGGCATCGCTCACGCCTTTGCCGCCGATGTGACCTTTGACCTTCTCACGCGTGGTGGCGAAGCGTTTGGGGAAGGAGAGAAACAGATGCGGCGCGGTCGGGCAGGGCACGGTGGCGCTGGTGTAGAAGTGCTCGAAGGGCACGTCCTTGGCGTATTGATGCGCCACGCCGTCGCTCCAGCCCAAAAAGTCCGTCGAGGTCATGCTTTGGATGGCGCGGACCTTGTTCGTGAAGATGCGGCTGAAGCTCGCGTAGCGATTCCGCGTCACGTCCCAAAAAGCGAGGTTTTGAGAGTCAAAGGCGCCTTTGGTGATCACCGGCGTGTCCTGCATCTTTTTCCAATGAATGCCGTCCGGCGATGCGAAGGCATACAGACCGCCCGGTGTCTCGCCCTGGTGCCAGTTCTTGCCGGGCTGCTTCACACCGCCGAGCGCCTTGTAGCGCTCGTCGGGCTTCGCGTTCGGATTCGCATCGAGAAACGGCGCGAAGTTATGCGACTCGACGCCGCGCCAGATGACGTTGTTGTCCTTCGTGCCGCCCGCCTCGATCAAACCGAGCTTTGGTCGAGTGAAATGGATGCCGTCCTCGCTTTCGACGAAGCAGGTGACCTGCGCATCACTGTGATCACTGCCGCCCGCGGAGCCGCGGTAGTAGAGACGCACCTTTTTGCCGTCCTGAATGGCGGAGAAATAGCCGCAGGTCGGTCCTTCCCAGGGTTGGTCCGTCGTGAGCACGATCTCGCGCCGCACCGGCTCGTGGAGCTTTAATGCGAGGCCGTCTTTCTTGGCGACGAGGTAGTCATCGACGAACAGCTCCCAGCGTGTGCCGAGATCGAGGGGCTGAGTCAAAGCCGTGGAGGCAAGAGCGAGGTAGAGGAGAGCTTTCATGCGTGCTTTAGGGTTGGATGAATCGGAGAGAATAGAGGTCGGCGTCTTTGAGAGTGAAGCGGAGACGGATCACCTTCCCCGCGAGAGCCTGGAGATCAGAGTTCTTTCCCCATGTCACGGTGCGCTCGATCGAGTCGCCAAAATGGGCATCAGAATCGGCGAGTGCGAAGCCGGGGATAGGTTTGCCTGCTTCGTCTTGGATCTCGACTTCAATGCCACCGGCTACGGAACTGGCGAAGTTCATCGAAAGTTGATTTCCGCTGAATTTGAAGGGGCGAGTGAGCAACTCGCCACCTTTCATCGGAGCATGGATCGAGACGAAACCATCGAGCCGCAGGGTGTAACGGCGGAGGGCGCTGCTTTTGCCCGTCCAGTAGCTTTCGGTGGTGTAAAAGGAGAGTTCGTTGGGGGCACCTTCGAGCTTGGACTTGGTCTCCACGACATGCCAGGCCGCGTATTGATGGCCATAGTTCCAGGTGCCTTCACGTTCGATGCCTGGCGGAAGGAAGGCTTCATTCCAGCGCTTGAAGGTGGTGCCATCTCGACTGGCCATGAACAGCCCTTCGGTGATGGCGGTGCCGTAGCGTTGGCTCGATTTGGCCCGCCATTCCCGATGTTCACGCTCGGGCAGTTGGCGCATGGATTCTGACCATTGGCGCTCCACATAGCGTGTGGGGAAACCGATCAGCAGATGCGGTGCGCGGTGGTAAGGCTTCACTTGATTGGTATAGAGCTGCTCGCTGGGAGAATCGATGTAGCGGAGATCCTGCTGATTTTCCCAATGGATGAAGTCCTTTGATGTGGCGGTGCGGATGGCGCGGTCTCCGCTGGGTTTCCAGTTTTTCTCATCTGTCACACCTCCGGTGAAGTAGCGCCAGTAGGCTCGATAAAGGCCGCTGTGAGCATCCCAAAAGGCGAGGTTTTGGGAGTCGAAGGCTCCGTCAGTGATGACGGGCTTGTCCGCCATGGGTGACCAATGGAGGCCGTCAGCCGATTTCAGGGCGAGCAGTCCTTTCGGCGAATTGGAGCGGACGATGGCCTTGTATCGGGCATCCGCCGGGGCGCTCAGATTGTCATCTTTGAAGATGGCGGGATGGCCGCCATCGGGATTCACCTTTCCCATCATGCCGTGGGGGATGACGATGTTGTTGGCCTTGGACCCTTTGAACTCATGCAGGCCCAGTTCAGGCTTTCTCCAATGGATGCCGTCGTCGCTCTCGGCATAGCAGCAAAAGAGCGGATGCTCTCCGGTGTTGACCTTCCCATCGGGCGTGACGGTGAGCTGCCAAGATTTGTAATACAGGCGGTATTTGTCACCGTCTTTGAAGATGCTGTGGTAACCGCTGCCACAGCCTTCCCAGGGTGCATCATGGGTCAAAACGATCTCCTGGATCTGGGGATGATGCAGACGCTGCTCAGCGCTGCCGCTGAGTTTGCCGATGAGGTAGTCATCGACGAAGAGCTCTCGCCTGGAGCCAATGTCCAGCGGCTGGGCGCAGGCACTGACGGCGAGCAGGAGATACAGCAAGGCTTTCATAGTTCGGATAAGATGTCGGAGATGGCAATCAAAGCACCGCCCTGCTCGCGGCTGCGGATGCCGGCGATGATCACGGCCATGAGCTCGACGGTTTCATCGAAGGGCAGCGGACGCTCGCCGGTGCGGAGCATGTCGATGAAGGCCACAAGCTGGCCGCGGAAGGCGTGGTAGGTATCGGTGAGCTTCAGGGCGAGATCGCCTTTGGTGCCATAGAGATGTACGGCACCGAAGCTGCCATACGCGTCATGCAGCGCCCCGATGGTGACTTTGACGCCGCTGCGATGGGTGAGATGCATCACATCGCCACCGGCATCGCTGTGAGCCTGCACGGTGAGGAAACCGGGGCCGAGCAGCGGCTCGACGGCTTCGAGAGCATGGATGCCATAGCGTTCCCAGGTCTTGCAGGTGAAGCTGGTGATCCAGCGAAGGTCGCCGAGGTGAGAAAAGTCCGCTCGCATCTCGGGTGCATACCTCATGCCGCTGGTGGAGAGGATGATTTTGCCTTCGCGATGCCATTCGACAAACTGAAGAAGCTCGGGGATGGTCGTGGCCATCGGCTTGTCGATGAAGACGGGCAATCCAGCCTCAATGAAAGGCCGCGCACGCCGCACATGATCCGTGCCATCATCCGTGGCGATCACCGCGGCATCGACCTGGCCGATCACGTCCTCCGGCTTTTCGACCACATGCTCGATCAAACTCGCGGCGGCGACCTTTGGCGCATCGGCAGCATCATCGCACCAGATGTGCGTCACGCGGGCACCGGGGATGCGCACGGAATCGAGCGGCTGTTTGCCCATGTAGATGGGAATGCCGGCGTAAGGGCACTTCGCCATCTCGGCGGGGTTGTAGCCGTTGATGATGCCGCTCCAGGAATACGGATGGCCGTTTCCTTCGATCATGCCGAGCATGGCGAGCTTGAGTTCGCGATTCATAGGTCGATGGCAGTGCCGGTGTCGGAGGAGCGGAGGGCGGCGAGGTTAAAACGCAGGGTCTGCACGGCCTCCTCAAAGGTGCAGAGCGGATTCGGCAGGCCTTCCAAGCCATTGAGGAAGGCGTTTGCTTGCGCGATGAAGAGGTCGTCACGCTCCAGCGGAGGTGTGACATGCCACGTCCAGTCTTTGTCGCCATGCATGAGGACGCCCCAGCGCTGGAGATGGCCCTCGATCTTCACGCTGCCGTGCTCGCCGTGGATGTGGATCGTGTTTTCGTTCGGTGCTTGGAATTGCGTCATCGCATAGCTCACCATCACGCTGCCATGACGGGCGGTGACGTTCACGGTGTCCTCGATGGTGACTCCTCCGAGCGCCTGATGCGCGGCATCGCAATACACCCGCGTGCATGGCCCCAGCAGCCACTCGACGGCATTGGCGACATGCGTGAGCGCATCCTGAATCACACCGCCGCCGGTCTCACGGCGTGTGTAATAGATCTCGCGATACGCGGGGCGGAAGGTGGGAAAGTGCTGGCCGGAAACGGAGGCCGCCTGGAGCACGCGGCCGATTTGACCGGTCTGCAAAAACGTCCGCGCCTGCTGAATCCACGGCATGAGATGGTACACATACGCCACCGCCACAAAACGATCTGCCGCAGCAATCGAGGCACGCACCTCGGGCACGAGCATCTCATCAATCGCGAGCGGTTTTTCGATGAAGAGGTGCAAACCGAGGTCGAGCAGCCGTTTCGCCATCGGTAGGTGCAAATGCGCCGGGGTGCAGATCACCGCCGCGTCGTAGGTGGCAGCGGCGAGGGCTTCATCGAGCGTGGCAAAGCCTGCCGCGCCGTAGCGTTCACGCATCGCGGCGAGCAGGGCGGGGTTCGTGTCGCACGCGGTCACGGTGCAGCGGGCGGTCTTTTGAAAGCAGCGCAGATGGCGCTCGCCGATGCTGCCGCAGCCTATGATGAGGATGGATGCCATGAGTGTGCGATTAGAACGTCATCGTGACCGTTTTGCCTGCCTGAAAGTGATGGTTTCGCCCTGTGACCACTTCCACACCCAAGAAACCGTCGGCGAATTCAGTCATCACGGCACGCATCGCTGTTTGACGGATGGCATGCCTTCGCCCAACTGCATTCCTCGTGTCTCCCAACCTCCACCACGCCCTCTTTGTGCTCCTGCCACTCCTGCTGGCCGGAGCCGTGGTGCTGCGGCGCGGCGGTGATGCCGTCACGCGGGCACAGGCCTCCATGCGTTTGTGCCTCGGCGTGGCCAAGTGGGTGCTGCTCGTGGTGCCGCTGTGGCGCTTTGCCATGGTGGTGCTGCAAAACGGGCCGCAAAATGTGAGCTGCGGGGCCGCGTGGGCTTGTGTGCTGGCGCTTTCACTCTGCCTCGGGCTTCTGTTCTCCAGCGCAGGGGATGTGAGCGCCGGGATCGGTGCCTGGTTAGGCATTCCGACGCCACCGCTGTTTGAAAAGGCACTCACGGTGAAGCGGAAATCACTGCTGTTGCTTTTCGCCGCTGCCAGCGTGGTGATGCTCGTGGTGACGCGATCTCCGGCGGATGTGGCGCTGCATTTGAAGGCGCTCATCCTGCCACCCGTGCGCTCGTATGCCGTTTCATTCCAAGAAGTGCGTGTCTGGACCGATCTGCACATCCTCACGATCATCGCCGCTCCGGCGGTGTTTTTTCTCGCGCCGCCATCGGCGGACTTTTTGCGTGTGTGGAAGCCGTGGAAGGCCTTCTGGTGCCTCGGCGTCCTCATTCTGGCCGTGGTGATGTTGTGGACTCAAATCTCGCCCATCTGATGAAGCCCGATTCCAAGCCCATCGATCCCGCCAAGCGCACCGAAGTGCCGCAGGAGCGAGATTTGACGCCGCCCGAGGCCTCGCTCATCACGCGGGTGTTTCTCGTGCTGCTGCTCGTGCCGATGCTCTTTGAGATCAGCGCCTGGATCAGCCCCGGCAAAACGAATTTGCTGGCCGCCTGGACACGCACCGGCGTGCAGCGTGCGCTGACGTGGACGCTGAAGCAGGGCAGTGATGACGTCTTCCTCGGCCATGAAGGCTGGCTCTTTGAGCGGCGCGAGCTCGACCGCTTGCTTGCTCACCGCACTGCTGAGGCTCTGGCGAATGAGGCCGTCACGGGTTTCGCGGCTGAATTGAAGAAGCGCGGCATTCCGCTCGTGCTCGTGGCCGTGCCCGAGCGTGCCACGCTCTATCCGGAGAAGCTTAGCGAAGGTCGCTACTGGGACCCGATCCGCGCCATCGGCGAAAAAGCCCGTCTCGATGCGCTGCGCAAAACCGGCATCGACGTGCTCGACCTCACGGATCCCTTCTGGAAGCTGCGCGATCGCAAACAAGTCTATTTCCGCCGCGACAGCCACTGGACGCCCGAGGCCATGAAGCAGGCCGCGCTGCTCACCGAGAAGCATTTGCGCGAAAAATTCCCCGCGCTGCTCGGCACTGAGACGCCGCTCATCACCGCCACCATCCTCACCCATCTCGATGCGGGCGATCTCACGCGGAAACTCGATCCTCGCTCGCCCGACAAGCTCTTCGGCCTCGAACAGGCTGAGGTCGTCAGCATCGGTGGCATCGAGCTGGATGAAAAATCGCCGATCCTGCTCGTCGGCGGCGATTTGATGTGGATCTACGACGACGAGACGCAGCACTTCGGTGGCGATAGCAGCGCCGGTTTCGTCTCGCAGATGGCTCTGCTGGCTCAAAAGCCCCTCGATGTCGAAGTGTGGCCCAATCCGAATCTCGCGAAGCTCGATGGTAAAAAACTCGTCGTGCTCGTTTTGCCCATGTCGGAGGTGCTGCCATGAAAATCATCGCGAAGCTCCTGCATCTCGTTTTTGGCGGTGTGTTCGTTTACGCCGGGGTATTGAAGGCCTGGAACCCGCAGACCTTCCTCGACGATGTGCGCAGCTTTGACCTCCTCGGCGATCCCTGGGCCGCGTGGCTTGCGATGGGGTTGCCGTGGCTCGAAATCCTTGCCGGACTCGCCGTCATCATCGGCGTGCTGCGTCGCGGTGGCCTGCTCGTGCTCAATGGAGCTCTCCTCGGCTTCCTCGGTGCCATCGCCTTGTCGTGGTATCGCGGCATCGACATCCGCTGCGGCTGCTTCGGCTCCGCCGAGGCCTCCTCGAACTATATCGAGCTTATCGTGCGTGATGTTTTGCTGCTGGCGCTTGGCTTGTGGCTGATGCGGCGGCGGTAGCCTGCCTTTGAAGAGCTTCCGCACGATGGTTGCTTCTGTGGGCGCGTTCTTCTTTCGAGTTGCGATCAAACCGTCATCTACTTAACCTCAGGCATGTCCACCGTTGCTCAGATCGAAGATTCTATTCAGCGCCTGCCTGCCGGAGATTTCTTCGCTCTGCTAGGCTGGATGTCTGAGCGGCATCTCGAGGTGCTTGCCTCGGGAGAGTTCGAAGCTCCCGAGCTTGAGGCGGCCATGCTCCAGGCGATTGACAGCCCCCGTCACACGTTGAGTGACGCTTTCTTCGAAGGCATCCGCGCCAACACGGCCAAAGCCGTGGTGTGATCCATCATGATCCCGGCCATGAGCATTCAGATCAGCGAGGATGCTCGCCAAGATATGGCTCTCCAGCATGCTTGGTATGCGAAAGAGGCCGGAGCCGATATTGCGGAGCGCTATCTGACCGCTTTCCGCAGCACGGTGGAGATTTTGGCGCAGCAGCCTGAAATCGGTCAGCCGCGTCAATTTCGCAGTGTGAGGCTTCGAAACATCCGTTCGTTTCACGTCGCCTCTCCTTTTCGTGTTCACCTCATTTTCTATCGCCAGGAAGCCGATGGCCTGCTCGTCTTGCGGGTGATGCATGGCATGCGTGATCTGCCCCGGCGGCTCATCGAGCCACCTCAATCGGAATAATATGACGCGTTGAAAGAGAAGTTGAGCAACCCAAACACCACTCCGTAATCTAAAGCTAATTTCGAATTAGCTTCCAGCCCCATGACACCCACTCCCAAATACCACTTTGCCTCCGACAACACTTCCGGGGTGTGCCCGGAGGCGTGGCAGGCGCTCGAAGAGGCCAATCAAGGCTACCAGCCGAGTTACGGGGCCGACACGATTACGGCGGAGGCCTGCGAGACGTTCCGAGGCTTTTTTGAGACGGATTGCGATGTGTACTTTGTCTTCAACGGCACGGCGGCGAACTCGCTGGCGCTGGCTTCCATGTGTCGAAGCTACAACAGCATCATCACGGCACATGAGGCACATGTGGAGACGGATGAATGCGGTGCGCCGGAGTTTTTCAGCCATGGCTCGAAGATCCTGCTGGCCCGCAGTCCGCTGGGGAAGCTCGATCCGGCGGATGTGGAGCGCATCGTGATGAGCCGAAATGATCTGCATTTCCCGAAGCCACGGGCACTGAGCATCAGCCAGAGCACGGAACTGGGCACGGTGTATCGCCCTGGCGAGATCAAAGGTCTCGGTACGCTGGCAAAGCAGCATGGGCTGGGCATTCACATGGATGGCGCACGCTTTTTCAATGCGCTCGCCAGTCAGCACTGCTCACCGGCGGACATCACCTGGCGGGCGGGCGTAGATGTGCTGTGCTGCGGCGGCACGAAGCTGGGCATGGCGGTGACGGAAGCGGTGGTGTTCTTCAACAAGGAGCTCTCGCAGGACTTTCAGTATCGGTGCAAGCAAGCGGGCCAGCTTTGCTCGAAGATGCGCTTCATCTCCGCCCAGTGGCTGCGCATGCTGAAGGGCGAAACTTGGAAAAAGCATGCCAGCAGCGCCAACTCGCTCGCTCGCAGGCTCTCCGATGCCTTGGGAAATCTCCCCGGCGTGCAGATTTTGTATCCCGTGGATGCCAATGCGGTCTTCGCGAAGCTGCCGGACAAGATGAAGGCCGGCCTCAAAGAGCGCGGCTGGGTCTTTTATAGCTTCATCGGCGGTGGCACGCGGCTGATGTGCTCCTGGCGCACGACGGAGGCGGATGTGGAGGCCTTTGTGAAGGATGCGGAGGAGCTGGCGTCATGATCGAATGCGCTACGCCGGGCGTATTCTCCGGCGCATGAAGACTTTTCTCCTCTGGCTCGGATGCGTGGCGCTCGCCGTGGCGCAGGATTTGCCGAAACTCGATCTGCCCGGCGTTCGCGAGCAGCACGTCATGATTCCGATGCGGGATGGCGTGCGGCTTTCCGCCTATCTTTACCTGCCGGAAGGCGAGGGGAAATGGCCGGTGGTATTTGAGCAGCGCTACGCGGATATTAGCGGCGCGGGCACGAGAAAGAATGCCGCCGAGCTGGCGCGGCGTGGCTTTGCGGTGGCGATGGTGAACTTCCGTGGTTCGCAAAAGAGCGAGGGGCAGTATGTGGGGTATCGCGCCCTGGCTTGGGGTGAGAAGAAGGATGGCTACGACACCTGCGAATGGCTCGCCACGCAGCCGTGGAGCACGGGGAAGGTGGGCACCTTCGGCAGCTCGCAGGGCGGCTTTGCGCAGAACTTCCTCGCTGTCACGCGTCCGCCTCATCTTGTGTGCCAATACATGGTCGATACCGGTTTGAGTCTGTTTCAGGAAGGCTACCGCATCGGCGGCGTGACGCGGCCGGGGCGCTTCGCAGACTTCGGGAAGAACTGCCGTGTGCCGGAGGACAATGCCACGCTTATGCGGGAATGGGACGCACATCCGCACTACGACGACTACTGGCGTGCGGAGGACTGCTCGCTGCATTTCGACGAGATGAACGTGCCCTGTTTCACCATCGGGAGCTGGTATGACTTCATGGTGCAGGGCAGTGTGCAGAGCTTCATCGGTCGCAAAAAGAATGCTCCTCAGCAGCTTCTGCTCGGCCCGTGGCTGCATGGGCGGCTGAACAAGGGCAGCAAGGTGGCAGAGATGCAGTATCCGCCGAATGCGACGTGGCCGGAGGTCGAGCACATGGTGCGGTGGTTCGATCACTGGCTCAAAGGCATCGACAACGGCATCGAGAAGGAGCCTGCCGTGCGTTACTACGTCATGGGAGCCGTGGGCGAGGCAAACGCACCCGGCAATGTGTGGCGTGAAGCCGCCGACTGGCCGCCCGCGACGACGGAAACGAGCTTTTACCTTCAGGAAGGCGGTGTTTTGAAGCCCGAAACGCCTACCGCCGCTTCCAGCGGCACGAGCTACGACTGTAATCCGCTGAAGCCGATGGAGATTCCTGGTCGCGCCTTCCCCGGTGCGGCCGATGCCCGCCAAGTCGAGGCGCAGAAGGACGTGCGTGTGTGGTCCACCGAACCTCTCGCGGAGCCGATGGAGATCACCGGCGAGGTTTTTGCCGAGCTGTGGGTGAAATCGACCGCGAAGGACACAGATTTCCTCGTGCGCATCTCCGATGTGTATCCCGATGGCCGCAGCATGCTGCTCATGGATTACCCGCTGCGGGCACGGTATCGCGAGGGTTTTGATCGAGAGACCTTTCTGGTCCCTGGTGAGCCAGCGAAGCTGAAATGGCATCTCGGTTGGACGAGCCTCATCCTCAACAAAGGCCATCGCCTCCGTGTCACCCTCACCAGCACCGGTGCGCCGCTCTACGAGCCGAACAACCAAACTGGCGGTCCTCAGACGATGGACTGGCTCAAGGCTGCTTTGCCCGCCACTCACACCATTCTACATGAAAAAGAGCACGCTTCTCGCGTGCTCCTTCCCGTGATGAAAAACTGATCGGAAGCGGATTAGGCTGCCTGCTGATGACTCACTTCCTTCACCGTCATGGCTTCTTTGCCAAGGCGGCCGCGGAGGTAGTGAAGACGGGCGCGGCGGACGCGGCCAGCTTTGGTGACTTCGATCTTGGCGACCTTGGGGCTGTGCAGGGGGAAGACACGCTCCACACCTTCGCCGTAGCTGATTTTGCGAACGGTGAAGGCTTCGTTGATGCCATAGCCTTTACGGGCGATGACGATTCCGGCGAAGAGCTGGACACGCTCCTTGTCACCTTCGATGACTCGGGTGTGGACTTTCACGGTATCGCCCACGCGAAACTCGGCGATTTCCTTCTTCAACTGCTCTTGGTTGATCTTCTCAATGGTATTCATGGCAAATGGGGTCCAAAACGCGCCGCAGGAGGGGTTGTACAATCGGTCCTAGGGGGCGAGGGGGCGCGAAGATGGGCACTCCAGCCCTTTTGGCAACCGGTTTTTACCTTCCAAACCGGCCTTTCGGTCTGGTTGAAGGTTTCTTTCCCCCTTTTCACCCGCCCGGCGATGCGTCTGAAAAGCGGATTTTCTCCGGGAGGCGGCCTTTTTACCCCACCAGCTTGTCGAGGTGCTCTTTGGCCCGAGCGATCTCGGCGGTCGTTTCGGCGGCGGTGGGCAGGATGGGGATGCCCCGAGGGGTGGGGTGCATGAAAATCTCCGTGGGACCGGTAAAATTCACGGCTTTGAGGGCATCGAGCAGGGGTTTCCAGTCGAGAGGACCGCGACCGGGCATCTGCTGGAGTTCCTCGTCTTTGGGCATCGGCTTCATGCAGCCTTTGCCGTGCTCCCAGGTATAAAAGAGCGTCATCTTGCGGTCGATATGCCGGATGAGGTCGCTGAGTAACTGGGTGTCCTGCGGCAAGTGGTAGGGCGCGAGGGCGATGCCGATGCCGGGCGTGTCCCGAATGCCATCCGCCAGCCATCGAAGGCTGTCCGGGGTGTCGATGAGGTTGTTGATGTGATTCTCGATGCCGATGGTGACACCGTTTTCAGCCGCGAGGGCGGCGTTAGGCTTCATTTTCTCCACGAAGTCCTTCACGTTCGCTTTGAGCTGATCCGGCGTGAGACCCTTCCAGGCACCTTCGCCTCCGGTGACGATGAAGGAGCCGCCCAGTTTCTTCACGAGGGCGATCTCCTCGGTCAGCTTGAACGGCCCCAAATCATACCGTGTGGTGCCGCCAAAGCCGATGCCGTGCTCCTTGAGCATCGCGGCGAATTTCTCGTGCCCGATGGCATCCAGCTCCTCCCGCTGTGTGCCGTGCTTCTTCGGCCAGAGCTCGATGGCGGTGGCACCGGTCTTTTTCACTTCGGGGAGAATGTCTGCCAGCGGCAGGCTGCCATACATCGCGGAGGCGAGCATGTAGTTGAGCTTCCACGGCTTATCCGCCGCCAAGGCGGGCGTGGTGGCTGCGGCGGCTATGGACTGGAGAAAGCGTCGGCGGTTCATGTGAGCGATAAAACGCCTCCATGATGGCTGCTTCATTCAGACTTTGACGCGTCGTCTTCAGCTATCGCGGCTGGTTTAGAGCCGCACGGGCACGCCGTGATCGCCCAGGAAGCGCTTCACATCGCCCACGGTGTATTCGCCGAAGTGGAAAATACTCGCCGCAAGCACAGCATCGGCTTTGCCATCGCGGAGGACGTCCACCATGTGCTCCACCTTGCCCGCACCGCCGCTGGCGATGACGGGAATCGTCACCGCTTCGCTCACCGCCCGCGTGAGGGCGATGTCGTAGCCGGCCTTCGTGCCATCGGCATCCATGCTGGTGAGCAAAATCTCGCCCGCGCCGCGTCGGCAAACTTCGGCCGCCCATTCGATGGCGTCGAGCTCGGTCGGATTTCGCCCGCCGTGGGTATAAACTGTCCACGAACCGCGGTCGTTGCGCTTCGCGTCGATGGCCACGACGAGGCACTGGCATCCAAAAGCTTCCGCTGCCTCGTCGATGACGTGCGGGGTCTTCACGGCAGCGGTGTTGATGCCCACCTTGTCCGCCCCGGCGAGGAGCATCTCGCGCATGTCTGCCACGGTGCGGATGCCACCGCCCACGGTCAAAGGCATGAAGCAGCTCGCGGCGGTGCGGGCCACCACATCGACCATCGTTTTCCGCTCCTCGTGGCTGGCCGTGATGTCGAGAAACACCAGCTCATCAGCTCCTTGAGCATTGTAAACCTGGGCGCACTCCACGGGATCGCCCGCATCGCGGAGTTGGAGGAATTTCGTGCCTTTCACGACACGGCCTTCCTTCACATCGAGGCAGGGTATGATTCTTTTCGTCAGCATAATGGGGGCGGCCATGAAGCACGCTCCGGGCGGTCTTGGCAAGGTGCGAGAGCCGGAAATGCTCGGCAGAGCTATCTCACCGTGCCCACCAGCTCCTGCAGGCGGCTGATTTGTGCCTTCATCAGCGCCATTTCCGCCTCGATCTTGGTCTTCCAATCGTCATCGAGCGCCGCAGCCGAGCTGGCAGGCGTGCTCACGATGGGCGCGGCGATCGCCTGCGGCTCCACATCGCCGCAGAAGAGGTGCAAATACTGCGCCACACGGCGTCCGGGGCCGGCTGGCAGGCACTTGATCACCGGGCCTGACCGGTAGCCGATGAGCTCGGCGAGCGTGTTATCCACGCTTTCGATGTCCGGGAAGGCATGCAGACGCTCCGTGCGCTGGCGCAGCTCGCCCGCCGACTGGGCACCGCGCAGCAGCAGCATGCATAGCAGCGCGACCTGCGGGCGTTCGAGGTCCGGGAGCTTGCCTTTGAGGTTGTGGCGATATTTTTGCACTCGAGCACCCACGATGGTCACCTGGAAGACGTAGCCACGGCTCTTCATCGAATCGAGCGCCCGCTGCACCGTGCTGTCATCGAGTTGCATCACCGGATCACGGCTCGTCGTCTGATTGCAGGCGGAGACGAGCGCATTCAGCGTCATCGGGTAGTAATCTGGCAGCGTGATCTCTTTTTCGATCAGGCAGCCCAGCACACGGGCCTCCTCGGGGGAAAGAATGCTCGGGATGGCGGGTGAGGCGGAGGTGATTTCGTCGGACATGGCTGTTGGGGGATGGAAATGAAGCCGCGCTTCAAGAGAAGCGCAACCACGCGACGAGATCCGCGAAGCTTATGACCGGACGCGAGCTGGAAAACTCCATTTAAAGAGCCTTATCGCCACCCTCGAGGAGAAGAAAGCGATGACGGCGAGCTGAGACGTACTGAGAAACCTTTGCGCCTTGGCGGCTTTGCGTGACAATCGCCGCCATGAAGCGCCTCACGCTCCTCTTTCTCACCTGCGCCGCAACGGCTGACCTCCTCGCCAATGGTGGCGGTTACTCGAAGGGCATCGTCTCCACCTCCGCCTTCCAGCCTATTGGCGTCGATCAGGTCGAGATGCTCTCCGAGCGCCTCGAAATCGACCTCCACATCGAATACGCAGATATCCGCATCGAGTATGTGCTGCACAATCCGGGGAAGAAAATCACCGTCGAATGCGGCTTCCCGGCGGCGGCATCAAATTTCAATATGTTTCGTGCCCAGGAGATGGCTGCCCGAAAACCGGAGATGCTGGAAGACTTCTCCGTCACCGCCGATGACGACAAGCTCAAGGTGAGCATCCTCCCGGACGATGCCAAGCTGAACCGGGAAGCCAGAATGCTCAACAAACTCAGCCTCATCTCCTGGCACACCGTTAAGATTCCCTTCGCCGCAGGTCAGACGCGCCGGGTGAGTGTCTCCTATCGGAATCCGTATCACATCCAGCGATCATTTGTCTCAGACGACTCGTCGGCATCCTCGCC
>JBILVU010000170.1:0-10823 GCA_044370285.1 Prosthecobacter sp.
GGACGCCCTCGTCCGCAATCATTTCGATTCCAAGGCGGACGAGGGCGTCCGCGCTCCGCTCCCGTCAAACGACGATGTTCACCAGCTTGCCGGGGACGACGATGATCTTCTTGGCGGGTTTGCCCTCCATGAATTCCTGCACGCGGGCGCTGGCGAGGGCGATCTTCTCGATCTCTTCCTTCGTCGCCTGGATCGGCACGCGGGCTTTGTCGCGCAGCTTGCCGTTCACCTGGAAGACGACCTCCACCTCGTCCTCGATGAGGGCGGCGGGATCGTATTTCGGCCACGTTTCATCGCTGAGGAAGCCTGTAGCGGCCAAAGCAGGGAATTGGGAGCGGATGATCGCATTCAGCTCCTCGGCGAGATGCGGCGCGAAAGGACTCAGGACCTTGAGGAAGGTCACGATGGCTCCCGCAGGCTTCACTTCGGCGCCGGTGAAGGCGTTCGTGCAGACCATCATCTGGCTGATCGCGGTGTTGAAGCTGAGCTTCTCGATGTCCTCGCCGCACTTCTTGATGGTTTCATGCAGCGCTTTGGTGAGCTGCTTGTTCGCAGGCACGTCTTGCAGGGCCTTGGAGATGCTCCACACGCCTTCGTCATCGACTTCCATGACCAGACGCCACACACGGGCGAGGAAGCGATACACGCCCTCAACGCCCTTCATGCTCCACGGCTTCACCTGCTCCAGCGGGCCCATAAACATTTCATACAGGCGCAGCGCATCGGCACCATACTCGCGCACGACGTCGTCGGGGTTCACCACGTTGCCGCGGGACTTCGACATCTTCTGCCCATCCTCGCCGAGGATGAGTCCCTGGTTCACCAGACGCTGGAAAGGCTCCGGCGTGCTGACGTAGCCGAGATCAAAGAGCACCTTGTGCCAGAAGCGGGCATAAAGCAGATGCAGCACCGCGTGCTCGGTGCCCCCGACGTAGAGATCGACGCCGCCTGGCTTGCCGCCGCCCATCCAGTAATTCTCCGCCGCTTCGCCGACGAAGCGCTCGCTGTTCTTCGAGTCGCAGTAACGCAGGTAATACCAGCACGAACCCGCCCACTGGGGCATCGTGTTGAGTTCACGCGTCGCGGTGGCGGAGTAACGCACCCAATCCGTGGCCTTTGAAAGCGGAGGCTCGGGCGTACCGGTGGGTTTGAAGTCTTCCAGCGTCGGCGGCAGCAGCGGCAGCTCGCTTTCGGGAATGCTGCGATGATTGCCGTCTTCCCATACGATCGGGAAGGGCTCGCCCCAGTAGCGCTGACGACTGAAAAGCCAGTCGCGCAGCTTGAAATTGGTCGTGCCTTTGCCGAGGCCTTTTTCTTCGAGCCAAGCCGCGATCTTCTTCTTCGCTTCGGGCGTGGGCAGGCCGTCGAGGAAGCCGGAGTTCACGGCGATGCCGTCATCGGTGAACCCTTGCCATTCTTTGCCTTCCGGCGGCTGCACGACCTGCTTCACGGGCAGCTCAAACTTCTTCGCGAATTCAAAGTCACGCTCATCATGCGCAGGCACAGCCATGATCGCTCCGGTGCCGTAGCCCGTGAGGACGTAGTCGGCGATCCAGATCGGGATGCGCTCGTTGTTGACCGGATTGATGGCGTAAGCGCCAGTGAAGACTCCGGACTTCTCTTTCGCCAGTTCGGTGCGTTCGAGATCGGATTTGGAAGAGACGGTCTTTTGGTAGGCTTCGACGGCGGCCTTTTGAGCCTCGGTGGTGATGTCGGCCACTCTCTGATGTTCCGGAGCCAGAACAATGTAAGTCGCTCCAAACAGTGTATCGGGCCGCGTGGTGAAGACGGTAAAAGTTTGGTCCCATCCAAAAACTTCACGAACTTCACCTGCGGCATCTGCCAAACTAAATTTCACATGCGCCCCCTCACTCCGCCCGATCCAATTCCGCTGGAGCAGCTTGATGCTTTCCGGCCAGTCGAGGCCGTCGAGTTCGTCGATGAGGCGCTGGGCGTAGGAGGTGATGCGCAGCATCCACTGGCGCATGGGGCGACGCTCGACGGGGAAACCGCCGACTTCGCTTTTGCCATCCACGACTTCTTCGTTCGCCAGCACGGTGCCGAGCTGTGGGCACCAGTTCACCGGCGCGGAGGAAATGTAGGCGAGACGTTTCGCGTCGATCTCCTCACGCGAGAGGCCTTTGGCTTCGAGTTCACTGATGGGATGCGCTTTACCGTCGTCGCCGACGTAGGAGTTGTAGAGCTTCAGGAAGATCCACTGCGTCCATTTGAAGTAGCCGGGATCGGTGGTGTTGACCTCGCGATCCCAGTCGTAGGCGAAGCCGAGGGATTTGAGCTGCTTGGTGAAGTTCGCGATGTTTGCCTCGGTGGTCACGCGGGGATGCGTGCCGGTTTTGATCGCGTATTGCTCCGCTGGCAGGCCGAAGGCGTCCCAGCCCATCGGGTGCAGCACGTTGAAGCCGGACATCTTCTTGAAGCGTCCGATGATGTCCGTGGCGGTGTAGCCCTCCGGGTGGCCGACGTGAAGGCCGTTGCCGCTGGGATAGGGGAACATATCGAGCACGAAGTACTTCGGCTTCGAGGCATCGAAGTCGGCATCACCGGGGTTGGGCGTGCGGAAGGCCTTTTTCGCCTCCCACTCGCCCTGCCATTTCGGTTCAAACTCGGAGAAAGGGAAGGCTTTACGCTGCTCGCTGGACATAGGGGCGCGGAAGAAGGCGAGAACCGCCCAAGGTTCAAGGTGCAAGGTTCGGGATTCAGAAGTGGCCCGCCCTTGGGAAACTCATTGCCGCCGCCGCCTCCCCTGCCCTATCCTCCACGCATGGCCCAGGCAATCATGAATCCCGAGGAGGTCCGTCGTTTCGCGGCGGAGCTCAAACGCTTCAACACCGACATGCAGCAGCGAGCTTCCTCCCTGCAAAGCCGCTTCTCCGCCCTCGGCGAGACCTGGCAGGACGCCGAGCATGAGAAATTCGGCGCTGAATTCCTCACCACCATGAAAGCCATCAAGAAGTTCATGGAGATGAGCGAGCAGCACACCCCTTTCCTCCTGCGCAAAGCGCAGCGCATCGAGGACTATCTGAATCAGAAATGAGGCAGAGGACTTATGATTTATGATTCTCGATTTATGATTTCCCAAATCTCCCAGGCTCCGGCTGCGCCCAAATCAAAAATCATCAATCGTAAATCATAAATGGCTGACCAAGCCCGCATCTCCAACCTCGACGCCATCGACGCCTTCCGCTCGGCGTTGATCGTCTTCATCTCGAAGACGCAGCAGTCGCTCGATCAGGCGCAGGATGCCGTCAAAAAGACCCGTGGCTGGCTGCAAACCGAGCAGCCGCAGTATTGGATGGCGCAGATCAAGCAACGCCAGAAAAAGCTCGATCAAGCCAGCGCCGAACTGATGAGCGCCCGGCTTTCCGAGTTCGTGGATAGCCCCACGGTGCAGCAGATGGCGGTGCGCAAGGCCCGCTACGCTCTCGAAGAAGCCCAGCAGCGCCTCGAACGCACCAAAACCTGGGCACGCGATTACGACCGCCTCATCTCTCCCCTCGCCAAAAAGGTGGAAAGCCTCCGCGACTACCTCGAAAACGATCTCACCCGTGCCGTGGCCTACCTCACCGAGGTCCAAAAGATCCTCGCCGCCTATGCCGAGGCCTCCACGCCAGCCCCCGCCCCTGCTGAATCATGAATCTCACCCAAAACACCCGCGAACTCGCCGAGCGCTGGCACGCCACCAAGGTCCACTGGCGAGATGCCAAAGCGCTGGAATTTGAAAAGCAGTATCTGGAGGCCTTGCCCGGCATGGTGTCCAAGACCAGCGTGATGCTCAGCGAACTCGAAACCCTCATTAAAAAGATCCGCAAAGACTGTGAGCAGACCTACTGACCTCCGCGCCTCGCGCATCCTCCAGCTCCACACCTCCCTCCACGAGGGTGCTATCGACTTTGCCAAGCGGGCGGAGCTGATCGCTCGGGATACGCGGGCGAAGCGCTACACCGCCGAGCAGGACCATCTTCAAAAGCTCGAAGCCCTCACCGCCGAAACCGCCGCAGCCACCGCCGCTGTCTCCGCGCAGTGGGAGGAGCACAAGGACCAGTTCCGTGCCCGCCACAAAGCCCGTGCGGATTTCTTCGGCCGCTACCAGCACCGCATCGAGCGTGACCTGCCCTCCATGATGCAAAAGGAGCGTGAGTCATGGCTCGGTAAGCAGCAACTGCGCCGCATCCAAGCGCAGGCCCAGCTCAAAAAGAACCTCGCCGAGATCGATGCCACCGCCGCGCCGCTCACCGAACGCCTCACGGCTGCCAAAGACCGCCTGCTGGCTGTTTTAAAAGCTATCGGAGGCCGCCTCACCCGACAGGGTGAGCCTATGCCGAAGGTGCAATCGCTCGCCGAGATGCCCGCACGAGTCGAGAGCCTCGAAGCCCAAGCGGCCAGCTATGAAGAACAGCTCGCAGCGAAGGGCGGCGGTCTCTTGAAAATGTTCAGCAAACCTGCCGTCGATCTCCAGCAGCTCAGCGCCTCCGTTCATGATTACGAAACCGCCGTCGCCGAATTGAACGCGTCCATCGATGCGGCCAACGCAGAGGCGCAGGCTGCGCACGATGCCCTCGATGCTCAAATCACCACCGAGTGGAATCGTGCCGATGAAATGGCGCAAAAGTTCAAAGCCGCGATGCAGAAGCGCCTCGCCAAGCAGATCCCCGCCTGCCTGCAACGCAATGATCGACTGCTTCAGCGAAATTTGAAGTATCTCGACGAACAAAAGATCTCTCACCTCGCCCAAGCGGAATCTCCCTTCATCGACCGCCGCCGTCAGCTCGACTCACGCCATCAACTCGAAATGACGGCCTTTGATGCGAAGGCTCAAAAACGATGGTCTGACCTCGAAACCGAGTGGCAGGCAAAAATCCCCGATTTGCTCGCTCAAATCGACGAGATAGCCCCCATCGGCCCCACGCCTTGGAGTCGCGATTACACCGCTCCCACGACCTTCCCTCCACACAGCCGCTTTGGCGAATTGACGCTCGATTTGAGCCAAGCAGCCGCCGTCTTGGCCAAAGACACACCGTTGAGCCTCGCAGGCCATGAGCGCCTTTCGCTGCCGCTCGCGCTGACCTTCCCGCAAGAAGCCTCACTCCTCATCGAGACGGATGACGACGGCGGTAAATGGGTGCCGGAGGTCATGAATAGCCTCATTTTCCGCACGCTCAAAGCCGCACCTCCCGGCAAAGCGCACTTCACCATCATCGACGCCGTCGGCCTCGGCCAAAACTTCGCCGGTCTGATGCATCTGGCCGATTACGAGCCTGCTTTGATCAATCGCCGCATCTGGACACAGCGCGATCACATTGAGGAGCGCCTTCAGGAGCTCAACGAGCATGTCGAGAAGGTCATCCAGATGTACCTGCGCAATGAATACGCGACGATCACCGAGTACAACGAGCAGGCAGGCAGTGTGGCGGAGAAATACCACTTCCTCGTCATCGCCGGATTGCCCGCCGGTTTCAGTGAATCGGCCATGTCACGGCTGAAGAGCATCCTCGCCAGCGGACCGCGCTGCGGTGTCTTCGTGCTCGTGCATTGGGATCGCCGTCAGGCGCTGCCGGAAGGCCTCACGGCGGAGGATTTGCGCAAGCACTGCGTGCGAATCGTTCGTGAAAAGGGCGTGGTGAGCTTTGGCGGCATTTCCACGCTCACGCTCGATCCTTTCGTCAGCGACGAGATCGCCGCCGATCTCGCTCACCAGATCGGCAAGGCCAGCATCGACTCCAACCGCGTGCAGGTGCCGTTCTCTGTCGTCGCACCGAAAGAAATGTGGAGCGAAAGCACCACCAACGAGCTGCGCATCGCCATCGGCCGCACGGGAGCGACCAAGCTGCAAATGCTCGCCATCGGCAAAGGCACCAAACAGCATGCCCTGCTCGCCGGAAAGACGGGTTCCGGCAAATCGACATTGCTGCACATCATCATCACCAATCTGGCGCTCACATGCAGCCCGGACGAGATCGAGTTCTACCTCATCGACTTCAAAAAAGGCGTCGAGTTCAAGTGCTACGCCGATGCCAAACTGCCGCACGCCAAAGTCATCGCCATCGAGAGCGATCGCGAATTCGCCCTCAGCGTGCTGCAACGCATCGACGAGGAATTGAAACGCCGTGGCGAGTTGTATCGCAAGCTCGGCGCTCAAGATTTGGCCGGTTACAAAAAAGCCGGTGGCACCGAGCCGATGCCGCGCAGCATGCTCATCATCGACGAATTCCAGGAATTCTTCGTCGAGGACGATTCGGTGGCTCAGGGGGCCGCCTTGCTGCTCGACCGCATCGTGCGTCAGGGCCGCGCCTTCGGCATTCACGTCTTCCTCGGCTCGCAAACGCTCGGCGGTGCCTACACGCTCGCCCGCACCACTTTGGGCCAGATGGTCATCCGCATTGCCTTGCAGTGCAATGAAGCCGATGCCGCGCTCATCATGGACGAAGGCAACACGGCCGCCCGCATGCTGACGCGACCCGGTGAAGGCATCTACAACGACGCCGCGGGCGCTTTGGAGGGCAATTCGCCCTTCCAGGTCGTCTGGCTCACGGATGAGGAACGCGATGAAAATCTCGCCAAAGTGGCCGCACTGGCTCAAACACGCGGATTCGGCAAAAAACGCCCCATCGTCTTTGAGGGCAACATGCCCGCCGATGTGCGAGACAATGTGCTGCTGGCCGCCGCCCTCGAAAATCCGCCCTCGAAGGCCCCCGCCGATCCTCGTGTATGGCTGGGCCTCCCAAACGCCATCAAAGGCCCCACGGATGCCATCTTTCCGCGTCAAAGCGGCCGCCACCTCCTTCTCGTCGGTCAAAACGACGAAGCCATCGCCGCCATCATGGGCCTCGCCATCATCGGCCTCACTGCGCAGCACCCGAAGGACAAAGCGCCTGCGTTTTACCTCATCCACGGCGCTTTGGCCGACACACCCGACTTCGACTTCTTCGAAAAGGCCGCCGCCATCGGCCACGCGAAGGTCACGCAGGGGCATGAAGCGCCCGACTTCATCACCGAAGTCCACACCGAGCTGAAACGCCGCAGCGATGAAGGCAGCGCAGGAGATCCCCCTATCTTCCTGCTCATTCACGGCCTGCAAAAGTTCCGCAAACTGCGCTACGAAGAGGATTTCTCCTTCGGCGGCGATGACAGCCCGAAGCCCGGCAACCAGCTCAACGAAATCATCACCGAAGGCCCACCGCTCGGCATCCATCTCATCACCAGCCTCGACACGCTGAACAACATCCAGCGCTGCCTCAGCCGCAAAGCCCTGAGCGAACTCGGCATGCGCGTCCTCTTCCAAATGAGCGCCAACGACAGCGCCAGCTTGATCGACTCGCCCAAAGCGGGCTCGCTCGGCCTGAACCGTGCATTGTTCTACTCCGAACACGAGTCACGGATGGAAACCTTCCGACCGTTTGCGCTGCCGGGCTCGGACTGGGTGGGACAAGTCTGACTTGTCGGACGGCACGCTTTGCGAGAGGATGGAAGTATGAAAGACCAAATCATTATCTTCGGCGTCAGCCTGATGTGGATCGCGTTTTGCATGCGCTTCTGGTGGGTGATCAACCGGGAGAACGTGTGGCAGCGGCGGCTCATCGCCATCGCGGCGGGGCTGGGCGGAGGTTTGATCTATATGTTCGGCTCGATGGCGCTGGAGGTGCTCCATGCCGCCCAGGCCCAGCAGGTGCCCGTCGATCACGAGCCGCCCTCCGCCACGATCCGCGTTCAGGGGAAAGAACCGTGAGTAGCCGCCTGTTTATGGCAGCCCACCATGAAACGACTCCTCTCCCTTCTCGCTGTCATCGCCGTCACCTCACCCGTCCTTGCTGACGAAGCCTGGACGACCCTTTTTGATGGAAAAACGTTCACCGGCTGGGAGCAACACAGCGGCACCGCCGAGTATCGCGTGCAGGACGGGGCCGTCATTGGCAAAACGGTGCCGAACACGGGCAACTCCTTCCTCTGCACCGCCAAGAAATACGCCAATTTCATCCTCGAAGTCGAGTTCAAGGTCGATCCATCCATGAACTCCGGCATTCAGTTTCGCAGCAATTACTACACGCAGGAGACGGAGGTCGAGATCGCGGGCAAAAAGAAGAAATTCCCGGCGGACCGCGTGCATGGCTACCAGTTTGAGATCGACCCCAGCGCCCGCGCCTACACCGGCGGCGTCTATGACGAGGGCCGTCGCGGCTGGCTCTTCGACCTGAAGAACAACGAGGCCGCCCGAAAGGCCTTCAAACAGGGCGAATGGAACCAAGCACGCATCGAATGCCGAGGCAGCAGCATCAAGACCTTCATCAATGGTGTGCCCGCCGCCGATTTCACCGACGAAATGACCAAGGAAGGCGTCATCGCCCTCCAGGTTCACGGTATTGGCAAGAAAACCGATGCCGTCGGCAAGGAAGTCATGTGGCGGAACATCCGCATTCAGGAACTGAAGTGAGGCCGGTTAGGCTTTCGGCTCCATCTTCCAGTTCAGCCAGGCCCGGCGATAGGTGAAGGCCATGGCCATGACGCCAGCGAAAAGTAGCAACGCGCGGCCGGGTTCTGGCACAGGCAGCAGCTTGGACTCAAGCCCACTAGCACCGCTCCAGGCCGCCGCAGGATCGAGGTTCAGAGGTTCAGCAGCCTGCGCCACATAAACGGCGAAGGTGATGCAGATGAACCAGTATAGCATTGAGCGAACGGACATGGTGGGTTGGGCTGGAAATATCATTTTGTAGCGGGAAGTGCTGCTTTTGAGCAACCATTATCTTTGAATACGAAAGAAAATCTCATGGGTGATCTCTACGAGTCTTGTCGCCGCATGACCAACAACAACATCGTCACCAAGTCACACGGCTGATCTGCTTTGGCAGCCTTGTAGAAATTTTGTTCAAGCTGAGTGAAATCCGCCCCTCAAGGCCGCTCGATCCAGCGATAGGCCGCGTGGGCGTTTTTCCAAAAGTACTTCTCGCAGGCCTCGGTGCCCTTCGAGGTGAAGAACTCTCGCACAAGGCCGAACACCACGTCGTACGGGCCACCTTTGTCTGAGACGGGCCAATTGCTGCCATAGATGAGGCGGTCTGGTCCAAACTGCTCCCAGAGATGGTCGAGAATCGGCAGGTAGTAGGCCGTATCGCGAGGGGAGGTGCCTTCCACACCTTTCACCTGCTCCACGAGGGCGGAGACCTTCATGTAAACATTGGGCTGTTTAGCAACGGTAGTAATCGCAGGCCGCCACTCCGGCCGCAGAGCCTTCGGATCGCCGGGTGCGCCGAGGTGATTGATCACGATTCGGAGTTCCGGCACCTCGGTGGCAAGCTGGGCAGCCGCAGGAAGTGCCGCTGCTGGACCGTTCAAATCAAGCTCCAGGCCGTGATCGGCGAGTAATTTGGCACCCTCAAGCACTTCGGTGTGCCTCGCCGTATCAAGCAGTAAGCTGCTGCTCCAGCGAATGCCCCGAAAGATGGGATTTTTGGCAAACCGCCTCAAATTCGCCGCAAACTCAGGCCCTAGATCGAGATGCCCCACGAAACCGATGATGGACTTTTCCTTCTCCGCGAGGTCGAGGATCCACTGATTGTCCTCCACCCAGGGACTGGCCTCCACGACCACCGTTTCGCGGCAGCCATGGGGTGCCGCCAACGCCAACCAATCCGCTGGAAGCACCGTGCGGTGAAGCTTCGTCCCCCTCCCCGGCCACGGCACTCCCTGAGGCCGCGAGGGATCGTAAAAGTGCGTGTGCGTATCGACGATCCGAGTGGCCGCAGCCGTGGCTGAAGCAGCGAATGGCAACGCCGCAGTGGCGGCGGCAGCGTGAAGAAATTGGCGACGGTTCATGGGAAAATAAAAAATCCGCCGGATCGCTCTGATCCGGCGGATGGAGATAAACCTCTCACGGCTTAGATCTTACTGCGCCGCAGGTGTCTTGGTGCCTTCTTTGAAGCAGTAGAGGTGCGTGTGGGTGGTGATGTACACGGCTCCGTTGGCGGCGACGACGCTGCTGAGCAGCGGGGAGGGGAATTCAATGGTCTTGAGTTCCTTCAGTTCCTTGCCTTCGGCGAGGATGAAGAGTTCACCTTCTTCGTTGCCGATCCAGACTTTGCCGTCAGCGACGAGGGGGCTGGCCCAGATGTGGCCTTTGGTGTCGAATTTCCAGTATTCCTTGCCGGTCTTCGCATCGAGGCAGAAGAGGCGGCCGGTGTAGTCGGCGGCATAGACGAGGCCGTCTTTGACCGCTGGGGTGGAGATGGAGCGCTCGATGCCTTTGAAGGTCCAAACGGCTTTGCCGGTGATGTCGCCGCTGGCTTTGGCGGGGTCGATGCAGCTCAGCATGCCGAGGCCTTCACCGTGTTCGGGGTCCTGGCCGATGGGGACGTAGATGAGGCCGTCGGCGACGGTGGGGGTGGCGATGATTTCGCTGGGGCCGTCGTATTCGACGTATTTGATGGGCTCACCGGCGGAGTTTTTGCGATACTCGGGCGGATTGGCGTCGTAGCGCCAGTGTTCGAGGAGGATGTCGAGGTCTTCGTCGTTCTTTTTGGTCTCGGGGGCCATGGAATAGACCCAGCCGTCACCGGCGGCGAAGATGACCTGCTTTTTGCCGCCGAGTTCGAGGTAGTTCGGGCTGCTCCAGGAGCAGTGAAGGACGCGCTGGGAGGCGATGCTGTCTTGCTCGCCCATGAGTTCGCCGGTTTCGGCATTCAGCATGATGAAGCTGGGGCTGTTTGGCGAGGGGATGTTGGTGTGGGTCCAATCGACGCCGTTGCAGGTGGGGACGAAGACTTTGCCATCGACGACGAGGGGGAAGCCGGCGGTGGCGTTGTGCTGGAAGACGC
>JBILVU010000171.1:0-10809 GCA_044370285.1 Prosthecobacter sp.
GGGCCAAGGCTGGCTACGTCTTCATCGCGCAGGATTGCCGTGGGAAGTTTGGGTCGGAAGGAGCGTTTGCGCCATACAACAATGAAGGCCAGGACGGGTATGACACCATCGAGTGGATCACGCGCCAGCCTTGGTGCTGCGGTCGCGTGGGCATGATGGGCGGCTCGTATGTTGGCGCGGTGCAGTGGCAGGCAGCGGCGGAGAATCCACCCGGCCTCGCCGCAATCGCACCGCAAGCAACATGGAGCAGCTTTTATCGAAACCTCCATCTTGGCGGCTCCGTGCGGCTTTCGCTCATCGCAGGCTGGATCGCGGGCAACACTCCGAAACCCGAAGGCGTGAAGCCTGCGGACATGAGCGAGGCCTTGATGCGTCTGCCGCTCGGTGAGGTCGATAGCGCCCTCGGCTGGGACATGCCGTGGCTGGATGCCTTCCTAACGCATCCCAAGCCGGATGGCTTCTGGACCCGGCTCGATCTCACCTCGCGCCTGCCTGATCTGCAACTCCCAGCACTGCACGTCGTCGGCTACTACGACTACTTCTCCCGCGAGTCGGTGGGCAATTTCATGATCATGCAAAAGCAGGCGCGTGATGCAAAGACCCGCCAGCAGCAGCGGCTCATTCTCGGCCCCTGGGATCATGGCAGCGTGGGTAAAACCAAGGTCGCTGAGGTCGAGTTCGGCACTGAGGCCACGGTGGACACCTTTGCGTTGCAACTCGACTGGTTCGACCGCCATCTCAAGCAAGACGCCGTCGCACAAGCCAAGCCCTTCCCGCCCGTGCGCTACTTCTCCATGGGCGACAACGTTTGGCACGATGCACAAACCTGGCCGCCCGAAGGCTTCACCTCGACTTCATTCTACATGCACTCCAAAGGCAAGGCGAACACTCGGCAGGGAAGGGGTGTCCTTTCTCTCAAAGCGCCTACTCAAGACGAACCGCCTGACGCCTTCCGCGCCGATCCCGCGAAGCCAACGCCCTCGAATCCCATCACCGAAACCCGTCCCATCAAAGCCGCCGTGTGGGGTCCCGTCGATCAAAGCGCCACCGAGGATCGTGATGACGTGCTCGTTTACTCCAGCGAGCCGATGACTGAGCCGCTCACCTTCGCCGGTAACGCTGAAGCAAAGCTCCATGTCAGCACCGATACGCCCGATGCCGACTGGTCCGTGAAACTCATCGACGTGCATCCCGATGGCTTCGCGCAAAACATCGCTCGCGGCATTCTGCGCGGACGCTATCGCAACTCGCTGCTCAAGCCCGAGCTGATGCAGCCCGGCCAAGTCTATGAGATCACCGTCGATCTCGGCCCCGTTGCCGCCACCATCGCCAAAGGCCATCAACTCCGCGTGGACATCAGCGGTGCCGACTTCCCCCTCTACGACCGCAATCCTAACACCGCCGAAGGCATCACCAGCAGCAAAACCGCCATCGCCACCGAGCAAGTGCATCATAAGACGGGAGCACTGTCGCGCATTGTGTTGCCGGTGAAGTGAAGATCTCACTACTTGCCATGAATCCTCTCATCCCGTCTTTGTATTTTATCATCGCCTCCACCGCAATCGCCGCCGATTTCGACCGCGAGATCCGCCCTCTTTTGCAAAAGCACTGCATCGAGTGCCACGGCGAAAAGAAGCAGAAAGGCGAACTCCGTCTCGACGCCAAAGTCCACGCCTTCAAAGGCGGTCACGACGGCCCGGCGATCCTCGCTGGAAAAGCGGAGACTTCGCCGCTCTTCCAGCGCATCACCAGCACCGATGAAGATGAAAAAATGCCACCGAAAGGCGATGGCCTGAAACCCGAAGAGATCGCTCTTCTAAAGAGCTGGATCGACTCCGGTGCCAAATGGCCCGAAAACGCCACCGACAAAGCCGCGCTCACTGACAAGCGCCTCCAGCACTGGTCGGTGCAGCCCATCCAAGTGGCTTCGGCTTTAGCCGAACCTCTCGGACTCAAGCCTGAGCTACTTTCCATCGACGCCTTCATCGAAGCCAAGTTACGCGAACACAAACTCACGCCCTCTCCTGAAGCCGACGCACGCACCTTAAAGCGCCGCCTCCACTTCGATCTCCTCGGTCTCCCACCGTCCGACCTGTCCGACCAAGCCTACGAATCCCTCGTCGATTCCCTCCTCGCCTCACCGCACTTCGGCGAACGCCAGGCCCGCCACTGGCTGGACATCGTCCACTACGCCGACACGCACGGCTTTGAGCGTGACCAGCTCCGTCCGAACGCCTGGCGCTACCGCGACTACGTCATCGAGTCCTTCAATGCCGACAAACCCTACGACCAGTTCATCAAAGAACAGATCGCCGGAGATTTGCTGCCGAAGCCAACCATCACCGCGCTCGGCTTCCTCTCCGCAGGCCCGTGGGACTTCGTCGGGCAGCAGGAAACGCGGTCTGACATGCTTCGTCGTGCCGCACGCGCCCTCGATCTCGACGACATGGTCACACAGACGCTCACCGCCACGATGGGCATCTCCATCAACTGCGCCCGCTGCCACGATCACAAGCTCGATCCCATCACGCAGGAGGAGTATTATCGGCTGTGGGCCGTTTTTGCCGGTGTGAAGCGCGGCGACCGCGAAACCGATGCCGCCGAGTCGAAACGCATCGCCGCCGAAAAAGCCCGTCTAAACAAAGAACTCGCTCAAACACGCACGCAGATTGCCAAGCTGGCTGGTGAGGGCCTCGAACTCGCCAAACTCATCCCCGAAGCCTCCGGCATCGACCTGCGCAACGGCAGCATCACCAAGGACAAACTCGGCTACTTCCGCGACATCCAGACGAACCGCCTTCAGAAGGTCCCTTCTGTCCCTTCCGTTCTTTGGGTCTTTGTTCCGAACGGCCCGAAAGTCCCTATCGCCTTCAAACAAGAAGTATCCGGCATCCCCGCAACCAGCGGCCACTTTTGGGACACCATCGCGAATCATCCCATCAGCGCCCAACGCAACACCAAGATCGGCAGCACGGATTATGCAGCGAAAGGCCATAGCATGCTCGCCATGCACGCAAACAGCGGCATCACCTTCGATCTCGCCAAGCTCCGCGAGCAGAGTGGCCTCAAAGCCATGCGACTCACCGGCCTCGTCGGCTTCGGAGCCGCCAAAGAAGCTGCGACCACAAAAGCGGACTTCACCGTCTTCGTCGATGCCGAGCTGAAGTTCCAAAAGCTCCAACTCCGCAAAGACGAAACCGCCGCGCTCGATCTCGAATTGCCCGCGAAGGCCAAAACGCTCACCCTTATCGCCACCGACGGCGGTGATGGCATCGGCAACGATCTCCTCTTCATCGGCGATCCCAAGCTCGTGCCCGAAATCGCCGACACTCGCCTCACCGAGGCCGATGCGGCCACGTTGAAAAAACTCCGCGCCACCGCCGCAAAGCTCGACGCCGACCTCAAAGCCCTCCCCGAGCCCGACAAGGTCTATGCCATCGTTTCCACCGAAAATCCGCCCGTCATCAAAGTGCAGCGCCGTGGCAATGCCGAAGACGAGGCGCAGGAAGTCACGCCCGGAGCCTTCTCCTGGGCCAAGCACGCTTCCGCTGCTTTTGGCGATCAAACCACGCCCGAAGCCCAGCGCCGACTCGCCCTCGCGAACTGGATCACCCATCCCGGCAACCCGCTCACTGCCCGCGTCATCGTGAACCGCCTCTGGCATCACCACTTCGGCCAAGGCCTCGTCACCACCCCGAGCGATTTCGGCCTCGGCGGAGACAAACCGAGCCACCCCGAGCTGCTCGACTATCTGGCTCATGAGTTGATCACACACAGATGGAGCTTGAAGCACATCCACAAGCTCATCGTCATGAGCCGCACTTACCGGCAAAGATCGGTCGGATCAGTCCAATCCGACGGATCAAACAGACTGCTGTGGAAGCAAAACCCACGCCGCCTCGACGCCGAAACGCTGCGCGACACCGTGCTCGCCGTCTCCGGCAAACTGAACCTCGCCCGCGGCGGCCCCGGCTACCGTGACTTCAACTACACCGAGGCCTACGCCCCGATCTACGACTACGTCACGCCCGACAAACCCGAGCTCTGGCGTCGCAGCATCTACCGCTTCATCGTACGCACCACACCGCACCAGTTCCTGACCACGCTCGACTGCCCCGATCCCGCCAACTTCACGCCTGCCCGTGCCCAAACGACGACCGCTCTGCAAGCGCTGACTCTCTCCAATAACGAGTTCATGCTCCAGCAAGCCCGCCACCTCGCCGAACGCGCCCAAACACCCGAACGAGCCTTCCAGCTCTGCTTTCAACGCGATCCAACGCCCGCCGAACTCGCCGCCGCGAAGTCCATCGACCTCTTCTCCCTCTGCCGCATGCTCCTGAATGCGAATGAGTTCATCTATGTCGATTAACACACCCATGCTCATGAAACACCTGACCATCCTCCTCTTCGCTCTTAGCCCTTTGCTCTCCGCTTCAGCAGCGGACAAGCCTGCGCATCTCTTCATCCTCACCGGGCAGTCAAACATGGCGGGCATGGACCCGAAGCTCGGGTTTGAGCCGGAGGCGAAGATTGCCTTTCCGGATGCGGACGTGGCTTACATCAAGGTCGCAGTCGGCGGCATGCCGATTCGTTACTGGGTGGATGAATGGAACGACATCGCCACGAAGCACGGCATCGATGTCGCGAAGGCGCGTGAGAAGGACAGGAGCAAGGGCACGATCTTCTACCCGCGCATCCTGGAGCAATTCGCCACGATGTTGAAGGAGCACCCGAACGCGAAGTCCGTCACCTTCTGTTGGATGCAGGGTGAGAACGACTCGAAAACCGGCCTGCACGCGCCTTATGCCGATGCCTTGAAGCATCTCATCGCCAATCTGCGGCGCGATTTGAAGCGCCCGGACCTCAATGTGGTCATCGGACGCATCAGCGACCATGAGCGCATCAATCCGCCTGCATGGAAAGTCGTGCGCGACGCACAGGTCGAAGTCGCGAAAGGCGATGTGCATGGTGCATGGGTCGATTGCGATGATCTCAATGACAAGGAGATCAAAGGCGTGATGACCAACGACCTCCACTACACTAAACCCGGTTACGAACTCCTCGGCCGCCGCTTCGTGCGTCAGGCGAAGGCGCTCATCGAAAACCAGAAGCCCTCTGAGAACGGAAGGCCTGAATAGGCTTGCTGGACCGTAAGAAGCTAGCTCAGGAAGCCGTTTTGCAATTGGTCTGACCAATTATCCATGACGCCCACACGCCGCAATTTCCTCCAAAGCCTCAGTGGCACCGCACTGGCCTCGTTGCTCCATCGTGATGCCAGCGCGGCATCGTCGAATCCGCTTTCGCCGAAGGGTGGGCATCATGTGGCGAAGGCGAAGGCGGTGATCCAGATCTTCTGCCCAGGTGGCCTTTCGCATGTTGATACCTGGGACTACAAACCAGTGTTGGAGAAGCGCCAGGGCAAACCTTTCGATCCCGATGGAAAGCTGACGTTCTTCGCGTCGAAGCCCGGAAACTGTCAGCAGTCATGGTGGAAGTTCCGCCAGCATGGCGAGTGCGGTCGCTGGATCAGCGATCTGTTTCCGAAGCTCGCGACGAAGGTCGATGACATGGCCTTCATCCACTCCATGCAGAGCAAAACCGCGCTGCACGGCCCCGCGATGTTCATGGCGAACAGCGGCTACATCTTGCCCGGCTTTCCGACGATGGGCGCGTGGGTCACGTATGGCCTCGGCAGCCTCAGCGATGACCTGCCAGCTTTCGTCGTGTTGCCTGATCCGCGTGGATTGCCTCCCGGCGGCGTTTTGAACTGGGGCGCAGGCTTTTTGCCAGCCATTCATCAAGGCACCGTCCTCACCACCGATGCCGAAAAACCGCCCATCGCCGATCTTTTCCCGCCAAAAGGCTACATCGAAGGTTCCGAGCAAAAGAGCCGTGAATTTCTCCAAGTTCTCAATCGCACCCACGCAGCCGAAAGGCGCGAAAACAGCGAGTTGGAAGCACGAATCGCGGCTTACGAACTCGCGGCCCGTTTGCAGCTCAGCGCACCGGAAGCCACGAATGTCAGCGATGAGACCGAGGCGACGAAAAAGCTCTACAACCTCGATCACGAGGACATCGGCCCGTTTGGTCGGCAATGCCTGCTCGCACGTCGGCTCGTCGAGCGTGGCACGCGCTTTGTGCAGATCTTTTGCGGCGCCGAAAACACCACCGCGAAAAAGATCCGCCCAAATTGGGACAGTCACGAAGACCTCGTGCGTGATCATGGCTACTGGGGCAGCATTCTCGATAGCGGAGCCGCCGCGTTGCTCACCGATCTAAAATCACGCGGCCTGCTGGAAAGCACACTCGTCATCTGCACCACCGAGTTTGGTCGCCAACCCGCCGCGCAAGGCGCAGGCAAAGGCCGTGACCACAATCCCGGAGCCTTTACCGCCTGGATGGCCGGTGGTGGCATCCAGGGAGGCACTGCTTACGGCACCACCGACGACCTCGGCTTCAAAGCCGCCGAAAACCCCGCCTACTGCTACGATCTTCACGCCACCGCGCTGCATTTGCTCGGCCTCGACCACGAAAAGCTCAGCTACTACCACAACGGCATCCAGCGCCGCCTGACGGATGTGCATGGGCACGTCATCCAAGAGATCCTCGCGTGAATTTAGCACCTCCATGAACGCCCTCCTCAACCGCCGCACCTTCCTCCAGCAGACCGTCCACGGTCTCGGCAGCATCGCGTTTCTCGATCTGCTCGCTCGTGATCAGCTTCTCGCCGCCTCCGGTCCCACACGTCCACTCATCGACCCTTCGCGGCCCTTTGCAGCTCGCCAAGCGCACTTTGCGCCGAAGGCCAAACGTGTCGTCATGGTCTTTTGCAGCGGTGCGTTGAGCCACGTCGATACCTTCGACTACAAACCCGCTCTCTTTAAATACCACGACCAGCCCATGCCCGGCGGCAGCGTCGTCACCTTCCAAGGTGAGCAGGGAAACCTCATCAAACCGCTCCGCGACTTCAAACCACGCGGCCAATCCGGCAAGATGACCTCTGATTTGCTGCCAAAGCTCGGCGCATGCGCAGACGACTTCTTTTTCTGCCACGGCATGACGTCGAAGACAAACACCCACGGCCCCGGCGAGACCTTCATGTCCACCGGACAAACCTTGGAAGGCTTTCCTTCCGCCGGTGCGTGGGTGAACTACGCGCTCGGCACCGAAAACGAAAACCTGCCGTCCTACATCGCCATTCCCGATCCGCGCGGCAATCCCCAAGCCGCAGGCAACAACTGGAGCGCCGCCTTCCTCCCCGCCGCGTATCAAGGCACCGCCTTCAATGCCGAAAACCCCATCCGCTTCCTCGCACGCCCCAGTGGCATCTCCGCTAGCACCGACAAAGCCACCGCAGATTTCTTGAAGCGACTCAATGAGCGTCATCTCGAAAAATTCCCCGGCGATAGCGAACTCGCCGCTCGCATCTCCAGCTACGAACTCGCCGCGAAGATGCAGATGACCGTGCCCTCGCTCACCGATCTCAGCAGCGAGCCCGCACACGTTTTGAAGATGTATGGTGCCGACGATCCCACGAACACCGTGAAGGCCGGCTACGCCAAAAACTGCATCCTCGCGCGTCGTCTGTGCGAGCAGGGCGTGCGCTTCGTGCAGGTCTTCAACGGCGCGTATGCCATGGGCGAAGGCGTCGGCAATTGGGACGGCCACAAGACCATCGCCACACAGTATCCAGGCCACGCTGAAGTGCTCGACCAGCCCACCGCCGCGCTCTTCATGGATCTGAAACAGCGCGGCCTGCTCGCTGATACGCTCTTCGTTTTCTGCACCGAGTTTGGCCGCATGCCCACCTTTCAAAAAGGCGCATCCGGTCGCGATCACAACCCCAGCGGCTTCACCTGCATCCTCGCCGGAGCTGGCGTGCAAACCGGCGCCAAACACCATGGCGAAACCGATGAGTTCGGCTGGAAAGCCGCTGTCGATGTCACCAGCGTCTATGACTTCCACGCCACGATCCTGCACCTCCTCGGACTCGATCACGAACGCCTCAGCTACTACCACAACGGCCTCGAACGCCGCCTCACCGACGTGCATGGCCACGTGATTCAAAGCGCTCTTGCGTGAAAAACCCCTTCCCAAACCGCTGACAGAAAAATAGGGGCAGCAAATCCCAAACCCTTTTTCTGCCCCCATTTGCTGTCAGCCAAAAACACCTTCTCGCCATGCATCTACTCCCCTCTCTTACCTTCGCCCTCCTCTTTGCCGCCTCTGTCTTCGCTCAAGACGCCTTCACTCCACTTTTCAACGGCAAAGACCTCACCGGCTGGGACGGCGATCCGAAGCTCTGGAAGGTCGAAAACGGCATCGTCATCGGCACGAATCCCACGCCGGAGGCCATGGCGAACAACAGCTTCCTCATCTGGCGCGGCGGCTCGGTGAAGAACTTCGAATTGCGCGCCACCGTCCGCGTCATCGGGGATAACAACAGCGGCATCCAGTATCGCAGCCGCGAGCTGAAGGACGTCGCGCCGTGGGTCATCACCGGCTACCAGTGCGACATCCATCCCGCCATCGAGCACACCGGTATGACGTATGAGGAGCGCGGTCGCGGCATCTTCGGCCTGAACGGCAAGGATGTGATGCTCGACCCCGAGGGCGCGCTCTGGCAGCTCGGCGAGCACGCGCCGGTGAAGGTCGATGTGAGCCAGTGGAACGAGTATGTCATCCTCGCGCAGGGGAACCGCCTCCAGCACTTCATCAACGGCCAGCCCACCTCCGAGCTCATCGACCACCACGCGGACAAACGCACCCTGGAGGGCCTGCTCGCCATCCAGCTCCACAAAGGCAACCCCAACCGCGTCGAGATCAAAGACCTGAAGCTCAAAGTGCTGCCCGAGGCTGCGATGGTGCCGTTTGAGGCTGGGAAGCTCTCCACCGCCACGAAGATCGAGAAGCCGAGGACGAGCCGCCCGCAAGGCACCGGGCCGGTAGTGCCGGTGAAGAAGTGAGGCGAATCTCATGCCTTGCCGTCTCTCCGCCCGTTTGCTAAACTCACGCCATGAACGCCACTGCCGAACAGCTTGATCATTACCTGCGCGAGGCTGATCCAGCCACCGCCCACACGGTCGAAAAGATCGTGGGGCTGCTCATTCAGCGGTTTCAAGCAGGCAACAGCGGATCCAACGGCCAACCGCCAACCGCGAGCGGCGCTTACCGTATCAAAACCCACCACATGGGAGCTTTCCGCCCCGGTTTCGATCCCCACAAGCTCGGACAACTGCCGGAGGATTTCTAAAGCCTCATGTTCGTCGTCGATGTCAATCTCCTCATCTACGCGGTAAACGCGGATGCGGCGGAACACGCCACCGTGAAGGCATGGCTGGAGAAGGAGATCAATGCTGGAACGCCCATCGGCATGCCCTGGGTCGCGCTGCTGGGTTTCGTGCGTCTGTCCATTAATCCCAAAGTGCTCAGCCAGCCCCTCACGCTGGATCAGGCGCTCGATCAGGTGCGTGATTGGCTCTCGTTACCCAACGTCTCGGCACTGGAACCCGGCATCGACCACCTTTCTCACTTCACCGCCGCCTGTCAGGCAGTGAAAGCAGGCCCCAATCTCATCACCGACGCCCATCTTGCCGCCATCGTGCAAGAGCACGGCGTTACAATGGCGAGTTGTGACACGGACTTCGGACGCTTTCCGGGCCTAGCGTGGGTGAATCCGTTGACGGCGTAACAAGCAGATTCTTCCACTCGATTATACTGAAACGCCGACATGACAGAACTTGGGAATAAACTTCATGCAATTAACGCAAGGTTTTTCCACGCGACCAATTTCATCGACTTCAAAACTTACTGGAAGGAGCAGTCTGTCGTAGCAAGGTCAGTTCTCGAGAATTCGCAATCAGACTTCACCAGGTTCTTCAGCGATTCAAAAGATCGTGAATTAGGCGTATGGAATAAGACATTTGGGAACTTGAGTGATATGGGAGTGTTTACCTCGCTGAGTTCAAACGCAGTGCCAAATGCCTACGGCCCCATTACACTCGTTTTTAGCAGTGACATTTGGCGGAAAATGCCTGGACTGCAGATTACCCGCAGATCTATCACGACGGGCAATCCCCAGTACCTTTGCATACAGGACATTGATCTGGCTTTTGATCAAGATTCTGGAAAGCCGAAGATAAGAGAAGGCTATCGTGCGTGCGAAGCTTCCTGCTCGATGGAGAAGATGCCTTTCGACCACTTGGCCTACGTAATCATCGACCCCTTAAAGGTAGGAGATCTTAGACTGAAGGATGTTGTCTGGGATTTCGTGCAAAACACACCATTGAGGACTCAACTCTTCAATTTGACTTATAAACGCCTCATTGAACGAAGAGTTAAAAGTGACTTCCCTTATGATCACCTTGTGAACTGGGCTGAAAAGCTGAGCGGAAGGCTAATCGAAGATAATGAACCACTCGAAAAAAGCGTTCCTGAGCCATTAAGACACTGGTTTATGTCATTGGGGGACAATTTCAAAAGGCGCGTTTTGGCTTCGTGGCTGACCTATACATACAATGGAACGATCAAGTATATGAAGGCATCCATTTAATTTTCTTTCACAACTTTTCGTCTTCGCCATGCGCCTCCTCACCCTCCTCTTCTGGCTCCTTGCCCCAGGCTCCCTGCTCCAAGCCGCCGCAGGCGCTCCGAACATCATCATCCACTTCATCGACGACCTCGGCTACGGCGACATCGGGCCGTTTGGCGCGGTGAAGCAGAAGACGCCGCATCTCGACCGCATGGCGCGGGAGGGGATGAAGCTCACGTCGTTCTACGCCGCGCCGGTGTGCAGCGTGTCGCGGGCGC
>JBILVU010000283.1:0-2998 GCA_044370285.1 Prosthecobacter sp.
CTCAAGTAGCCCCTTCATCGAGAAATGAAACCCATTCTCATCTTCCTGCTCTTACCAATCGCCGCTTTCGCCCAGGCCAAACCCGAAGTCGCCAACGCCACCAAGGCCGCGAAACGCGCCTGGGAATACGCGCCCGCTGAAAAGAAAGCGCTTTGGCAGCAGCAGCGTGACGCATTGATCAACATCGACCTCTCCGAGGACACGCAGAGGCAAATCGTCATCGCTCGTGGTTCGCCGAAGCCGGGCGAATATCACGCGCATCCGACCACGGCGTTGCTCGCGGACAAGCAGACGATGTTTTGCGTCTGGAACATCGGCCACGGCGGTCACGCGGGGCCGATGGCTCGCAGCGATGACGGCGGGCTGACCTGGGTGCGCATGGACGACGCGCTGCCGCCGAACTACGTCAACTTCAAGAACTGCCCGAGCATCTACCGCCTCACCGATCCGCAAGGCAAAGAGCGGCTGTGGGTCTTTGCGGCACGCACTTTGACCGAGAAAGAGAACCCAACGCCCATCGCGGGCCGTCACGAAGGTTTCATGCCACGCATCGTCAGCGAGGACGATGGCAAGACCTGGCGCGAACTGCCGCCCATCGGCGGGCGCATCGCCAAGGATGATCCCTTTCGCAACATCATGACCTTCTCCAGCATCGTGCGGTTGAAGGATGGTTCGCATCTCGGCATGTTTCATCGCGGTGGCGGCATCGGCGAAGGCGGCACGCTGCAAGTGCTGCAATCCATAACGCGCGATGGAGGATTCACTTGGTCGGAACCCGTGATGGCCAGCGATGGCACGCAACTCGACGGCAAGCACCCCTGCGAGCCCTATGTCTTCCGTTCGCCCGATGGCAATGAACTCTGCTGCCTCATGCGCGAGAACAAGCGCAGCGGCACCAGCCTCGTCATGTTCAGCGGCGACGAAGGCAAAACATGGTCGCAAGCCGTGGACGCACCGTGGGGCCTCACGGGAGATCGTCACCACGGCATCACGTTGCCCGATGGCCGCATCATCATCGTCTTCCGCAACGCCTCGCCGCAATCGAAGGACAAAGCCGGCTTCATTGCCTGGGTCGGCACCTACGACGACATCAAGCAAGGTAAACCCGGTCAGTATCGCGTGAGTCTGCTGAAGACCTTCAAAGACGGCTTCTACCCCGGCCTGCACTTGCTCCCCGACGGAACCATCGTCGCCACGACGTATGCGAACTATCGCAAGGAAGATGTCGGCTGCTCCATCGTCAGCGTTCGCTTCAAGATGAGCGAGGTGGATGCGATGGCGAAGACAATGAAGTGACCATCTTTGATGAAACACCGCACCAATCACTCCTCTATGAACAACAAAAAAAAGTCCTGCAAAAGTTTGAAGACCCGGAGCCCATTTTTCTGCCACGCATCTTTTTGTCGTCTCCTGCTCACTGCCTTGCTATTCGCACCGCTGGCCACACTTCACGCCGCTGATGCACCAAGGCCAAGACCCAACGTCATCGTGATCCTTTCCGACGATCTCGGTTGGGCGGACCTCTCATGCTACGGCAGCACCTTTCACGAGTCGCCGAATCTCGACAAGCTCGCCACTCAGGGCATGCGATTCACGCAAGCCTATTCGAGCAGCCCTTATTGCTCACCTTCACGCGCGGCCATCATGACCGGGCGGCATCCGGCGCGGTTGAAGATCACGGATTACATCCCGAGCAATGGCAAGACCGGCAAGTTCCTACCCGCGGAGATGAAGATGGAACTCCCGCTCGAAGAAGTGACCATCGCTGAGGTATTGAGCGACGCGGGTTACGCGACATGGCACGTCGGCAAGTGGCACCTCGGGGATGTGGGATTTTACCCGCAGGACCAAGGCTTTCAGGTCAATATCGCGGGTCACGCGGGCGGCCTGCCGCCAAGCTTTTTCTGGCCCTATGGCAACAAGAACAACGAAGTGGTGCCCAAGGCTGCGGGGAACAACTACCACTCGCGCGGCGTGCCCGGCGTTGTCGCTGGTGGCAAGAAGGGCGAGCACCTCTGCGACCGCCTCACCAGCGAGGCGATAAAGCTCATCGAGCAGCGCAAACCGGAGCAGCCTTTCTTCCTCTACCTGCCTTTCTATGACGTCCACACGCCGATCATGGCGAAGCTGAAACTCGTTGAGAAATACAAGGCCAAAGCGGCGAAGATGGGATTACCCGCCGTTGAAGCCGTGCCCACCTATACCGAGGGCAATCCAGTGCACGGTGCCTCGCCGAAGAAGCTGCCCGAGCAGCAGGTGAATCCAACCTACGCCGCGATGATCGAGACGATGGACACCAACGTCGGTCGGCTCATGGCCCGTCTCGACGAACTCGGCATCGCCGACAACACGCTGATCCTCTTCACCAGCGATAACGGTGGCCACAACGTCACCAGCAATCGCGCACTCCGTGGCGGCAAAGGCTGGCTCTACGAAGGCGGAGTGCGCGAGCCTTGGATCGTCAAATGGCCCGGCGTGACCAAGCCCGGCAGCACCTGCGATGTGCCAGTGATGAACACCGACATCCTGCCCACCGTGCTCGAAGCCTGTGGATTGCCGTCAAAGCCAGACCTGCACAAAGATGGCGTCAGCTTTGCCTCGCTGCTCAAAGGCGAAACTAAACCCGTGCATGACGCCCTCTTCTGGCACTTCCCGCACTACGGCAATCACGGCAGCGGACCGTGCAGCAGCGTGCGGGTCGGCGACTTGAAACTCATCGAGTGGCTGGAGGATGACAGTGTCGAGCTGTTCAACCTCGCCACCGATCTGTCTGAGAAAAACGACGTCGCCGCCCAGCACCCCGAAATGGTCCAACAACTCCGCGAACGCCTCCACGCGTGGCGCAAGGAGACCGCCGCGAACATGCCCAAGTCCAAGCCATGAACATGAAAACCATCCGCGCACTCCTCACCGCCCTGCTGCTAGCGCCACTCACCGCGCTCCACGCCGCCGACGCTCCATCGCTGCACGCCGCTGACGCGCCATCTCTGCAACCGCC
>JBILVU010000284.1:0-2992 GCA_044370285.1 Prosthecobacter sp.
CTAACCGAGGCGGCGTTACAAAACCGCATCGCCGCTGCCCTCAGTCGTCAGCAGGAGGTCGAAACATCTAACCAACCAAGCGTTACAGAAAACGAGGTCCGTGCCTGGTTTGATACTCATCGCGAGTCCCTCCGCATTCCGGAGACCTTCCACGCCGCCCACGTTTTCCTTACTCGGCATGAAAAAACCAAGCCTGACCGCGAGCCTGAGATCCGCCGCATCCAGCGCCAGCTTCTCGATGGCTCCCTCACCTTCCGCGAAGCCGCCGCGAAGTGCTCCGAAGACGACCGCACCAAGTCACTCGCAGGCGACCTCGGCTGGTTCTCCGCCGACCGCATGCCCGCCGATTTCATCGCTGCCGTGCAAAAGCTCCAACCCGGCGAAACCAGCCCGCCCGTGCTCACCCGCCTCGGCTGGCACCTCATCCACCTCATTGAGCGCCGCCCTTCACGACTTCCCACCCTCAAAGAATCCCGCGCCGAAATCCAAGCCGCACTCGAATCGAAGGCCCTGAATCAGGCACGGGAGTGAACTCGCAGGCGAAAAAAAATCCGCTCTCACATCCAGAGTCCGCACAGCGACTGCCGCACCGAGTTCGTCATCATCGGCTGCGACATGGATAAAGCCGCGCTCACCCACGAATAATTCGCCGCCGGTCCCGAAGCCTGGCGCATGCTGCGCGATCCTTTCCCGCAATGGCTGCCGAATGAGCCTCAGTCACACGCCACATGAGGGCAGCGATCAAGGCCTCGCTTCCCAGAACAGCCGGGCTGCTGCGGAGCCGCGAAGCGAACCCCGAACTACATGCACCTCCACTCCGATGCGAGAATGCCATCCCGCCTCTCCGAGGCGGATTGAGGCGTAGCACGAGTTTTCCAACTCGTGGGGAGGCACGGACTGGAAAGTCCGTGCTACGCAGCTCAAACCTTCCGCCAAAGCAGGGCTAGGAAGAGAGGGAATTCTTTGCGGGCGCGGTTCTCGGCGCGGGCGCGGGGGCCGGGCTGGCTTTCTTTGTGGCTGTGCCATTCTTCGAAGCCGCCGAGGACGAGTCCGTGCGCGAAGCCGGACTTCGTGAGGCCGGCGAGGCTGCGGTGGAAGGAGACGGTGCTCTCGCTGTCGTGCTTCCCGGGATGCATGACGATGGGGATGCTCAGTTCACTGCTGTAGGCATCGAGGCGGCGGTATTGGAGCTTTCGCTCGTCTTCAAAGCCCCAGGAGCTTTGGCGCGGGATGCGGAAGGCGGGATGGTTCATCACCCAGAGCATGCGTCCGCCGGGCTTTAACGCCCTCGCGGCCGCAGCGGTGACGTCGTCGAGCTTTTCCATGTTTTGCACGCAAAGGATGGCGGAGAGGGCGTCGAACTCCCCGAGGTCGCCGATGTGCGCAGCATCACGGGCGAGGTAGCGGATGGGCGGGCGCACCGGATAGGTTTTGGCCTTTTGAATGAGCGTGGGAGAGGCATCGACGCCGGTGACGTCCGCCCCTTTTTGCGCCATGGCACGGCAAAAGACGCCCTGGCCGCAGCCGAGATCGAGCACGCGGTCGCCGCGCTGCACATCGAGCAGTTTGAGAGCGCCGGGGATGACGACAGCTTGGTAAAGCTCGGAGCCGCGCTCGCCGATGATACGGTCATACCAATCGGCGGATTTTTCCCAGGAGGTGCGGTGCTCGCGGAGTTCGCCGGGGGCGGACTGCGGAGGTCTAGGTGGACGTGGGGGACCTCCGGGAGGCTTCGGGGAAAAGGGGCGACGTTTGGGGAACATGGATCAATCCTCGATTTCGAGGCGGTAACGCGGGAGGCTGGCATCGACCTGGGTGCTGTAGGCATCAATGCCGCCATCGAGGCACTTCGTTTCGCCAAAACCATGGCCGATGAAGTAGGCGGCGGCATCGAGCGAGCGACTGCCAGTATGGTCGTAAAGCACGACGGGCTTGGTTTTATCCCCGCTGTTGAAGATCTCCTGCACGAGCTCCTGAGTGAGCAGGCGGGCATTGGGAAGTTTCACGGCCTCGTGTTCCTCCCGCGTTCGGACATCGAGGATGAGCAGATCCGGCTGGGCACGCCGGAGGGCTTCAAAATCCGGCGGGGAGATGCGCAGGCTGGAATCGGCCTGATGGCTGCTCTGAATGTGCGCGATGGCTTCCTCAACGGAGATGTTTTCATTGCGCTCGCAGACCTGGGCGAGCGTCTCGCCCGGCTGGAAGCCACAACTGCGGCAGCCGCCGATGTGATACTGCGCGAACAGGGTCCGCTGCGCACCAGGATAAGCGGCGAGCACCTGGGACATGGTCATGTCACCGGAGAGAGGTGGAAGGGTGGAGGGCATGCGAGGGTTTAGCGGGGAATGGGAGGGCGTGCAAGCCATCGCGAAGGAATGACAGCCGAGTGAAGCGAGACAGACGACCTCAGGGAGCCCGGAGGGTGAGTGGAACGAATCAAATGCAGAATGACGAATGGCGAAGGCGGGGCATACTCGCGGCCTCCTTTTCATTTATGACTCCCCTTCATCATCTCCGCGCTGGCATCATCGGCACTGGTTTCATCGGTCCGGTGCATATTGAGGCTTTGAAACGCCTCGGCATTCCGGTGAACGGCATTTGCGGCTCCAGCAAGAGCGCCCGGCAGGTGGGCGAGCTGTGGGGCATCCCGGAGGTGTATGGCGATTACGATCACGAGGCGATGTATGCCAGCCCGAACATCGACGTGGTGCATATCACCTCGCCCAACAAGGTGCATGTGGAGCAGTGCCTGAGTGCGCTGGAGATGGGAAAGCATGTCATTTGTGAAAAGCCGCTCGGGATGACGGCAAAGGAGACGGCGCTCGTGGTCGAGGCGGTGCGCAAGGGAGGCAAAAAAGGCCCCGTCTTTGCGGTGAACTACATGTGCCGCTTCTTCCCGGCCATCCTTCAAATGCGGGCGATGGTGGCACGGGGCGATCTGGGCCAGATCATCCATGTGCAAGGGCATTTCTTCCAGGATTGGCTGCTGCAC
>JBILVU010000059.1:0-33035 GCA_044370285.1 Prosthecobacter sp.
GACCGCGTCATCCAGACCTACGAGGGCGTCGTCTTCATGGACTTCAACCGCGCCAGCGTGGAAAAGCTCGGCTACGGCATCTACGAGGAGATCGATCCCGCCTTGCTCCCTCCCGTGTACGTCGCCACACCACCCAGCTCAGCGAAGGCACGGAAGTCTTTCACAACGACATCCGCGGCCGCTGGAACCGCGGTGAACGCGAAGTCGTCAGCGCCATGTATCAATGGGCCGGGCTGGCCCATCGGGTGAAGGACATGATCCTCGAAGGTCGTGGCCGCGAGATCGGTCCCCTGCTCAATGAGAATTTCGACCTGCGTCGCCGCCTCTACAAAATCAGCCAGGGAAACATCGACATGGTCGAGGCCGCTCGTGAAGTGGGGGCCAGCGCCAAATTCACCGGCTCCGGCGGTGCCATCGTCGGCACCTATGACGATGACGCCATGTTTGAGAAGCTACGCACCTTGCTCGAACCCATGAAAGTGGCCGTCATCAAGCCGCAGATCCTGGCAGCAGCATGAGGATCAAGGCTTTGGCAGATCGCCAATCCGCTGCATCACCTCATCGGCCAGCGCTTGGTAGAGTTCCTTGCCCGTCTTGCCATAGCTAGCGAGATCCGGCCGCCAAAGATCACCCACCGACAGCGTCACATGGGATGGTCGGGGAAAGCAGGCCCCACGCGGAAAGCACTCACGACTGCCAAAGATGCGCATCGGCAGCACCGGAACTTCCGATTTCGCAATGAACATGCCCACACCCGCCTCGGCAGGCATGAAATTGTCATCGGGGCTGCGTGTGCCCTCGGGGAAGATGAGAACCTTCTTCCCTTCCTTCAGCAGACGGATGGTGAGCTTCAAAGACGATGCATCCGGCTTATCGCGATCAATCGGGATGGCCTGCCAGCGGCGCAGGATCCAGCCAGCCACCGGATGATTGAACAGCGTCTTCCGGGCGAAGTAATGAATCGGCTCATCGAAGGTCTGACCCACGAACGGTGGGTCCACGAAGCTGGCGTGATTGCAGGCGATGAGAGCCGGGCCGTCAATGCGCAGCTTCTCCGCGCCGATGATGCGAAAATCGGCCAATCCATACGCCAACTCGCTGAAGATGTGCCATCCAAGCTTATAAACAGGGTCCATTCGGGAAGAGAGAAGGACGAGACTAGCAAGCCACCACAAAAACACAAACGGTGGCTACTTCTTCAAGGTCAGCGTCACACGGCGCACCTCGGCCACGGTCTTGCCGGGGATGTCGAGGGCCTTCAGCGTGAGCAGACCGCGTCCGGCAGGCAGCTTCATCGATCCGAGGCTGAGCGTTTTGAAGTCACGCATGTAGCTCTCGCCACCGCGTGAGGCACGATCTTGGTCGTCGAGCAGACGCGGATACCAGCCGGGCGTCACTTTGCCGCTCGTTTTCGAGTCGCCGAGACTCAACTCAATGGTCGAGCCTGCATCGGCGTCAGGGCAGACGTAGTCGATGGTCACGTCGAAATCGCCTGCGGTATGCACGTCGATGTCCCAGGTCATGAAATCGACCTTCGTCGTCCAATTCACGAAGTAAGAGCAGTTCGGCGCACCCGAGCTGCGCTTCACGCCGCCATGCGGCAGGCCATCACGAGCAGGAAGCATCGTGATGGGGAATTCCGCATAGCCCACGGGATAGGGCCGATCATCTTGAGGCTTCACCGCTCCCTTGCCCTTCTTTTTGCCGTCTGTTGGAGTATAAGGGCGACCAAAAACCTCCTGATGCCATTTCGAGCCTGCCTCGGCGAGTTGCGCAGCCACCTCGGTTTTCTCAGCGGCGATGTTCTTCGTCTGATTCGGATCAGCCACCATGTCAAAGAGGCCTCCGGCAGCATCGAGACGGTATTGCTGGCTTCGCACGCTGAGGCGACCATTGAAGAAGTTCATGAGTTCACGAGCCTGCGCCTCCCATTTGGCCCCCAGAAGCAATGAATCAAAGCTGATGCCGTCCAGCGGCTTCGTGCTCACCGATTTCACGCCCGCCAACGCCGTGAGTGTGGGCATCAAATCAATCGCACCGGCGATGTGCGGCACGGTCATTCCTTCTTCGACCCTCCCTGGCCAACGCAGGTAGCAGACGCTGCGCACGCCGCCTTCGTCCGTGACACCCTTTTTGCCCTTCATGCCACCGTTCCATCGCGTGGTATTCGGGCCGTTGTCGCTGAAATAGACCACGATGGTGTTTTCGGCGATTTTGAGCTCATCGAGCTTCGCGAGCACGCGACCCACATTTTCGTCGATGTTGTCCATCATCGCCAAAACCGTGCGGGTCACATTCACGTCCTCCTTTTCGCCATCGTGGCCGCGCTGCGTCACTGGCAAGTCTTTGAACTTGTTCCAATGCTTGTCCGGCACGCTGAACGGCGAGTGCGGCGTCGTCAGCGGGATGTAGCAAAAGAAGGGCTTTTCGCGGTTCTTCTCGATGAACTCCACCGCACGGCCCACCAGCACGTCCACGATGAAACCCTTGGCGCGGAACATTTTGCCGTTCTCCTCCAGCGGCGGGTCAAAATACTCACCCCAATGCCCGCTCGTGTAGCCCACATACTCCTCGAAGCCGCGAGCATTCGGATGATACGGCCACTGGCTGCCGTTGTGCCATTTGCCAAAGGCACCCGTCTTATAGCCAGCGGCCTTGAAACTATCCGCGATGGTCTTTTCATCCGTGTTGAGCCTTTCAAGACCTTCGGAAACACTGATCACACCGCCGCGCGAATGATAGCGACCCGTGAGAAACTCCGCCCGAGTGGGCGCACACACCGGGCACACGAAAAAGCGGTCAAAGCTCGCCCCGCCCTTCGCCAGCTTGTCGATGTTCGGGGTCTGAAGATTCGTGTTCCCATTGATCGAGTAGTCTCCCCAGCCCGAATCATCGGCGAGAAGAACGATGACATTCGGCGGAGCCGCGTGAAGCAGCGTGGCAAGGCAGAGAAACAGAGCGATTCGGATCATGGCCGCGCTCTAACGATGCCCGCCGTGCCGAATTATCATCCCTCATCTCCCGCGCAGCACGAGCCGCAGGCGATGTAGCACTCATCGCAGATCCATTCGTCACCCAGTAGCCACGCCTCCAGCTTCCCGCAGCGATCACAGGCAGCTTGAGGTTGCTCCGTCGCAGGCGCGGCGGCATAGGCGGGAGTTTCGTCCATGCGTTACCTTCTCCTCGCCCTCCTCCTTGCGCAATCCGCCCTCGCGCAAAATTCCGATCCCTTCCCCACCCCGCCGAATGTGAAAGGCCTCCAGGTGCAGATGGTCGATGATGCGCTGAAGCTCGGCATCCACCACGCCGGCGTGAACATCAACCTCACCGCGCTCTACACCGCCAAATCCAAGCCCGAGAAGGGTGAGTTCGTCTGGAACGAAGCCTACCTCAAGTCTCTCGATCGGCAGATCAAGCCGCTCTCCGATACCGGCATCCTCGTCTATCTCATCGTGCTGACTTACCCATCGAAGAATCCCGCCATCGACGCCGTCACGCTGCACCCCGGCCATCGCAAAGATTACAAATTCAGCGTTGGCGCACCGAACACCACGAACGGCTTCTTCCCTGCCGTGATGAACCTCATCGCCGAACGTTGGAGCGGAGCGCATCCCGAACACGGCCGCATTTGGGGCTGGATCATCGGCAACGAAGTGAACTCCCACTGGCTCTGGAACAACATGGGTCTCGCCCCGCTCGAAACCGCCGTCTCCGAACACGAGAAAGCCGTGCGCATCGCCCACACCGCCATCCGCCGTCATTCGGCAAATGCCCGCGTGTATCTCTCCTTCGATCACCATTGGGCCATCGGCATGAACGGCATCAGCCCGCAGGAGGCTGTGCCCGGCCGCGACTTCCTCGATGCCTTTGCCCGCCTCGTCCGCGAGCGAGGCGACTTCGATTGGAACGTCGCCTGGCATCCCTATCCCGAGGACCTCGGCAATCCGCGTGCCTGGGCGGATAAAAACGTCACCCACGCCGACGACACCATCAAGGTGACCTTCAAGAACCTCGACGTGCTCCCCAAACATCTCGAAAAACCCGAGCTGCTCTTCGGCGGCAAGCCGCGCCGCGTCATCTTGAGCGAGCAGGGCTTTCAAACGCTCCTCAAGCCCGAAGGCGAAGAACTGCAAGCCGCCGCCTATGCCTACGCCTGGGAAAAAATCGCCACGTTGCACACCGTCGATGCCTTCATCTACCACCGCCACGTCGATCACGCTCACGAAGGCGGCCTACGTCTCGGCCTTTGGCGCAATGCCCCGCATTCTGTGGCTGATCCACACTCGAAGAAGCTCCTCTATGACCTCTTCCAAAAAGCGGGCACTCCCGCCTGGCGTGAGGCCGCAGACAAACTCCTGCCGGTTACAGGCATGAAGTCGTGGACCGAGTGATACGTCACTATCGTCAATCAGGTCAACAAAGTCACTCCGGCAGCTCTTCACCACTCGTTTCCGGCAGATAAGCCAAGAAGACGAGCCCGAGCAGAAAGAAGCCACCGAGGCAGGTGATGGCGAGACGGAGGTCGAGCGTGGATTTCATCCAGGCGGAGAGCCAGATGAGAACGGGCGCGGCGAGCAGGCGGCCGGTGTTGAAGCAAAAGCCAGAGCCAGTGGCTCGCAGATGCGTGGGGAAGAGCGCCGGGAAGTAGGCGGCATAACCTGCGTGGATGCCTTGGGCACAAAATCCAAACAACGGCAGCAGCACGAGCAGCAGCGTGTAACTCCCGAAATGCGAGGGCAGCCAGCAAATCACCGGCGTCATCGCCAACGCGGCCAGATGCATGATGACAAAGGTCTTCTTGCAACCCCAGCGAGCACTCAGCGGCCCAAAGGCCAGCATTCCGGCACCCGCGCCCGCCGTTTGGATGAAACCAAAGGCGATCTTCGATTTGCTGGCCCAATCAGGATCATTCGTGCGCTTCAGGAAATCGGCGGCGATGTCCTGCCCGGCCACCACCACGCCCCAGAAGGTCGCCAGGCCCACCATCGCCAGCAAAGCGCCAAACACCGCTCGCGAGCGCCAGCGGGCATCGCCGAGCAATTCGCTGAAACTGCCCATGCGCTTCGTGTTCGACTCCCGCGCAGCTTTCCACGATTCCGGTTCCTTGATGCTCATGCGCACCCACAGCACCAGCAAAGCCGGGGCGACACCGAGCAGATACGCCGTACGCCATTCAGAGCCCACCCAGAGCCCCGCTGCGGCGGCCAGCCACAAACCGCAGACGCTCGTCGCATGAAAAATGCCGCCCGCTCGCTCGCGGGCCTCCTTGGGAAACACCTCCGCCACCAACGCCGCGCCCACCGCCCACTCGCCACCCACACCCATCGCCACGAGGAAGCGCAGCACCCCCACCTGCCAGATCTCGTCCGCAAACGCCGTGATGCCGGAAAACACCGAGTAAAACAAGATCGTCAGCGCCATCACCGGATTCCGCCCCCACTTATCCGCCAGCGAACTAAACAACAACCCGCCGAAGGTGCCGCCAAGAAGGAAGATGCCAAGAAACCTCTCCCCCCACACCTTCACCAGCGGATCATCAGCCTTCACCTCGAGCAAATCGGGCAGCATGTCCGCCCGCGTCAGATTGTAGATCTGCCCTTCAAACGCATCGAACACCCATCCCAGCGAGGCGACGATCAAAACAAGCCACTGATAGCGAGTGACAGAGGAGTACCATTTCGGTGAGCTATGGTTCATGAGGAGCGTCGTTGAGAGGTGGCTGGCTTGATGGCTGACAGAAAAATGGGGGCAGCAAATCTTCTTTCCATTTTCCGCCCCCATTCGCTGTCAGCCAATCATGAAACCGATGGTTCCAACCGCAGTTGATGTTGGATTCCAGCAGCTTCTTCGTGGTGGAACGCTGCGCAAAGACAGGGCTTCTGTGCAGCGATGGCGGCGGAGAGCGTGGAAAGGAGCAGGTGGCGGCGGTTCATGCGGCGATCTGGTTTGGTAGAAAAATTTCAGCATCAGAAGGTTTGGGAAAATCTTTCTACCCCTAATTTTTCTACCATCAAAACTGCAGCAGCTCGCCCACGGGCAGCGGCTTCTGCTGGCGGATGGATTCCTCGGCGACGAGGCACAAACCAGCGCTCCACAGGCCGTCCAAACCCGTCGCAATGGGTTTTTTGCCACTGCGCACCATGTCGATGCATTGCGCGATCTCTTCGCGGAGTTCGAAGACCTCGCCGCTTTGCTTGGTGAGTGTCACCTCTTCGAGTTTTTCGCCGTCGAAGACTTTCAGGAAGGCCGTGGGCTCCAGCGTGCGATCAAGCGCACCGCTCCAACCAGCCCACAACGCACCTTTGGTGCCGCTGACCTTCACCGTTTGATGATGCTCGAAGGCGGCAAGCGTTTGCGATACGACGGCGTAGCTGCCGTTCGGGTATTTGAACATCGCGCTGAAGTTGTCGAACAGCGTCGGGCGCTGCGGATCGCGGGAGTTGCCGTAGGCGTAGAGTTCGACGGGATCGCCGCTGCCTTCGAGATACCAACGGGCGAGGTCGAAGAAGTGAATCGGCTCCTCGAGCACCCACGAGCCGACGCGATTCTGATCGTAGCGCCAGCCGGATGCGCCTTGGCGATAAGGCTTCCGCGAGAGCTCCACCAACACGTATTGCGGATCACCGATGGTGCCCGCGGCGATGATTTCCTTGATGCGCCCCCACTGACTGGAAAGGCGCAATTCATGCCCCACGGCCAAATGCACGCCATGATCGCGAGCACCGGCCACGATGGCTTTGCAATCGTCGAGCGTGATGGCCATCGGCTTCTCCAAAAGCACGTGCTTGCCCTTCTGCATCGCGGCGAGCGCGATTTCACGATGCGTGTGACTCGGCGTGGCGATGTCGATGATATCGAAATCGGCCTTCGCGATCATTTCGAGGCTGTCAGCGAAGATTTGGGCCTCAGGATACAACTTCCGCGCTTCTTCACGCGAGGCATCCGATGGCGCAGTGATGGCGACGAGTTGAGCATCCGGGTTTCCGGCGATGGATTGGGCGTGGAATTTGCCCCAAGCGCCGAATCCGGCGAGAGCGAAGCGAACGGGTTGTGTCATGGAGAAAGCTCAACGCAGCCGAGTGCGGAATTCTTCATCGCATCCACCTTCCGCAAATCCCAGCGGCACACGCTGCCGAGTGCGGTGTGGGCGAGCAGATGGCTCGCGTCGCCATCGAAGGCGAGGTGGCATTCGCCGGGCCAGCGGATGTGGGCGGGGAAGGTCAGGCGGAGGACTTCGGTGAAGGTGGTGGTTTCCAGCAGGCGGATCTCGTGGTTGTCGAGGGTGGCGAGCAGGCTGCCATCGCGTGAGGAGGCGAGGCTGTTGAGGCGGAGGCTGGCGGGCAGCAGGCGTTCTTCTTTCCAATCCTTCACGCGGAAGACCCGGCCGGTGCCGCTGACTTTGAGCAGCACTCGATCTGCGCCGAGCGCGATGGCCTGGGTGACGCTTTCACGTTCACAAAACGTGTGCAGCAAGCGTCCTTCGGGCAGTGACCACACTTTGGTGCCGGGCGTTTGATAGCTGGAGGTGACGACCCAGCGACCATCTGGCGCGATGAGGCTCGCAAGCGTGCCTGGGTGCTTGATGCGCACGGTTTTGGAGCCATCGGCGGGCACCACGAGATGGAGTCCTGCGCCGTTGTTGCTGAGCAGCAGGTGCTGGCCATCGGCGGTGGCATCGCGCAGCAGGTTGCCCTGGCCGGGAAGGATCGTTTTGGAGCTTTGCAGGGCATTCAACGAGCGCTCGGTGAGTTCATCGGCCCAGCCGCAGGTCCAGAGCTTCGTGCCATCGGGTGAAAAAAGGGCGCTGAGCCACTGGCCGGCGGCTTTGCGCTGCTGATGAATGAGGCGGCCCGCGTCGAAGTCCCACACGCGCAGGCTTTCCTCGTCAATGACGGCGGCCAGCCTGCCATCGCGGCTGAAGGTGGCGCTGCCGAGATTTTCGCTGTGCGGCTCCTCCTGCGGCGGGGCGAGCATGGTGAAACAAGATGATGCAGGCATCTCAAAGACTTCCGCAGCATCGTTTTCGACCGCGCCGAAGAGTCGCGTGCCATCCTCGCTCCACCACAGCGCGGTGTGCGGGCGATGATCGACCTCTCGCCGCATGATCTCCACGCCTCGCGCCGCATGCCACAGCCGCACATGCGCATCGGCGGAGGTGCTGACGAGCTCCTGGCTGCACGGTCGGAAGGCCACGCGGATGTTTGGTGCTTCGTGACCGCTCAGGCGATGTTTGAGACGGCCTTGGGCATCCCAGATGTAGATGAAGCGGTTGTCACAGCCGGTGGCGATGAGATCGCCCGCCCAGTCGAGGCTGTGCAAAAAGAGTGGATGCTCGCAAATGGCGATCTCACGCTGATCGGCGAGCGAGATGAGCCGCAGCATGCCGCTTTGCGCCTCGGCGATGGCGATGCGCTCGCCATGGTCATCGAGCTTCACGAGCGAGCCGGGCTTCATTTTGGACAGGCGAGCGATTTCACGTTTCGAGACCGTTTCGCGAACGAGGAGCCCGCTGGCATCCAAAACGACCTCGCGCATGCCATCGGCGCTTCGCGTGAGATTCGGTGTTTCGAGGCGCTCGCGACTCAAACGGCCGATTTCCGGCAAAATGAGGCAGGCGACGGCTTCGGTGCGGATTTCATCGGAAGGCGAGATGGCCCACGCCTCGCCCAGTTTGCTCAAAGCCTCGGTGCGACTGCCCGCGAGCCTTGTTTGTCGCAGCGAGCGTGCCTCCGAGATCAGCGAGGTGCGATGCTCCATCCGCGCCTGATGTCGTGCAAAGGCCAGCGAGCCGCCGATCATGCCACCGACGAGCAAAACGATGATCACGAGCATCGCGGCGATGCCGGGATGACGTCGAGTCCATCGCCAGAGCCTTCCGGGCAGGCTGATGGGGCGTGCGAGGATGGCACCGCCATCGAGGAAGCGGCCCAAATCATCCGCCACGGCACTGGCGGAGGCGTAGCGTGCCTCGGGTGCTTTTTGCAGGCACTTCAGGCAGATGGTTTCGAGGTCACGCGGCACGCTGGGGTTTAGTTTGCGCGGCGAGAGCGGTTCGTTTTCACGGAGCTGCACGAGGATGGCATCGAGTGTCGGCCCCTGAAAGGGCGGGCGTCCGGTGAGCAGATGATAAAGCAACGCGCCGAGGCCATACACATCCGTGCGCACCTCCGCGCTGCCCGCGAGCGCCTGCTCCGGCGCGGCGTAACCCGGCGAGCCGAGCATCTGCCCCGTGCGCGTGAGTTGAGCCGCCGTGGTGCTGCTAGTGGCGATGCGGGCGATGCCGAAGTCGGTGATGTGCGGCGTGTTCTCCTCGTCGAGCAGGATGTTCGATGGCTTGAGATCGCGGTGCAGCACACCGTTCTCGTGCGCATGCTGAAGAGCCTGTGCGATGCTTTGCACGCACTTCGCGGCGTCGCTGGCCTGCATCGGATGCTCGCGCACGAGCTGCTCCAGGCTCTTCCCCGCGATGTGCTCCATGCTGAACCACGGCACGCCATCGTCCTCGCCAACATCGATGATGCTCACGATGCCCTCATGCTTCAGCCGCGCAGCGGCCTGCGCCTCGCGATGAAATCGCTCGCGTTCTTCTTTGCCTGCAAATTGAGCTCGCAGCAGCACCTTGACGGCGACGATGCGGTCTAACCCCTGCTGCCGCGCCCGATAGACCACGCCCATGCCGCCGCGTCCGATCTCCTCAAATAGCTCCAGTCCACCAAAAGTCGTCCAAGGCACATCCATGTCCGACGCGGGCAGCAGATAGGAAGAAAAGGAAACCTCCATCAGACAACGTCCGCACTGACCGGCTGGTGAGCCAGGCGGCAGAGGGGCTTTGCATCGTGGACAGTTCATGAGTGAAGACACTACCATTTGAACCCTTGATGCCACGGTGAATTACAAACATTCAGCCAAGTGCTTCAGTTCTTCTTCGATCAGGCTCGGATCAAGTAAACCGACAGCGACCTCATGGCGCACCGCATCGCGAAATTGCTGCCGGAGGCGATGCACAGCGACGGCGACACTGTTTTCACGCATCGCGAGCGTCGTGGCGAGTGCGGCGTATTCGCCAGGCTCGGGCTCGCGGGAAAGAAAGGGGCTGAGTTGGTTGAAAAGCGTGACTTTGCCCGCTGCATGACAGTCTTCTCGCACCAAGTTCATCGCCGCATCCAGCACCGCGAGTGCCCAGCGTCGCTCGAAGCTGCGCTCGGGTGTCTCGCTCGTTGTCGGCTCTGCACCGAACCAGTCCTCGGCCTGCGCGAGATCGAAGGAGATGTTTTCCTCACCGCCGCCACGCTTTTGCGCCGTGGCATCGCGATGCTCATTCATGAGGTGAGTCTTCACGCGCGTGAGCAGGAAGGTGCTGAATCGCGCCTCACGCTGCTCCAGGCCCGCGAGCCAATCGCGCGAGATGAGCTTGGCAAAGAAGGACTGTGTGAGGTCCTGCGCATCCTCGGGCTCGATGCCTCGGCGGCGGATGAAGGCATACACCGGATACCAGTAGGCCCGGCAGAACTGCTCCATCGCAGCTTCGCGCTCCGGGCCGTCGGTCCCAGCCTGGAGGACCATCGTCCAACGCGTCGTCATGAAACGCGGCGACTGGCTGCTAGCAGTGTTCGGCGCGTCTTTCATGACGGATCAGCGCAGCATCGCCACGAGCTGCATGCGGTTGCGCACATTGAGTTTCTTGAAGGCACCGTGCAAACGCAGCTTCACGGCGGCCACGCTGATGCCGAGTCGTGCAGCGATCTCGGGATTGATCAACCCCTCGGCGACCAGCAGCACGGCCTCACGCTCAGCGGGACTCAGCACATCGAGCGCGACGTGATCTCCACGCGGTGCCTCAGTTGATGGAGCCGACTCATTCAGCCGCACGAGAAAACCGGGGTGCGCCAGCACGGACTCCTGTTGCAGCACCATGGTGATCTCCGCCGTCAGTGCGTCGCGTGTGATGACTCGTTTGTTGAGTAACTGCGTCTGCGGATCTTCTCGCAAAGCCTCACGCCAGGCCTCCTTCATCTCCGCGCACGCATCGAGCAGTTCATGTGGCAGCTCCAGCGCACGTGGCAGCGATTCATTCGCGCGCCCCATCCACTGCGCACTGAGCCGGCGCGCGGAGGTGCTCATGTTGGTGATACGCAGGTCCCAGTCGAGCAGCGTGGCATTGCCCGGCAGGGAGTTCAGCAGCGCGGTGATGCGGTCATCGGTGCTGCGTGCCTTGAGTTGTTTTTTCAGACGCTTGAGCCCCGTGCTGATGTGCGGATGCACGAGGCGGAGTCGCGCGAGATCGTCTTCTTCAAAGTCCGGCTGGGACTCGCTGCGAAAGACGCAGAAGGCATTTTGAGGAAGCGGCGGGAAGAAACCCCAAAACAGCAGCGCCACGCTATGCCGCCAGTTTTCCGGCTGCATGAACTCGGTGTAGAAGGGCATCGTCTTCAGCTTCTCGTCAGGCGGCAGATGATCCTTGGTGTGCAGGATGCGCAGCCCTGGCCTCATCATCACGTAACCCACACTGGGGTTCACCTTGAAGAAGCGCTCCATGTATTCAATGCCGAACTCCCGGCCTAATGAATCCCGCGCCAGCAAGGGCACGCCGTCTAAATTTTGCAGGTTCGCCAGCGTGAATTCACACGCCACTGTGGCCTCCAGCAGCGCGAAAACGGCATCAATGAACTCGTCCGAGTCTGTCGCTCCATGCATGGCGAGCAGACGACGTTCCCACTCGACAGGAGACACGATCGCAGAGAACTGGGTGCGTGGGAGGTTCACATTTGCGATGATGAATCCGCCCCGGCAAAAGTCGAGCCCGAGCTAGGTGGTATGGGGTGGACCTAATCGAAGGTTAGCCACCTCCGACCGCGATGGTGAAAATTGTTTGTCATCGGCTGACGCAAACCGGGTGTAAGTTGGAGATGCCGCCTCTCTTTTCACTCATCCGAATGCTCTTGCTGGCGCTGCTGGCCATGACTGAGATGGCGCGGGCGGATTACACGACCGCGCTGCAAACGCTCGCCGTGACGAATCACACCGGCTATGTGATCGATGCTGATGCGTTCAAGATCGGTGCTCCGGCGCGGTCGGTGATCGCAGGTTCGATCTCCGTTCTTTACAAGCGAGCGGGCGGGGTGATCGGTCTGCCCGACTCGGTCACTTACACGCTGACATGGAGTCTTGTGGATGGCAACGATGTGGCCCACGCGTTGGATACAGGAGGCACGAGCGTGGACACGACTCAGGTGGTGAACTGGCCCGGTGGCATCTCCGAGTTGGCTCTGACCTCGACGGTGAATCTAAATCCGGCAGCGCGGCTGGATTTTAACAAGGTCTATCGGCTCCGGGTGACTGCCACGCCAGCCTCCAACGGCAATGCGGCGACTTACACCGATGCCGTGGAGCGACTTTATGGGCACTTTACAAATACGACGAGCCCTGATGCGCCGCTGAATGTGATCGGCGTCCCCGGCTACGCGGAGATCGACCGGACTTGGGTCATCACGGAGGGCGGCCTGCCGGGGCCGACGCTAATGGGCACGCTGTTCATGGCGCGGTATGACGACTTCAATGAGCCCTCCGCCAGCGCAAACATCCCCGTGCGACTGCGGGCGGTGATGCGGGATGTGACGGACCCGATGAACATCTTCACCGTGCCCTTGCAAAATCCCTCGGCAGACCACACACAGCCGCTGCTGAACCACACGAACCTTGGCGATAATCCAGCCACAGCCCTGCCCACTTTCTCGCTCACCCTACTGCCGCAGAACTTGAACCGCAGTTCGATGTATCAGACGACAGCGATTTTTGAGTATCAGGAGGCCAATGGCGACTTCGTTTCGCTGGGCGAGATCGCCACGGCTCCGCAGCATATCTTTCCTGTCTCGGGCGTACTGTGGTTTGGCACGGTGAAGACGCGCTTCACGTCACTGGCAGCCACGCCGACGGCCAATGGTGCAAACTGGAATCTAGAGGTGCCCGCAGGCATGGGGCATGTGGATGGAATGCCGAATCACAACTTCGGCGGCAGCTTTGTGGTCTCCATCAATGACACGCCGGGGCCTAGCTATGGCGATGCCACGGTAGTGAGCGTGGCGGGCGGTTCGGTCAGTGTAACCGCGCCTTTTCCTGACTGGGATGAAATACATGACGTGCGCTTCAATCGGGAAGACACCACCTTGGATCAGGACGGCGCGCTGTGTGACATCGTGAATGTCTATTTTCCCATGGGCTTCACAGTGAGCGTTCCCGCCGCAGTGGGAGGGCTGCCGGAGACGAATGCCACTGGCAAGGTGCTGCTGAGAGAACTGCGCCTGGGCGCTGGTTTAAGGCCGGCGGGTACGATGTTTTTCACGCCGCTGCAAGTACGGCAGACAATCCACTCCGGCGCGGTGACATCCGATAGCGTCTTTTACTGCGCCCATGAAAAGCTGCCCTCCTGGTTTAAGGCTTCTGCTGTGGGCTGGAATACGGCAACAGGAGCTTTCCCCATCACACCATATGGTGCGGGCGAGTTCCGCTGGGTGCGTGACTTGCAAATGAGCTTCAACGAGGCGCTTCATACTCTGCCAGCCAGCAACGCCAACCCACCATTGCAAGCCCGCGACACACGCCCCTCCAACGACAGCTATCTATCAAAGGCTCATGAGGCGGGTGCGCTCGCTTTCAAGGAGTTCACCATTCATGCGGATGCGAATGGTATGGCGATCCTCAATGCAAGTGTGCCGATGGGGCCCACCCAAGTGAGGCCGCACTATCCCGGCGGTGTGGGGACGGGAGCGGTGGAGGGGTTTTCGATGACCGGTGGCACGCTGGAGATCGACGACAACGTGGTGAACACCGCCACCAGCCTGCTCGGTGTCGTTGATCTGCCGCAGCGTTATGCGCGTGATCCAAGGGCGCTAAGCCATTGTGGCAATGGTGGGAACGGGGCGGGCGAGGGCAGCTTCTTGTTTCATCCGACGGCCAGCACGCTGCGCTTCACTCCGGAGATGGGATTGATCGCGGAAGGCACGGTGGATGCGGCGGCGCTGGCATGGGGCACAGTGCGTCTTGATCCGGGAAATGTTCCCGTCTTCGCGCATACGACGAGCAGCTTCACGCTCGGTGCCTTTTATCAGCCGGGCATCATGCTAGCAGGTGCTGAGGCTGCGGTGAGCAATGATCAACGCGCCGCCACACTGTTGCTCAGCGGTCGAGGCACGCCAGGGAACCTCGCGTATCACGAGCGAGCGTTTCACAGCGACAATCTCTACCGCGATGTCGGTCTGGCTAACTACGCGGGGCTTAATTTGCGTGTGGATGAGGAGCCGGGCGCGATGACAGCCAACAGCGTGCTCTCCAATTCGCAGCTTGGCCCTTATGATCTCAAGACGGTCTCCAGATACTATGTGCAGCGCGGCGGCGTCTCAGGCATCCACGAGCGTGTGACGTCGGCGCTGCCGCTGAATGTGAAGCTCTACGATTTCCCAGTAAGCCTCACGGACTTCAAGTTCTCCTTCATCGACAACCTGACGAAAGACAGCTTCACGAACGGCAACATCGACATTCGCTTCCCTGCGGGCGTGTCGCTGGATTTTGAGTCCCTTCAGCTCACCGAGCGAGGGCAGCCGCACTCCGCTCGATTGGCCGCCGGGCCGCAGAACGAGACGCTCGACCACTGGGGCGAGCTGCCCTTCACCGCGACGAGCATTGGCTTCCGTGAGCAACCTTCAGCGAATCCGTGCGACATGCCGAATGCCGGCACTGGGAACGTGGAGATAGGCGCGAGCTTTACCAATCTGCTCAGCGGGCTCATCCCTGGAACGATCAATGCCACACTGGGGTTCAAGGCGCAGGTCATTGGCAACGAGACTTACGGCCATCTCATGACAGCGGCAGACGGACAGCCGGGGCTGGAGGCCAAGATCAATCTGCCTGGCGTGCTGTGGTTCAATGTGCCGGGAGACAGGGACCTGCGCCTCACGACTGTCACAAAAGCGGCCTTCAGCAGCAGCGTCGGCATAACGGACACGAACAATGACAACGGCTTCCTTTCCCTGGCAGGTTATCTGGAGGTGCCGTTCTTTACTGAGCTGGCGGTGCATGCGCATGTCCAGCCCGGCGGAGACGATCCCGGCGTGCATTTCATGGGCGGCTGGACGGCGGGGAATGGGCAGACTTTCTTCTCGCATCCGGGCACTTTCGACGCGTTTCAGTTTGGCGTGCCGCTGGGTGTCTCGGTGGCGGACTACCGCCATCCTGCGGATGTGAACTCAACGCTCTACCGCATCACCGCGCGAAAGAACTGGATGAACGTGGTGAACTTCAAATACCCACTGGCCTGGGACAAAAGCACGATGCGTTTCGAGTCGCCACGGCGCGAGCCAGCCGTCCCACTGGTGCTCTTCGATCTGGAGCACAAGCTGCGCTCCCTCTCGGCGAACGGGGCTGAGCTGGAGTTCGGCGCGGAGATCACCGGCCTGCCGCAGCTCAATCCGCAGCGCCTCGTCCTGGATGCCATTGATGGTGTGACGAACAACGCCTTCAACACCTTCCAAACTGCGCTTCAGAACGCCTCGGGCCTCAATGCCAACACCATCACCCAGTCGGTGACGGCGGTGGACACGCTCATCACCGACCGCGTGGACCGCCTCATGAAGGACGCGCTCAATGCGCCAGTGGACGCCCTTGTGGAGGCCGTGCTGGCCGATGTGGGAGGTGACTACACGGGAAACTCCGGCAATCCAGTCGCGGACATCGATCCTGACACGTTCATCACCAAGTTCAGCGAGTATCTCACTTCAGAGGGCGTGGAAGATGCCATCAACAACAGCATCGGGCTGGCCGAGAATGCTCAAAACCTTCTTAACCGCGTCAATACCGAACTCAACACCGCGAAGTCCGGCATCACGACGCTGCAAGCACTCATCGAGCCGCGCGACGGTGGCAAGCGCACCTTCTTCCGCAACCTTGTGAACCAGCTCGCGGATGACAATCCGGGCTATGGACTCATCGCTGGTGCTGGTGGCATCCTCGCGCAGAAGCTCGATGAACTGGAACCCATCCAGAGCGCCCAGAACAATCCGTTCTTCACCGACCTGTCAAAGGTTCTGCAAGAGGCGGAGAATGCGATCACGGCATTTCAAAATGACACGCAGGTATTGTTCAAGACGCCGATCAGCAACATCGCGTTAGAGAAGAAAGCCGAACTCGCCGCAATGATCAACGGTCAGGTGCAGCGCACCGTGCAAAGCATCGTGCCTGCACAGGTCTCGGACATGCGTGACTTCCTCGGTGCGGGTGCCGGAGTGAACCGCACACGGTTGAAGAACGCGCTCAAGCAACTCATCACCGATCGCATCATGGCCTCCCAGGTGGCGGACCGCGTGCAGACGCTACTGCGCACGAATTTCGCCAAGGTGCGCGGCACCATCCGTGAGGGCATGGATCAATTGCTCAGCCAAGTCACCACGACGGTGAAGGATGCGTTTCATGAGCAGTTCCTCAATGGCGGAGGCCTGGGGAATCCGTTCAACGACCTCATCCCAAAAGACTCGCCCCTGCGCGGACTCGGCACGATTGGCGAGGCATTCAAGGGAGCCAATCTACGCGGCTATGCCCGAACGAACGGTCACAGCATCAATGAGCTGAGGTTGGATGGCGGCATCAAGTTCAAGCCACCGGGCATGGGCAATGGCATGGAGTTCAGCGGCTACTTCACCTACCTCGATCATGAAAAAGAAGCGCCAGTGGTCGAGTGCCTCAATGCCATCCCCGGAGCGAGGGTGGAGATCATGGCTGGCGCGCGACTGGGCTCCCGTTCGCGACCGCAGCCCAACCCCGAGCAGGGCCAGGGCTCCACTTCGTTCTTCGACAACATGGCCGTGGGCGGAAACCTCCACTTCGCCATCGCCAATGACGGACGGCCAGCGGGCTTCATGGGAGATCTGGAGTTCCGTGGGCCGCTCACCATCGGCATCGTAGCCATCGACGGTGTGAAACTGGCGACGAATTTCAGCGCGGATAATCAGTATGTGCGTGGCACGGCGGACGGTCGCATCCTTGAACTCATCCAGGCCAAGGTGGACATCTTCGCCGGTCATGCGTGCGACATCGGGAAGCTCGGCATCATCCAAGGGCCGCTGCAAAATGCGCTCAACGATGCGTCTTTCTCCGCGAACAACTCGATCAATACGAGCAACCTTGCCGGTGTCATTTGCCGCATCGACGGTGCGATTTCTGTGAACGATGTGATGAAGCGCTTTGGTGGTGTGGACATCCCGAAAGAGGTCGTCACCATCGGCTTCGAGAAGACCACCATCTACGCGCTGCTGAAGAAGCCCACGCCGGAGCTGAAGTTTTATATCGGCTACCTGGAAGGCGGAAAGGTGAAGGCTGATACTCCGATCTACACGCTGGCCGATGCCTCCATGACCATCGCAGGCGTGGCGCAGGCGGAAATCTCGCTTGGGAATCTGGCACTGGCGGGCGCTATTACCGGACCTTTGGGCTTCATCAATGCACTCGCGATCAAAGGCGAGGTCAGCCTCAAAGGCCCTATCGCTGGTCAGCCGAGTCTTGATTTGAAGGTCGGCGGCATCGTGCATCGGAGCGGCATCCGCTTTGACCGTGTGGATTGGAACTTTCTGGGCGTGCCCATCAAAATCAATCTCGATGATCTTCTCCCACCTTGGTGAATATGAATCAGTCACTGTCAGCTCTCGTTCTTGCTCTCGCGGCCATCACGCCGCTGGCGGCGCAGCATCAGGCCATCCCGCAATCCATGGTCTTCACTGTCGGCACCACCGTTCGTGATCCAGGTGGGCAGGACTGGGCATTTTTGATCTGGGACTCTCCCGGCGCGGACTTGCTCGGCGGGCGTTCGTTTGCCGTTTATGGCAAGGATGGCGCTGTGACCGCTGCCACGAACTATGCGCGGGAGGGCATCATCAGTGGTCGGCTCGATCCCGCGCTGCTCGCCACGCTACTGCAACGCGCCGTGCTGGCCGGGCAGGACATCGATCAGTTTGATGCCATTTTGGAGTCAGTCTATCAAGGTGCCTTTCTGCCTGATCCCGCACCCGCTTTGCCCAATGACCGCGCCCAGCGCACGGCGGCGGTTTTGAGCAAGGCACACACCTCCGCGAGGCTCATCGGCAAGCTGCGCCAGATCGCGATGATGAACCCCACGCTGGCGCTGTGCCTGGGCCATGCCTGGATGGGGCCGATGCCCGTGGGCGGTATGAAAACCTATGAGCTGCGTGAATGGACCGGCGCGGATGGAGCCGTGGTGGGCCGCGTGACGCTCACCGGCGGTGCTCCCGTTCTGCTGCCCGCGCCCGCCGTGCCGGTGCAGTTGCCAGATACCAGCGAGGCCTCCGATCTCAACGTGGCGCTACGCTGGGGCGTGCCGGACGAGTTGAAACGCCGCATCATGCTGCATCAGGGCTTCCGCGTGTGGCGCATGAGCTGGGCGCAGGCGCAGGGCTTGGGCTATGACACCACCGCGCCGACGCTGAGCCAGCTTCAGGCGCATGTGACCTCCGGGCAGGTCAGGCTCGTCACGCAGAAGCCCTTGTTTGTGAACTCGCCTCTGTCTCCGGCGCAGGCGGCGGATCTTTTCTTCGAACCCGCGCGATCCTATGTCACCGATGACAATGGCCGCCTGAGTGATCCTGCCAACTACGTCATGCCGCCGGATGGCACCGAAGTGGCCTACATCGTCACCGCACGGGATGTGCTCGGGCGTCATGGCTTGCCTTCGCTTGCGGGACGCGGTCAGTTCTTGCTCAAAAAGAGACCATCGGTGCCGGGTGGTGCCGCCGTGGCGATCGTTTATGGCAATGCCGAAGCGAATGGCGACCGCTCGCAGTCCTTCCGCTTCACTTTTAATGAAAACGCTGCCAATGCCGCAAACCCAACGAGCGGCTACGAGATCTATCGCAGCACGGGGGAGGTGGAAACCATCGTCGGGAACTTTCAAACGCTGCTCCAGCACACGGGCGTAGGCGAGCGTGAGTGGATTGAGGCCACACCACCCTTCACGCCAGATCAGCAAGTGTGGTTCGCCGTGCGGGCACTGCGCCTGTCACCGACGGGCGAGATGCTTTACTCCGATCTCAGTCCGCCCGTGTATGCCTCGCTGCAAAAGCACCAGGCTCCCGCCGCGCCCGTCGCCTCGGTGTCGCGGAATTTCTGCCCGCAGCCAGGCGTCATCCTCGCAAGGCAGGGCGTGGTGGTGGACGAGGTGGTACCGAGCAATCGCCTGTATCACTTCCGCATGGCCTGCGAGCGACTGGACGAGCAGATCGTGTGGGCGGAGTTCGGCTACCAGCCGGAGGTGGGAGCGGCCGTGGTGCTGCAACGCATCGAGTTCGCTGGAGATGCGGAGGTGCGGCATGATTTCTCACTCGCGGATGCGGTAGTGCTGGGCAACACGACCTACTTCTGCCGCGTGAGTGATGAGAGCGGTAGTCTTGAGGAAACGAGCTGGTATGTGCTGCGCACGGAGGCCCCACCAGCACCGAACGAGGTGTATGAGTTCCGCTTTATGGCCGCCGTGCTCTCTCCAGCTGCGCTGGATACGGCGCATCCCGTGAGCGAGTATTTTCTTTACCGCGATACTGGATTCACGGCGACGCTGACGGGCCTGACGGTGACACCGGGTGATCCCGTGCTGCGCGGCACCTATTCAAATCTGGAATTCAGTCTCGGCTTCGTGGTGGAGCGTGATTTCGGCGGTTCGATCGGCTGGCGCAGTGTGGGACTCGGAAAGCAGTTTTATCTTGGTGGTGGCGGGGAGGAGATGCTTTTCAGCGACAGCACGCCCGAGGGACCATCGACCAATCCCGCGCACTACCGCGTCATCTCCCTGAACCGACTTCGTCACTGCTCGGTGAACAAAACCCATATCATCCCCGCATCCACGAGCAATGGCGCGGCGCAGTCCGTGCGTGTCTGCCTGGAGCACGATAACTCAGCCGAACTCGTCGAATACCGCATCTTCCGCCGCGTGGCCGATGGCGCACTCTCGCTGGTGGACGAAGGCCGCGTGCCGAGGTCCGTGGGATCAAATCCCATCTGCATCACGGATCGCGGACTGCCGCACGCCGGCGGCTTAGTGACTTACTACGGTCAGCTCATCGGCAACCATGGAGCGGGCAGCGCTCTGGCAGTGCTGGATCAATACGATGTAGTGCCGGAGAAACTGCCGCGTCCTGTGCTGGCTCCGCCCAAGCCCGCAGGCACTCAGGGGAGTCCCAAAGTGAAGCTAAACTGGTCCTGCCCGGTGGATGGTGTGGAGCGCTTCGAGATCTCTCTCGTGCCGAAGGACAACGATCCGCCGCCCGTGACGAACACCGGATTCCAAGTGAACCGCAATCGCATGAGCACCGGCTCGGGGCGTAGTCTCGTCGGCCTCATAAATATCGTCCCGATGGCCGTGCAAGTCACCAGCATCCTCACGGACCGCGTGGGCTCCACCGCGCTCGGCAGCGGCCCAGCGTTCACCATGGAACTCGATGTTCAGCCGGACGAGGCCTACGACATCCACATCCAGGCCCGCAATGCCAAAGGCGGACTCGGCGAGTCGAGTTCGAGGCATGAGTTCATCTGGAAAAGTCCCCCTGTGGACACCAACGTGCCCTGGCCTTTCCGTGCGCTGCCAACAGTGAGGAAGTATGACGGCAAAGTAGTGAATCTGGAAGCTCAAGTACCGGGCGAACCCACGACTGAGGGTCTCATCTGGCCCTACTTTCTCGGTAATCAGGTGGGCTTCCGCATCGGCGGCATCACCTATGACACGGGGCCGCTCGTGACCTTTTTCTCGATGCTTCTCGGCCCGCAGGGTGTCGTGCTCACCACGGATGACAAAAGCGACCGCGACCCCAATGCCTACCTCGACTACATCGCCCCGCGCCTGCCATTGAAGACGCTGCCTGCCGTGCTCTATCGGCAGCAAATGGCCAACGCAGAGTGGCCCTTCGTCAGCAGTGATGTGGTGCAGGTCTCTCCGCTCATCAGCCGCATTCTTTGGTCCGATTTACCTCGTGCGCCCGATGGTCCGGCTCCTGAAGGCAGCAAGAGCTTCATTCGCGATCCCTTCATCGGTGTGGAAATCCACGATGACAATCATGCTGACCGTGCCGAGCTTTACCTGCTCGATACCACGCCTCGCGCCGTCGGTGCGAAGTATCGCTACTGGCTCGTCCGCTTCGACGAACTCACTGGCGCACCTGACTACATCGTCCCCGCCACCCTTGAGGAGGTCACGCCATGAAAAATCTCGCCGTAGTGCTTTCATCCTTCATCATTCTGCCTTCAGCCCTTCTCCACGCTGGCTGGGTAGTCCAGACCGCGCATGAACTCGCCACACAGGGTGACTTTGACATTGCGGGCGAGGCCGATCTCCTCGTCGTAGATCGCGCCAGCGGCACACTGCGTGTCGGCCTCGTGAATGGAGTTGGCATCACCTGGACCGAACCCGCACCCACGGGTGCCATCGATGCCACCAGCATCGCGTTCGGCTCCTTCAATTACAACTACAGCACGCCCAAGCCCGCGCTCGCCGTCACCGCGCCGATGCTCAACCGCGTGCAGCTCATGTTCCATGCAAACGCCGAGCCGCAGACCGCCAGCACGATGGGCGTGGGACCGCACACCCTGCTCACTCTGCGTGGCGGCCCGGAGGCACCAGATGGCATCCTGCTAGTCAGCTCGAGCCTGAACAACCCACCCGATCCCTGGCGCATCGCGATCCAAAGCCTCACCGCAGGCGGTGATCAGATCACTGATGCGCTGCTGGAGCGCGGTAATGAGATCGACAACGACCTGCATGGCTTCATCGCTCGCACTCCCGCCGCAGCAGTCACAGATAGCTTTCGCCTGCATCAGAGCGGCGGTCTCGCCGAGGCATGGAAGACCATCGTAGGCATCACCGCAGGCTCAGACTGGGCCACCGGTCAGTTCACCGCCACCAGCAGCCAGCGCCAGTATCTCTTCTGGGTCACTGGGCAGGCCGGGCTGTATGTGCGCGGCTTTGATCAACTCAGCTCACCCCCTGCATTCGATGCAGGCATTACCCACACACTGCCGCAGGGCATCGACCAGCTCACCGTGCTGGATGACACCACACCGCCGCGCCTGCTCATCGTGTTTGCAGGTGGTACCAGCGCTGGTGTGCATGACTTCGATGGCGTGAACTCCCCGGTTTTGGCTCACTCCTTCACCCCTGAGCCGGGCCAGACCTTCCGCCACGCCCTCGCCACAAGCGGCGGTGACTTCCATCTCTTCTCCGGCGCGGCAGGCAGTTTCAGTTCCGACACCGCCAGGCGCTACCGCCGCCAGCCGGATGGCAGCTACCTGGCCGATGCGCCCAGCAGCATGTCCCCCCTGCGCGGCGGCAACCGGCGCACGAACCTGCTTTTGTATCAAGGTGAGCCCTTCGTGAATGAGGAGGCCCACATCGTCAGCGCCCTAAGCGCCCGTGACTGGACCTCCGCCCCCAGCGGCGTACCCGGCATGATCCAGACCACGGCGGAGACTTTCCAGAGCAGTCTCAGCGGCCTCGGCCAAGGGCAAAGCATCTCGCTCGGTGCCTCCACCCAGTTTGCCAGTCACGCGCTGCCAAATCAGATCGCCCAAGACGTCTCCGTCATCGTGTATTCGCCCTCCATCGGCATGGCAAACCCCGCCTTCGAGTACTCTCCGCCACCGGGGCGCTACCGTAACGGACTCGGGGTCCGCATCGTGCCGACTTCCACCTACGGCATCAATCAAATCTACTACCGCACCAGCACCAGCGCCGCCTGGCAGAGCTGGAATCCTCATTTCAGCGCCCCCATCGAAGTCACCGAAGACACCGTCCTCCAAGCCTACCTCGACCGCTACGGCCAGCGCACGCCCGTCATCACCGCCAACTACACCCTTGGCAGCAGTCCCGCCGCGCCGATGACCGGCACCGATGCCAACAACAACGGCCTCGGCGATGAATGGGAGGATTACTTTGACCTCCACGACCCGAATGCCGACAGCGACGGCGACGGCTACACCAACAAACAAGAGCACGACGCGCAGACGGACCCCGGTGATCCCGCCAGTCACCCCAATCCTGCGCCCGGCCAGCCTTACCTGCTCATCACCAGCGTCTCGCCCAGCACCGGCGTCGTCGGCCTGCGGCTCTACGGCACCGCCGGTCAATTGCACCGCATCGAGTGGTCGCCCAGCCTGGAAAGCACTTCCTGGCAAACTCTCGGCAGCGACTTCGCCATGCCCACCGAAGGCTTCATCGACCAACAAGACACCGGAGTGAGCGACACCCGGCGCTTCTATCGGGCGAAGGCGCTTTGACGACAAACGGGGGTGCCCTGTGGCAAACCTAACCCAAGGTTTGATGGTCAGCCGTGCGCGGTGGACGCAGTTTCGGAAAACTTTTTGTCATCGCCCGCCAGAAACCGGGTGGAAGCCTTCTGAACAGCTTTCTCTCCACCATGCCTGTCACCATCAGCGACTCACAGCCCCACGTTCAGCTCCTCCATGAGCCGTCACCTGACTTCATGCTCTCTGGCCATCACCAGATCGATGTGGATCAGGACAGCTTTCTACTGACCACGCCGCCTCGTCTGCTCAGCGACCTGGGGAGCATCCTCACTGGAAGCGCTGTTGCGCGAGTTTACCGCTCTCCTGCGGACGATGAGCTTTGGTTCACCTGGCACCTCACACTGGCGGACATTGGGCGTGGCACCCTGGATCGTTTTACTGTGCCGCTGCCCGGCCCGTATTACCCGTTAAGATCATTTGAAGTCGGCTACGATGCCCATGCCCCTTCTCAGCCGAGGACGATCCGCGCGGACTTTGATGGGCAGCGCATCACCTTTTCGGGGTTGGAGATGAAGGCACCCGGTCGCGGCGAAAGTGCAGTCGATAGCGGAACCTTCTTTCTCCGCAGCGCAGCCAGCGGCTATGCACGGAGCGGTCATATCCGCTATTCAGCGCGTGACGGCTCCCGCAATGGAGTTGCTGGCAGCCTGCGGACCTTCGTGCCGCTGCTCATCGATCCGCGCAAACACGGCGAGCAGTTTGAAGGCATCCACTTTGGTGCCATCGAAGCCGGCGGCGGACTCATCTTCACCCCCGGCAGCGGTTTCACGCCCGTGCCGCCCCCGCGACCCGACGCCATCGCCCAGCGCCTCAGCGAACTGGCCAGTCTTCACCAAGCCGCCACCGCCTGGGCCAGCCCCGCCCTCGCCGAGGCCATTCACCGCGAGGTGCAGCAGGAACTCGCCGCGCTCTGCCGGCTCCGGTCGAACGAGGAACCCGAGGCTTCGTGAAAAGGTCCTTCATCCATTCTTCCACCGTTATGAAAACACCGCTCATCATCCTCTTCGCTCTCATCAGTCAATTGGCTGCCCAGGACAAGTTGGCACCGAATCTAGCGGCGCACTCAGCGGATACAGTCTCCCGCTCTGTGGCGCTGAAACCCGAACTTCGCCTCGTAAGCCCGGTTGGCACCATCGACGCACGGGTGAAGCAGTTGCATGAAGCGGTGAGCCTCACGCCTGAGCAGGAGACAAAGATCAAAGCCGTCCTGGTGAAGAATGACACATCCATGAAGGCGGCGGTGGCGGCATTCCGCGCAAGCCCCTCCAAAGAGAGCCGACAGAAGCTCAGTGCATTGATGAAAGCTCAGGATGCGGAGATCAATGCGCTGCTAACCGAGGAACAGAAGACCAAAGGCCAAGCTGCGCAAAATGTGATTCCTAGCCCCCAAAAATATAGCCCCGGGACTACCGGCCCTGGCGCGAATCGGCTCACTCCGGGCATGAGCAACGTGCGGGCAGCACCCCCATCTGCCAATGCAGCCCCAGTGACCACCAAATAGACTTTAAACCAACACATCCCTCTGATGAAAACACCATCCATCACGCTCCTCGCCCTCGCCTCTGCGGGAATCTCCCTCGCCCAAGGCCCGCTCACTCCACCGCCTGGCTCTGATCCGAATGTCGGACCCGCCAATGCGCTTAATGGTGGCGGACTGCCGCAGCCGACGATGAAGACGCTGCATCAGGTCGAGCCGCGCACGGCCATCGCGGGTGGGACCAGTGGCGTGACCATCAGCCAGAGCGGGGCTTACTATCTTGCGGGAAACATCACGGTCGCTACCGGAGACGGCATCACCATTAATGCCAGCAATGTGACGCTGGATTTGAATGGCTTCAGCATCACCACCAGTGCGGCCCCGGCGGCGGGTTTCGGTGTCCGGTTGGGTCAAGGCTTGCGCAATGTGGCCATCCGCAATGGCAACATCGGTGGCGATGGCTTGGGCGGGGCTTTCACGGGCGGGGTGTATTATGTTGTCTCCGGCTTCCCGCAGCCGCCATCGAACCTCCGCGTGGCCGATCTCTCCGTCGCCGCAGCGGAATATGGTATCTCCACGGCCAACTCAGTGGCCACCTGCCATGTGGAGCGCTGTCTGGTCATCGGCGGCAGCGTGCATGGCATCCAGGGCGGCATCGTGAAGGACTGCGTGGTGGAAGGCGGGCCGATCCTGGGCCGCATCGTCAAAGACTGCTCCGTCACCACCCCCGGCACCAGCGGCATCTTGGCGGAGGTGGCGGAAAACTGCTATGCCACTTCCGCTGGCACGGCGATTCAGGCGAAGTGTCTCGTGAATTCCTACGGCACCGGCGGCGGTAATCATGACGTGATCTCCGCAGGCGTGGTGCAGAATGTATGGGCGGAGGGGGGGAGCGGGACCGGGGATGGGATTGAGGCCAAGTTGGTAGGGAATGCCTATGGAAAACGCGTCGATGACCAGACAGGAGGCGCGTTGGGCAATGGCATCAAAGCGGAGTTGGTGTCCTCCAGTGTAGGTTTGGCCACTTTCGGAAGCGGGATAAATAGTAAGACAATTGGCCAGTCTTTGGGAGAAGGCCGTCCTGGTATATTCGTAAACAATGGCGGAGTTGTGGACGGATCATTCGGCCTCTCTACATTGGGCAGCGGGATTGAAGCGACGTCTGGAATAGTGAGTTCATCGAGAGGCCGCGGGAGTTTCAACGGAATTATGGCAACTGCCGGGATCGTCTCATCATCTTTCGCCGAGAGTGTGACAAATGACGCAGGAGCAACTCCGCTGACTGGAAGAGTCGTGACTGGCTCTTTAGGTCATGCAGCAGGGCAATCCCCCATTTCGGCAATCGTGGGAGATCTAGTCGCCGAGTCCGTTGGCCTATGTGCTTTCCCCTCCCCGGGCAGCAAAGGAATCACAGCAACGTTTCTCGTGCAGGGTGTTTTTGGCGTGGGGGGCGATGTGGAGGTGGATGTCCCTCCAGCAGGGAAATTTCATTCAAACTAACCTGACCAGATCAACCACAACAGCCGCCATGCCACTCCCTTCCATCACCCTCTCCCGCCCCGCCCCCGCCAGCCTGTTTTCCGTCTTCCGTCCGGACCCTGACGGAGTGGAACCCGGACCTGGCAGCCCGCTTGGCCCGATCAGTAACCCTTCTGTCATTGGCCGCCCGCCCGAGGACGGTGGTGAAATCTCCCCGCACAGTCCTTGGGGGCCGGTCATCCGCCGGGCCATCATTACGAAGCTCGCTCCTGGCGAGCCTATACCGTGGAAAGAAGCTCCGGGCGATCCGATTCCATGGCGCCCAAACTCCCGGGGAGACTTGCTCGTGACGATGGCAGATGCCGTGCGGGCTTTTTTGGAGGCAGGCATCATCTTCGTCGGGGGAATGGACCCTGAGCAGAAAGAGAAAGCCAACAGCCACGCCAAAAGCCTCCTCAGCCGGATGATCGACGACTGCGGCAACGGGAAGTTCTTTCCTTGGAAGCCCAAAGGTGGCGGGCCGATCCTGCCGGATGGAGGTGATCCCGGCTGGGGGGCGGACATCATGGTCTTCGCATTGGCTCTTGAACAAGAAGCCGCAGCCGTGTCCGGCGCGGACCTTCGCAGCCAGATCGACGAAGCTGCCGGCATCCTGCTCCAAATGGGTGCCGGACAACTCAATGCCGCCTGATCCAGAACTAACTGAACCGGGATCCGCCCACCATGAAACACCTCATCCTCCTCTGTGCCCTCACCGGTGTCGCCATCGCCCAAGGCCCGCTCACCCCGCCGCCGGGCCCCGATCCGAGCATCGGCCCGGCCAACGCCGTCACGCCCGGCGGTCTGCCGCAGGCGACGATGAAGACTCTTCATCAAGTGGAGCCACGCACGGCCATCCCTGCCAGCACCAGTGGCGTGGTCATCGGCCAGAGCGGTGCTTATTACCTGACGGGCAATATCGAGGTCGCCGATGGTGCGGGCGTTTCGATTGGAGCCAGCGGGGTGACTCTCGATCTCAACGGCTTCAGCATCATCTCAACCAATGCCAGCCCGGATAACGGCGATCATGGAATCGCACTTGGCAGCAACGTGAAGAACATCACGATACGCAACGGCGTGATCTGCGGCGGCGGAACATCGGGCAAGTTTCGTTTTGGTATCGGACACCTGGCATTCACGTCGAGCACCAACGTCACGGTGGCGGATGTTACCAGCAGCGATACCACGCAATGGGGCATCGCTCTCGACCCGGGCAGCAACAGCCGGGTGGAACGCTGCCTCGTGCAGACTGACGGCATCACGGGAGCCATCCAGGCAGGACTCATTGCGGACTGCTCTGTCATTGGTGGCAGCGTTTATGGGCGCATCGTCAAAGGCTGCTCCGCCACCACACCCGGCACCAGCGGCATTGTAGCGGATGTGGTGGAGAACTGCTATGCCACCTCCGCAGGCACCGCGATCCAGGCCAAGTGCCTCGTGAACTCGTATGGCACCGGCGGTGGGAACAATGATGTCATCTCAGCAGGCGTGGCGCAGAATGTGTGGGCTGAGGGGGGAAGTGGAAACGGAGATGGGATTGAGGCGACGGTGCTCAGCAATGGTTTTGGGAAGCGACAGAACGATCTCGCGGGGACAAGTTCAGGTCATGGAATCAACACCAACGTTGTCGTGGCGGCGAATGGGATTGCCTCCAACGGGGCCGGGGTAAATGCTCAGCTAGCGTCTTTTGTAAATGCAACGAGCACTCCTGAAACGAATGTCGCTTCGATTGGAGGCATTTCCGCGACAGTCGTGAACTCATCGCTCGGAACGTCCACGATCGGGCAAGGTATTGCGGTGAAAAGGGATCTGCGAGGAGTTGTCTCGAATTGTGTGGCCGCAACCGATGGAGCGATTGCAATTCTGTTTGATCAGACATCGGGTGTTGTAACGGGAAGTTCCGCGATCTCAACTGGCGTGAATGGTGACGGCATCTTCAATTGGGGCGGAGTGGTTCAAGGTTGTAGAGGAGAAGGTCGTGTCGGGATCAATGCATTGATTGGAAGTGTCGCGAACTCTTTCGGAAAAGGTCAAGGCGGGGCGGGTATAGTTTCAGGCGGTGTCACAGGGTGTTACGGCTCTACGTCGAATGGGCCATTTGGCGTTTCAGCTCAGCTCATTCATGCGACCTATGGGGTGGGGGGCACAGGAACATCGGCAACATTTGAATTTGACTCCAACTAACCCCGAGGACACTTGCAATGAAACACCTCATCCTCCTCTGCGCCCTCGCCCTACCCGCCGCGCTTCATGCGCAAATCCCGCGCTCCTGGGCTGGCGGCTCGGCGGGAAACTGGTCGGACTCTACCAAATGGTCCGGTGTGCCTGCGGGGATTCCGGGGGCCTTGGATCCGGTGAATTTGAACAACACCAGCCCGGCCAGCACGCCGGTGCTGGATGTGGATTCCACGGTGGCGAGTTTGTCCATGAATGGCAGCAGCATCCTGGCTGGCAGCACGGATCAGACGCTGACCATCAGCGGCCTCTGGGACATGTCGCCAGGGATCACGCGGCTGGGTGGTGTGGGAGCGGGACGGCTGACATTTCAGGCGAATGGCGGCATGAACTTTCGCAACGCCTCATCTGGCTCAGGTCTGGACAATATCGTCATCAACCTGCCCAACGGGCAGACGGCGATTCATCAGGACAATGTCGGCGGGATCACCACCAGCGTGCGCAATGGCACCACCATCAACAATGCGGGCAGCTATGAGGCCCGGAGCAATGGCGGGCTGTCTCATGCGGGTGGAGCCGCGACGGTCTTCAACAATAGCGGCACCTTCACCCGCAATACGGCCACGGTCGAGTGGTTCACCAACATGGCTTTCAACAACACCGGCACGGTGAATGTGAACACGGGCACGCTACGCCTCGGCGGTGGCGGGGCATCGTCGGGTGCGTTCGCGGTCAGCAGCGGCGCGATGCTTTATTTCTCTGGTGCCACCGCAACGACCTTCACTTCAGCGGCGAGCTTTACGGGCGCGGGAACAGTGAGGTTTGAAAGCACAGGCAGCGCCACGATTGCTCAATACAACGTCACGGGCGGAACCACCCTCAGCGGCGGCAGCGTGACCTTCAACAATGGCGCGGGAGCAATGGGTGCGGTGACGCTCAGTGGCTCCGGTTCCATCGCCAATTTCAACGGCACGGCCAGCCCCACAAGCCTCAGCATCTCCAACTCAGGAGGCACGGCAAACTTTGCCAATGACGTCACCGTGGCTGGCGCGACCGCACTGAACGCCGGCACACTGAACATGCCAGCGGGCAAAACCTGCACGCTCAACGGCACCACGACCTGGGGCGGCACGACGCTGGGTGGTGGTGGCACCTTTGTTTTCAACGCAGGCGCCAGCACCAGCGGCGGCGTGCCGAAACTCTACGGCTCCGTGCTGAATTTACCCGCAGGTCAGACCTATGTGGACAGCTACAACGCGGGCGGAGGTAGCGTGGAACTGCGCAGCGGCGCGGTCATCAACAACGCGGGCATTTGGGAATACCTGGGCGACCGCAACATCTTCAACGGTCTGGCTCCGATGAGCAGCTTCAACAACACGGGGACGTTCACCAAGCGGAACAATACCTCATCCACGGTTACGTTTCAGATTCCCTTCAACAACAGCGGCACGGTGAATGCCAGCGCAGGAACGCTGCGGATGACGGGGCAGAGCTTCACCCAGACCGCCGGTCAATTGGTGCTCAATGGCGGCATCATGCGCGCCTCACTGGGCCTGCCGCTGCTCATTCAAGGCGGGGCGGTCACAGGATCAGGCACCATCGAGGGCGGTGTGAGCGTCACCGGCGGCACGATCAAACCGCGCGGCACCCTGGCGCTGGTGGACACGGATAGCGGCAGCACCAAGGGCGATCTCACGCTAACCTCTGCCAGCAATCTCGACATTGAACTCGGCGGCACCACGGCAGGCACGCAATACGACCGTGTGACGGAGCAAGGAAACGTCGCCTTTGCCCGCAACGGCCAGCTCGCCTTGCGCTTCAAGAACGGCTTCCAATACAGCATCGCCAACTCTGGCACCTTCACCATCCTGACCTCGAACCAAAACACGACCGGGCAGTTCAGCAACGTCAGTAGTGGCCGCATCACGACGGCGGATTTCAAAGGCACCTTTGCCATCAATGCGGCGGGCACGACCTCCGTGGTGCTCAGTGATTTCCAGGGCTACCCGGACATTGATGTGGAACAACCCGCAGGCGCAGATCTCGCCGATGGCGCGGCCACGGTGAACTTTGGCCTGAAGACCATCGGCACACCGGGCGTGGTGAAGACCTTCACGGTGAAGAACACGGGCGCGGCCAGTCTCACCGGACTCGCCATGACCATCGACGGCGCGAATGCTGCGGATTTTGTTGTCACCACCGCACTGCCCGGCAGCACGCTCGCGCAGGAAGGCACAGCGGAGTTTATCGTCACTTTCACACCCACTGGCAGCGGCATGCGCACAGCTGCGCTGCACATCGCCAGCAATGATCCGAACGAAGCGCCCTTCGACATCACGCTCACGGGCGAGGGGAACTTTGCGCCCGTGCTGACATTGCCGCTCGCTGACGTGGAAGTGGAGCCCACAGACATCAATGGCGCGACGGTGAACTTCACCGTCAGCGCCACCGACTTTGAAGATGATCCCGATCCCACCGCCATCGCCTCCCCCGCTAGCGGTAGCCAATTTCCGCTCGGCGATAGCACGGTCATCGTCTCCGCCACGGATAGTCGCGGCGTCACCACCACCGGCACTTTCATCGTGCGTGTGCTCGGCGGTGATCCGTCGGCCACCACGCTCGCGCCCAATGCCATCACCATCAACTCGGCCACTCTGCGGGCCACGGTAAACCCGAATCACTTCGCCACCAGTATGCAGTTTGTGATGGATGGCAACCCGCTCAATCCGCCCGTGAATGTGCCCGCAGGCAGCAGTCCTGTGACGGTAACCTTCAATGTCAGCGGTCTCCAGCCCGGCTCCGCGCACACAGCCAATGTGCAGGCCATCAACGCCACCGGTCAGTTCATCAGCGGTGGCACGGTGAACTTCACCACACTCGGCGGACCGCCCGCAGTCACCACCACCACGCCCACGATGATCACGCCGACGAAGGCACAACTCACCGCCACGGTGAATCCCAATGACCTACCCACCAGCATCTCGTTTTATACCGGCAGCACCTTGCTAGGCACCGTGAACGTGTCCGCTGGCTCCTCGGCACAAACCGTAACCTTTGACTACCAGCAGCTCATCCCTGGGCAGTCGATCACCTTCCATGCCATCGGCACCAACCAACTCGCACCCACTCCAGTCAACGGGGGCAACAACACTTTCAATCTGCTGCCCAGCGACACCACCATCGGCAATGCCAACAACTTCCTCTACGCTGCCAACGCCGGATGGATCAACGCCAAGCCCGCAACCAGCTACGGCTTCCGCACCGGCGACACGGTGTGCAGCGGCTTCCTTTACGCCGCGAACTTCGGCTGGATTCACGCCGGCACTGGCGAGCCCGCCAACGGCCAGCAATATAGCAACACCGGCAGCGACTACGGCATCAACGTTATGCTCGATGGCTCCCTACGCGGCTATGCGTGGAGTGGGAACATCGGCTGGATTGTTTTTGAAAACACCGGCAATCCCGCCATCAACCTCGCTACCGGAGCACTCACCGGCTATGCCTGGAGCGGCAACATCGGCTGGATCCATCTCAGCACTGTTACCACCACGCAGCTCGCCTTCCTCGACACCGACGGCGACGGCATCAGCGACGCCTGGGAGCGCGAAGCCGCAGGCAATCTCACCACCCTCGCTGCCAATCGCGACACCGATGGCGATGGCGTCAGTGACCTCGATGAGTTCACCGCCGACACCGATCCCGCCAATCCCGGTGACCGCTTCAAAGTGGCCGATGAAGACATGGTCAACGGCCATTTCGTCATGAGCTTCCCCAGCCTGCCCACACGTTTCTACCGCATCGAAACCGGACTCAATCTTGCGCCACCCTGGGCCGATATCGGCCTCGGCTGGTTCCAAGGATCCGCGACCGGCACCACGACGGCAGACCTCGGTGATCCACCGGAGGCCGCGAGATTCTATCGAGTGGCGGTGAAGCGTCCTCTTCAGTGAGTCAATCCAAGGAGCAAGCTGCCGACAGCAAATGGGGGCCGAAAAAAGGGTTCTCTATTTCCTGTCGCCATTTTTCTGCCAGGCATTCAGACTGAGCATGTGTGGTTTTGTGTAATCGCAGCCCTTGAAAGCGGTGTGAGCTTGTGCGGCGTGATGGCCGCTTGATCTTATGAGTCCAGCCATGCCCAAACTCGCCCTCCTTTTCATCCTGCCGGCCTTCGGTTTGGTCCACGCCGCCTCGACGGTGGGCACGGCGCAGCCTGGTGTCTTCCGCCAGACGGATCTGGATGCGGGCGGGTGGCTGACGGGGTTTGCCTCGCATGCGTCGGGGCGGCTGTATGCGCGGACAGATGTGGGTGGCGTGTATCGGAGTGATGATCAGGGGACGAGCTGGAGGTTCCTCTCGGGAGAGATGAATTCGTTGGCGGGGTTGTTTGTGCAGGGGCTGGCGGTGGGGGAGGGCTCGGCGGACACGGTGTTTCAGGCGGTGGGGACGAGCTACACCTCGACGGATGCGAATCGCGGGGTGTGGCGCACGACGGATGGTGGTGCCACGTGGTCGCAGGTGCTCA
>JBILVU010000173.1:0-10687 GCA_044370285.1 Prosthecobacter sp.
CCAGCATCTCTTCTGGTTCCTGGCGCATCCTGAGGTGTACGTTTTGATCCTTCCCGCCTTTGCCATCCTCACGGACGTCATTCCCTGCAATGCCCGCCGTCCGCTCTGGGGCTACAAAATGATGGTCTATGCGCTGCTCACGCTCGCCTTCCTTAGCTTCCTCGTCTGGGCGCATCACATGTACCTCACCGGCATGGGAACCATGATGTCCACCTACTTCCAGATCACCACGGTGCTCATCTCCGTGCCATCCGTGATCCTGCTGACCGGCCTCATGATCTCGCTCTGGGGCGGCTCCATCCGCTTCAACACGCAGATGCTCTTCGCCTCCGCCTTCCTGCCCATGTTCGGCATCGGCGGTCTCACCGGCCTGCCTCTCGCCTTCTCTTTCATCGACCTCGCCTTGCATGACACCTACTACGTCATCGGCCACTTCCACTACGTCGTGGCTCCCGGCACCATCTTCGCCCTCTTCGCCGGCGTCTATCACTGGTATCCGAAGGCCACTGGCCGCTTCATGAACGACACCCTCGGCAAGTGGCACTTCTGGCCCTCTCTGCTCGGCATGAACCTCATCTTTGCCCCCATGTTCATTCAGGGCATGGCCGGCTTCCACCGCCGCTGGTATGACGGCGGCAAATACTTCGAGCAGACCGCCCAGTCCCAAAACTGGAGCACCACCATCACTCACAAGGTCGGTGCCTTCTTCGGACTCGACATCCCGGACAACATGCTGAACCTCAACATCGTCATGACCTTCGGTGCCATCGTGCTCGCCTTCGGCCAAGTCTTCTTCATCTATAACTTCTGGGTCAGCATCAAAGGCGGCAAAAAAGTCACCAGTGACAATCCCTGGGACGCCACCACCCTCGAGTGGGCCACTCCCACCCCGCCTCCGCATGGCAACTTCGTCTTCGATGTGAACGCCCACCGCGGTCCCTACGAGTACAGCGTTCCAGGCCACCCCACCGATTTCTTCCCGCAGTGGGAAAGAGAGCACGGCAAGCCCAATCCCGATGGCAGCGACGAGGTCAAAACCGCCTCCGCCAGCCACGCCCATCACTAATTGAACTGAGAACAGCGAACCGAGAACCGCGAACTCCACATGGACATCCCTTATACCGTTCACGCCCGCCCCGATACTGGCCTCTACAATGCCAAAGTCGGCATCTGGCTCTTCCTCGCCTCCGAAGTTATGCTCTTCGGCGGCCTGTTCTCCAGCTACATCTTCCTCCGCCTCGGTGCCGACTATCCCTGGCCCATCCATGAGCTGCGCTGGGACCTCGGCTTCATCAACACCGTCGTGCTCATCGCCTCCTCCGTCACCGTCGTGTGGGCCTGGGCCGCCGCCAAAATGCGCCAGTTCGGGCGCTGCCAGCTCCTGCTCGCCATCACTGTGATCTGCGCCGGTGTTTTCATGGTGAACAAATTCCTCGAATACAAAGCCAAGTTCGAGCACTACAGCGTCACCCTCACCGATGGCTCCATCCTCTCTGGTCACCTCGAGCACGGCTACCACATCACCTTTGGTGAAATCAAAGAGCTGAACCTCAACATCCCCGTCAAGCACAGCGCCGTCACTTCCGACCCCGTAAATTATGTGCTCCCCTTCGCAGAAGGTACCATCCCCGCCTTCAAAACCGCGGAAGGCACGGGTGTCACCCTCGACGCCGCCGGATTCGCCAAGCTGCGTGCCGATGCCATCGCCAAAGCCAAGGCCGAAAAGCGTGACAGCGCCGCCGTGAAGCTCATCGCCGCCTCGCCGCTCAAGCTCGTCTTCGGCAAAAGTGATGTCTTCACCTACACCGCTGACAGCGCCATCTTCCGTGATGGCACCAGCGTCACCGGCAAACTCATCGACGACAAGATCACCCTCACCGCCGACGCCCTCGACCTCCGCAGCGTGTCCGACGCCAACCGCGAGAACTCCATCGCTTTCGACACTCGCTACCTCGGCGAGGAATGGAAGAAGTACTACATCCAGAACCGCGACAAGGAGATCCACGACTTCAACACCAAGTACAGTGACGGGAAAGGCGGCACCACCCGTAACCCAGCCAAGTCCGCCACCTTCCAGAAGCACGCCTTTGGCCTCCACATCGAAGGCCAGCATCCGCCAGCCGTCGGCGCGGCCCCCGGCGAGCACGGCGGAGCCGAAACCGACGCCCACAGCGCCGAGGCAGGCCACAGCGGCGGTCACGGAGCCAAAGTCGTCATCGAGACCAAGGACGTCACCTTCTTCTCCAACTACACGCCGAAGCTGAACACCTACTACGCCATCTACTTCACCCTCACCGGCCTGCACGGCATGCACGTCGTCGGCGGTGCCCTAGTCCTGCTCTACTTCCTTCTCTTCAACGGGAAGATGATGCGTGAGGACACCGAGCACTTCGCCAATCGTATCGAAGTCGGCGGCCTCTTCTGGCACTTCGTCGATCTCGTTTGGATCTTCCTCTTCCCGCTGCTCTACCTCCTCTAAGCGGCCCCTCACACCTCCTTCACCCCCTTCGCACCTCATGTCCGACTCCGCCGATCCCGCCGAGCTTCAGAAGCACGTTAAAAAGTACCTCTTCATCGGGGCTCTCCTCCTAGTTGGCACCGTCATCACGGTCGCACTCGCCTTTGTCGAGCTGCCCACCCATAGCATGAACATCATCCTCGGCATGATCGTCGCCACCATAAAGGCCTCGCTCGTCGCTTTGATTTTCATGCACTTGAATCATGAGCGTCCGCTCATCTACAAGTTCCTCGCCTTCACCACGGCCTTTTGCATCGTCCTCTTCGTCCTTTTCATCTTCTCCAACAGCGACCCACTCGTCGATCACAACTTTGAGAAGCCCCTCCAGCCCGCCGAGCAGCTCGAAGCCCCCTGATCCCTTCCGCGTTCCATGTCCCTGAAGTACTTCCATCTCGTCTTCCTTGCCATCGCCACCCTGGCGGACGCGGCATTCTGGGCCTGGCTGCACTTCATGCCTGAGGACGCTAGCGCCGCCGGCACCCTGTATTTGAAGCCCTACGCCGGTTGGCTCTGCCTCCTCCTCCTCGCCTACAGCGCCTTCTATCTCACCCAAAAGATGCGCACGATCGTCGTGTGAGCGACAGAGCCAATTCTCAATTTTTAATCTCTCAGAGCCCCGCATGCTCCCAACGCTCCCAACCCTCGCTTGCGCTACTTGTCTCTCTGACAAGGGCAGCCTCGTCGGTCAGGCGCAGGGATTTGCCATCCTCACCATGCTCGGCGTTCTCGCCTTCATGTTTCTCTGCGGCGGCGGAGTCGTCTTCACCCTCGTCCGCCGCCAGAAAAAGCACGCCGCCACCTTGGCCGCCGCCATCTGAACTCTCCCATCTGAAATCTCCAATCCCATCATGAGCGTCTCCTGGATCAACGAATTCATCGGTCAAACCCCGAACGCCTCCGAGCACGGCGGCCTCGTGGACCACATGCTCGGCTTCGTGCATTGGTTCATGCTCGCCCTTTTCATCGGCTGGAGCACCTACCTCTGCATCGCCTTCTACCGCTTTAACTCCAAGCGCAATGCCAAGGGCGATTACCACGGCGTCACCGGCCATGCCACCACCCACATCGAAATCGGTGTCGTCATCGTCGAGGCCATCCTCCTCCTCGGCTTCGCCTTCCCCCTCTGGTCACGCCAGGCCGATGACTATCCGGTTTCCCCGGACACCATCAAGATGCGTGCCCTCGGCGAGAAGTTCCTCTGGAACTTCCAGTATCCCGGGGCCGACACCGCCCTCAGCACCTGGGACCCGCGCAACATCAACGCCGCCGTCGGCAACACCACCGGCAAGGATCTCCACGACCCGAATGGTAAGGACGACTTCGTCAATCCCGGCACCATGAAGCTGCCCGTTGGCCGTCCGGTCATTGTCGATGTCGCCTCCAAGGACGTCATTCACAATCTTGCTCTCGTTCCGATGCGTGCGGCGCAGGATGCCACACCCGGTGTGAAGTCTCACATGTGGTTCAAGCCCGTCAAAGAAGGCACCTGGGACATCATCTGCGGCCAGCTCTGTGGCCCCGGCCACGCCCAGATGAAGGCCGTTCTCGAAGTCATCCCCGCCAAGGACTTCGAAGACTGGAGCAAGGAAATGTCCGCCAACGCCGCCAAGAAGGCCGCTGAAGCCAAGTAAGGGCATCCGGCGTGGTGGCCATGACGAATGCACAATGACCGAATGATGCGAAAGCTCCTCCGCGAGGCACTCTTCGGCATTCATTCGTCATTCTGAATTCATCATTTGTCATTCCCCAGCCGTGTCCCGCGCCTTTCATCGCTACTCCCTCCTCACCCTCGCTGTCGGCGTGGTCCTCATCTGGTGGGGCGCAGCGGTCACCACCGAGGATGTCGGCCTCGCTGTGCCAGACTGGCCGTTGTGCTTTGGCAAAATCAATCCCGAGGGCTGGTATCGTGTTCCCGCGTTGCTCTTGGAGCATGGGCACCGCTGGATTGCTACCCTCATCGGCTTCCTCGTGCTCGGGCAATACTTCTGGGCCATGGCGAAGCACCAATCGAACCTGGTCGAAGCCGCCATCATTCTGATCACCGGCGTCGGCTACCTCGTGCTCGTTTACATGGGCGTCCTTACGGCGGCCGCGTTCATCCTCTTCTTGGCCTTCAGTTGGCTCTTCATGACTTGGTTTGGTCAAAAATGGCATTTGTTGCGGGGCCTCACCACACTCGCTCTTTTCCTCGTCATCTTGCAGGCCTCGCTCGGCGGCCTCCGCGTGCTGAAAATGTCCAACGCCTACGGCATCGTGCATGGCACGCTGGGGCAGCTCTTTTTCTGCCTCCTCATTCTGATCGCCTTCGCTTCGTCACGCACCTGGGAGGAAGGCCAGCTCCGCCTCAGCGCCAGCAGCGCACGAAAAGCCCGCTGGTGGTCGCTCACCCTCTTCCTCGTCGTCTTCACTCAGCTCGTTCTCGGTGCCACCCTGCGTCACACGCAGCGCCACGCTCTCTGCGCCAGTGACATCCTCACCACCCAAGGTCACATCCTTCCGCCGACGGTTCCCGCCGATGCCTTCGTGCTCTTCCTGCACAAGTACTGGGGCTTTGGAACGGCGGCGCTCGTCATCTTCGTCGCCATCCAGGCGCATCGCTGGCTCGTCACCATCTCCAGCCTTCGCTTTGTGCCCACGCTGCTGCTGTATCTGCCGCCCATCCAGGTCACCCTCGGCATCTTCGTCATCCTCACCGGCAAATCCTTCTGGATCACCAACTTCCACGTCCTGACCGGCCTCACCCTTCTCGTGCTCAGCTTCCTGCTCGCAGCCACGATATGGGGCAGTTACCTCCGCACGCCCGTCGAGACCGAACAGCCCGACTCGCATGGATGAAATCTCCACCCTCTGTGCCCGCGTCGGCGAGGAAAAACTCCGCGCCATGGTCGCCGCGTTTTATCGGCGTGTGCGTGTTGATGATTTGATCGGCCCCATGTATCCGCCGAACGATTGGGAAGGTTCAGAGAAGCGTCTCGCCGATTTCATCGTCTATCGCTTCGGTGGTCCACAGACCTACATTGAAGAACGCGGCCATCCGCGTCTCCGTGGTCGCCACATGCCCTTTCCCATCGACCTCGCTGCCCGCGACCGCTGGCTCGATTTGATGGGCAATTCCATGCGCGAGGTCGAAATCCCAGCCGCCGAGGCCCCGCTCATCGGGGCCTTCTTCGCCCAGGTGGCAGACATGATGAGGAATCAGCCGGGTTGAGGATCAAAAGGGGCCGCGATAGCCGTGATGCCCCCGAAAGCCGCCTCCAAACGGGCTGTGGCATGCAGGCGGAGGCGGGGCGCAGCGTGGCACCACCGGCGCACAACTCCGCGACGAGTAGCCATAGCTCCGATAGACCGGCGGCGAGTAAAATGACCTGCCATAGACAGGCCTCGGACATGGGTCTGCCCACGTCAGGGGATCGTCATAAACGTAGCACGAGGAGAGTGATACGGCGCATACAGCGCCACCGAGGAGTTTCAGAAGGTGAATTCTCATAGCGCCACCTCCGACGCAGGGCCTCAGATGATATTCAAATCAAGATTTCTCCGGCTATCTCATACCGGCGTGATCAATTCACGGCCCGCAAAGTGCGCGGCCAGATTGTCGAGCACGAGCCCAGCCATCGCATGACGGGTCTCATGCGTGGCACTGCCGACGTGCGGCAGAAACACGGCTCGTTCGCATTTCATGAGCGCGGAAGGCACGCGAGGCTCGTCCGCGAATACATCGAGTCCGGCGGTGCGGATGGTGCCTTTTTCCAAAGCCGTGATGAGTGCCGCCTCATCGACGACACTGCCACGAGCAATGTTGATCAGCGTGCCTTCAGAACCCAAAGAGGCCAACACATCCGCGTTCACGAGCTTTTGAGTCCCCGGACCTCCAGGGCAGGCCACGATCAAAAAATCACTCTCTGCTGCCAGCACCTTCAAATCTTCGAAGTAGCTCCACGGCACGTTTTGCGGCTTCCTTCCATGGTAGGCAATCTCCATGCCATGCGCTTCGAGGCGCTGCGCGATGGCTTTGCCGATGCGGCCGAGCCCGAGAATACCCGCCACCTTGCCACGGAGGGCATGGGCGAGCGGAAAAGCACCACGGAGCCATTTTCCATCATGCAAAAAGCGATTCGATTCGATGAGGCGGCGGCTCGTCATCAGCACCAAAGCCACCGCGATGTCCGCCACGTCATCGGTGAGCACATCGGGGGTGTTCGTGACGTGGATACCACGCTCCTTGCACCAGGGGATCGGCACGCCGTCATAGCCCACGCCCATCACGCTGATGATTTCGAGCTTTGGAAAGCCAGCTAGCAGCTCCGTGCTCAGCACGGTGCCACCCAGCGGCACGATGGCCCGCACGTTGGCGGAGGGATTGGCGAGGTCACACACGCGATACACGGCCTCCAGCGGCTGGAGGAGGAAATCCGGCAGCGGAGCCGCCATGAGCACTTCGGGACGTTCGTCAGGCATGGCTCAGATCCAGGTGCCGTCCGCAATCACCGCGTCCTTGGGAATGCAGACGATGCCGTCGCGGATGTACCAGTTTGGGCCGTCGAAGTGGTCGGGCTTGCCTTCGGGGGTGATGACGACGTTGTCGCCGATGTGGACGTTCTTGTCGATGATCGCCCGCTCGATGCGGCAATTGCGGCCGATGCCAGGAGGCGGACGATCAGGATCGGTGCCACGAGCACCCGCGTAGAAATCAGCGCCCATGAGGATGCATTTGCGAATGGTGGTGCCGGTCTCGATGCGGGAGCGGACGCCGATGACGGCATTTTCGAGGTGCGCATCGGTGATGATGCAACCATCGGCGATGAGCGCCTGACGCACCGTGGCACCGTTCAGCTTGCTGGCGGGTAGGGCACGGCTGTGCGTGAAGATGGGGGCCACGCTGTCGAAGAAATCGAAGGGCGGCACGGTCTGGCAGAGATCCAGATTCGCCTGGAAAAAGCTGCGAATGGTCCCGATGTCCTCCCAGTAGCCATGGAAGTTGTAGGTATGCACATGGCGCTCGCTGATGGCGGTAGGAATGATGTTCTTGCCGAAGTCGTTGTGCTTGTTGTCGAGGCACTCTTCGAGGACCTTGCGATTGAAAAGATAGATGCCCATGCTTGCCTGGTAGCGCGGCTCATCGTCGTCGATGCCGAGGGCCTTCACGACATCCCCTGGCATGCGCATCTTGGCTAGCACGGCGGGGTCCTTCGGCTTCTCAACAAACTCGGTGACGCGCCCGGTTTCGTCGCTGTGCATGATGCCGAAGCCGGTGGCGTCGCGTTCGTTCACAGGCAGCGTGGCGATGGTGATGTCTGCATCATTGGCGATGTGCTGGCGCATCAGTTTGCGGAAGTCCATGCGGTAGAGCTGGTCACCGCTGAGGATGAGAAAGTGCTCGTGATCACCTTCGAGGAAGTAGCGCATGTTTTGCCGCACGGCATCGGCAGTGCCCTGATACCAGCGCTCGCCATCCGGCGTTTGCTGCGCGGCCAGCACCTCGACGAAGCCACGCGTGAACTGATCGAAACGATAGGTGCGATTGAGGTGACGGTTCAGCGAGGCGCTGTTGAACTGCGTGAGCACATACACCTGGCGCAGGCCGGAGTTGATGCAGTTGCTGATGGGCAGATCGACGATGCGGTATTTACCCGCGAGCGGCACGGCGGGTTTCGCGCGATCCTTGGTCAAAGGGAAGAGACGTGTGCCAGCACCGCCGCCCATGACAATGGCTAGCGTGCTGCGGCGGAGGAGGGAATCGGCTTCGGTATCGGCGGCGCGTTTGGTGCTCATGGCTGTGCGGGGGTTGGCCCAGTTCTATTTCCCTGAAACAAGGCATGCAGGCAAGCGTTTCCCTCGGCCCCAACCCATTCTTCCCGCCGTGATACGCCCTGCCTTGCTCCCTCTTGCCTCCCTCTTGCTCGCCACCTCCTCTTTTGCGGCGGTGAGCTTCGAAAAGGAGATTCTCCCCTTCCTGAACAAGAAGTGCGTCGATTGCCACCGCGCCCCCTACGAGGAGAACGGTAAGAAGAAGGAACCGAAGGCCGGTCTGCGTCTCGATGCCTCCTGGGCCATTTTGAAGGGCAGCGAGAACGGCCCCGTGCTCACCGCTGGCGCACCAGATAAAAGCGGCATTTACGAGTCCGTGAACCTGCCCAAGGACGATGACGCCCACATGCCACCGAAGGGAGACGACCTCACCAAGGAGGAAATCGCCCTGCTGAAGAAGTGGATCGAGGAAGGCGCGGACTTTGGCGGCTGGATCGGCAGCAAGGACGGCATGCCCGCCGATGCGCAAACCAGCTCCACCAAGCCGGTGAAGCCCCGCGAGCATGATCTGCTCTTCGCGGCCCTCGAAAAAGAAGTGAAGCCGCTCAGCGATGCCGTGCTCGGAGCCGCGAAGGAAGCCGGGGCCCAAGTCGCTTCCGTGAAAGTGGAGAGCCCGCTCCTGCGCGTCGATTTCCTCACCGGCGTGTCCAAGTGCGATGACGCCAAGGTCGAGAGCGTCCTGCCGCTCAAGGAAAACATCGTCGCCCTCGATCTCGGCCGCACCGTCATCACCGATGCCGCCTTGAAGAGCGTGGGCCAGCTCCCGCGTCTCGTCACCCTCGACTTGCGCCAGACCAAGATCGGCGATGCCGGTCTCGAAGCCCTCACCAGCCTCAAAAAGCTCCACAGCATCAATTTGTATGGCACCCAGGTCAGCGATGAAGGCCTCAAGCACCTCGCCAAGATCAAGAGCCTCAAAAACATCTACCTCTGGCAATCCAAAGCCACCAAGGCCGGCGTAAAACAACTCGCCGCTGCCCTTCCCGGCGTGAAAGTCAGCATCGAATAGTTTTTCTCAACGCCATCCACCCCATGAAAACGCGCCTCCTCATGCTCACCGCCCTCCTCAGCACCTTCCTCGGCACCGCCAAAGCAGGAGAAGGCGAAAAAGTCAGTTACGACGCCCCCGCCGTCTCCGGCCTCAATCAGGACGGAGCCACCGTCAACTTTGCCGATGTTTATAAAAAAGGCCCCACGGTCGTCTTCTTCTACCCCAAGGCTGATACACCCGGCTGCACCAAGCAGGCCTGCTCCCTCCGCGATGCCTTTGCGGATCTCACCAAAGAAGGCGTGCAGGTCCTCGGCGTCAGCTTTGACAAGCCTGAGGCTCAAAAGGCGTTCAAAGACAAGTTCACCCTCCCCTACGACCTCATCGCCGACCCCGAAGGCACCATCGTCGCAGGCTTCAAGGTCGAAAAGATGGCCAAAGGCCTCTTCAACCTCGCCAAGCGCAGTTGCTTCCTCATCAAAGACGGCAAGGTCGTCTGGCAGGACTACGCCGCCAGCACCGACAAGCAGGCCGAGGACATCAAACGCGTCCTCGCCAGCTTGAAGTAAGAAGCTTCATCCAAAATGATCAAAGCCGGGAACCCACGTTCCCGGCTTTTTTATATACTTCGCGTTGTGAGGTTTGGTGATTTTTGAACCGCTAATTCGACGCTGACCTGACGCTAATCCCAAACCAAATATCAGCGTTAAATTAGCGTCATATCAGCGGTTTAGATTCCCCCGCCTTCATCTCATCCATTCACAAATCAGGAAGGCGTGAAGCACATCTCAACGAAACGCCAATCTCCCCATGCCCACCGAAATCGAACGCAAATTCCTCCTCACCTCCGAGGGCTGGCGCACGGGCATCACCCAAAGCCGCCGCATCGCCCAGGGCTACCTCTCGCGTGATCCCGAGCGCACCGTGCGTGTGCGCATTTGCGGCGAAAACGCCTTCATGACCATCAAAGGCAAAACCGAGGGCATTTCGCGCACGGAGATCGAATTTCCCCTCCCGATGGAAACCGCGGGAAACCTCCTCCCGCTCTGTTTTCAGCCTCTCATCGACAAAACCCGGCATCTCGTCCCCCACGGCGGCCATCTCTGGGAGATCGACGAATTCCACGGTGCCAACACCGGCCTCATCGTCGCCGAAATCGAGCTGGAGGCCGAAGACACCGCCTTCGCCCGCCCCGACTGGCTCGGCGAGGAAGTCTCCCACGACTTTCGCTTCACGAACGCCAGCTTGTCGGAGAGGCCGTTTCAGGAGTGGGGGTGACTTGACTCGCGACAGCGTCGCGGAACCGGAGCGAAGCGGAGATAGACAGCACGAAGTGCTGCCCGAAGGGTGAGCGCAGCGAATCAATGCGGCGG
>JBILVU010000174.1:0-10678 GCA_044370285.1 Prosthecobacter sp.
CCAACGGCCAGGTCAAATACAACGGCTCGTAGTCGGCACGGGCTTGAAGCCCGGAACGCATCCAGCCTTAGTTAGCTGAAAACACGTTCAAACCAGACCGCCGGGGAGGAAACTCCCCGGCGGTTCTGTTTTGGGGTGCTTGATCAAGAAACACAGCCACTCCCCTGCCCCATTCCGAGCCTCACAGCAGCTCATGCACGCTCAGGTGATCTGGGGGCGGGTGCTCGGCATCCACATCGTGGACCTCGATGACCTTACCATCGTCCATGCTGGCGATGCGGTTGGCGTGATGGAAAATCCGGTTGTCGTGGGTCACGATCAAAACGGCGCGGTCCTGGCCACGGGCGACGTGCTCGAAGAGTTCCATGATGACATGGCCGTTTTTGGCATCGAGCGCGGCGGTGGGTTCATCGCAGATGATGAGCTTTGGCTCATGGACGAGGGCGCGGGCGATGGCGACGCGCTGCTGCTGGCCGCCGGAGAGCTGCACCGGCCGGTGATGCATGCGATCCTTCAAGCCGACCTGCTCCAGCACCTCGCGGGCTCGCTTTTCGGCCTTGAACGCAGAGATGCCCTGGATGAGCAGCGGGACGCTCACGTTTTCCTCGCAGGTGAGCGTGGGGATCAAATTGAAGGCCTGGAAGATGAAACCGATGTTTTGAGCACGAAAACGCGTGATCTTGGCCTTGCTAAGGCGGCGCAGATCGTGGCCGAAGACATTCAGCTCACCTTCATCAGCCGCCAACGTGCCCGCAATGATGCTGATGAGCGTGGTTTTGCCACAGCCGGAGGGGCCGACGAGCATGGTAATGTCTCCCGAGCGCACATCGAGGTCGATGCCTTTGAGCACCTGGATGCGTGATTCACCATCGCCGAAGCTTTTGGAGATGCCACGGAGCCGGGCGGCGATTTTGGGATCGTCTTTCGTGCTCATCGGCTAGCTGCGGAAGACCATAGCGGGTTCGAGGCGGCTCACACGCCAGATGCCGAGCAAGGCCGCGAGCGTGCAGATGCCGAGGACGACGGCGAGAACGGCAAACGGCACAAACTCAGGCATGTAGAAGGGTGGCTGCTCGTTTTTCAAAGCCCCGAAGGCGAAGCCTGCGGTGCCGAGAAGGCCGATGCCATAGCCGATGATGCCGACGGTGAAGGCCTGGGTGATGAGCATGAGGCAAAGCGTGCCATTCGAGGTGCCCATGGCTTTGAGCGCACCTAGGTGACGCATGTTTTCGAGCACAAAGGAATAGAACGTCTGGCAGCTCACCGCGATGCCGACCATGAGGCCGACGATGACGGTGATGCCGAAGGAAATGGGAATACCGGTGTTTTTGATGTACCACCACACGGTGGAGACGTTGAAGTTCGTGGTCGGCTCGTCACGCATCTGGCTAAGAAAGTCGCCAAAGCCAGCTTCGCGATTGGCGAAGGCCTTGAGGCCGGTTTCGCGGCGAATATCGGCGATGGCTTGGTCGAGGCTCACACCCTCGCGAGGAGCACAAATGACCGCCTGGAGCAGTTTGCGCTGCGAGGGCACATATTGGAGGGCACGCTCATAGGTCGTCCACACATAAGGACCGCCAGTGAAGGAGGTGACGGCATCGGCGATGCCGACGACGCGAGCTTCTTGATCGTTGATTTCGAAGACGTCGTTGAGTTTCACCTTATCGCCCCGCTTGCGGGCGAGGCGCTGGACGCCGAGATCGTCGATGATGACGGAATGCGGCAGGCGCAGTTTCATGAGGTCCCCGGCGAGCATCTTGGCAGGCGCTCCGGCGAGGGTATTGGCATCGATGCCGATGAGCTGGATGACTTTGAAGCTGCCATTCTCCAGCCGCACCCGCTGAATGCCGCTGTAGATGGGCGAGGCCCAGGCCACGCTGCTCACGCTGCGCACGCGGGCCACATCGGTATCGAGCAGCGGATTGGTCTCATTCACCTGATCCACCCGTTCCTCGACCACCCAGATGGGCGCGGGGACGTTTTTGAGGGTGGATTTTGTCCAGCTCATGAGACCACAAAAGACAGCGGTCTGCTGCGCCATGAGAAAGGTCGCCACGGCGATGCCGGCCACGAGCATGAGATACTTCGCGGAGTCGCCAAACAGCATTTTCAGAGCAAGACGGAGCATGGGCGGATTTACGGTTCGCTACTCGCGGCGGATGCGAGGCGGGTCAAAAAGAAAGGCGGGACTCGCGTCCCGCCTTTCGTGAATTATGGAAAGCTCAAAATCAGGCCTTGGGAGTCTCAGGCGTGCTTTCAGGCAGTTTGGGAGCCTTGATGTATTCGGCGTCCGGCGTGCCTTTGAGAGCCTTGAGAAAGGTGACGATAGAGGAGACTTCCTCATCGGTGAGCTGCTTGGCGAGCTGATACTCGGCCATCATTTTGACCATCTCTTCGATGCTCTTCACGCTGCCGTCGTGGAGGTAAGGACCGGTCTCGGTGATGTTGCGGAGGCTGGGGACTTTGAAGAAGAAGTTTTCGCCTTCGTTCTTGGTCACGTCGCCACGGCCTTTGTCCGTGAGATTCGGCCAGGGCTTCACGAGGCCGAGCTTCTGATACATGTGACCACCGACGCCCGCGCCGTTGTGGCAGGTGACGCAGCCGGTCTTGGCAAAGGTGGCGAAGCCTTTCTTCTCGTCCGCGGTGAGGGCGTCTTTGTTGCCTTTGAGGAATTCGTCCCACTTGCCGGGGGTGAGCAGCTTGCGCTCGAAGGCACCGACGGCCTTGCCGAAGTTGTCATAGGTGATGGGATCGGCCTCGCCAGGGAAGGCCGCTTTGAAGCCTTCGACGTAGCCGGGCATGGATTTGAGCACCTTCACGACGAAATCAGCGCTGGGCATGCCCATTTCGACGGGGTTGAGCACGGGGCCTTTGGCCTGAGCTTCGACGGTGGGCTCGCGGCCATCCCAGAACTGGGCGATGTGCAGCGCGGCATTGTAAGTGGTGGGGGAACTGCGACCGCCGAGCTTGCCTTCATGGCCGGGGGAGAAAGGCAGATTGTCCTGACCGAAGGCATCGAGCTTGTGGCAGGAATTGCAGGAGAGTTTTTCGCCCTTGGAGATGCGGTTTTCAAAGTAGAGCTGGCGGCCGAGATTGATCTTGGCTTCGGTCAGCTCGTTGTCAGGCGAGGGAACTTCCGTCGGAAGTGCCTTGAACATGGGAAGGAAGGCTTCCGTGAGATCGGCCTGGGCCAAGGCGGAAGTGGCGCTGAGGCCAGCGACGAGGGCGAGGGTGCGTGCGAGGTGTTTTTTCATGGTTGAAGGCAGAATTAAAGCGCTGGGCGATACGTCGGCAGAAAGGTGGTGGTTTCAAGCGTTTGCCTCGGCGTGACGGAAAAGACGCACGGCGACGTGGTCGGTCTGCGGGAGGATGCGCTTGCGGAGGGTGATCTCGACGGCGGGGGCGTGAAATTCACTCAAAACACAAGCCGCGAGATCGGCGGCGAGGGTCTCGATGAGGCGTCGGGGCTTTTCGGCGGCGATTTGCTCCAAACGAGACGCGACGGCGGCGTAGTCGATGGTCTGCGTGATGTCGTCCTGCATGGCTTCAAAAGGCACGCGGCTGTGGATGATGACATCGGCATGGAGGAGCTGGGGGGCGGCACGTTCCTCATCGGGCACGCCGATGTGGCAGCGGAGCTGGAGAGCGGCGAGGTGGATTTGATCGTGCATGGCAAAAGGTCAGCGCAGCATGCCTCGGCGGAGGCATTCGTCGATGAGGATGCGGGTGGGGATATTGAGGTCGAGTTTCAGGGCTTGGGCGAGGGGGAGCCACTGGTAGGCCTGGGCTTCCTCGTTGAGAACGACCTGCGGATTTTCATCGGCGGTGCGGGCGAGGTAGTTCATGAGCAAGAAATGGGCGGAGCGCTGGAACTCGGGGGGCTCGATGCAGTCCTGGACCATGACGAATTGGATGTCGCGGAGGCGCAGGCTGGTTTCTTCGGTGATTTCGCGGATGAGGGCGGCCTCGCAGGTCTCGCCGCGTTTGATTTTGCCACCGGGAATGCCCCAGCGGTGGCTCCATTTGTGGGTGCGGATGAGCAGGAGTTCCTCGCGGGCATTGAGGATGAGGGCGCCGACGGTGGAGACGGGAATTTCGATGCGGGAAAGGCTGCGCAGACCGAGGAGGACGGGCAGACGGCTCAAATCGGGCACGAGCAGGTCCGGGGCGGAGGTCATGAGCTGCGCGGCGGTCTCGTAACCGGTGCAGGTGGCGATGGTGAGCACGCCAGCGGCTTTGCCAGCGTCGATATCGTGACGCATATCGCCGATGAAGGCGGTCTCCTCGGGGCGCATGTCGAGAGATTCGAGCAGGGCGTGGATTTCGGTGCGCTTGTCGATGACGCCGCAGCGCATGACCTCGAAATGATCCCGCACGCCGAGGGCGATGGCTTGGGCGACGACATGCGGCTCCGGGGCGCTGCTGAGCACGACAAGGCGAGTGCCCGCCGCAGCGGCCTCACGAAGCATTTCGGCGGCATGCGGGATGAGGGTGACTCCTTCATGCACATGCGGAAAGTGCTCCAGGTAGAGCTGATGCAGGCGCTCCAGCGGTGTGCCGGGCATCATTTCATCGAAAAACTCGGTGTAAGGCAGGCGAAAGCGGGCGCGGAAGGTCTCGCGGTCGAGCGGGGCTTTCCCCTCGGCACGCAGCATGCCGTTCACGGCTTGGAGGACGTTCGGAAGGTCATCCGCGATCGTGCCAGACCAGTCGAAGAGGAGGTTGCGAATCATGGGTGGGCCGTTTTAGCGGCATCACACCTTCTTTGCAAACCACGCGGCCTATTTCCGGCGGCGGCGCAGGCAAAGGAAAGACGCCACGCCAAGCAAAAGAGCGCTCCCCGGCTCCGGCACAGGCGTGACGACGAAATCGATGCAGTATTGGTTCACGAAATTGGTGCCCTCCTGGACCCAGAAGGTGTAGTCGCCAGCCTGGAGATTCCCTGTGAAGCCGATGCCGCCAAACGCCGGGCCAGCCTGGAGGATGGCGAGCAGGTTGGTATTCGTATTGCCGAGGCCATCTACCACTTCGGTAAAGAGGCCGTTGCTGAGGTGGTTGACGCTTTGCGCCGTGTCGATGGTGTTTCCGCTGGCGAGGGCCATGAAATGACCGTTCGGGATGACCGGATTCGGCCCGTTGTAGCTCACGAGATTAATGGCGCTGACTTCGTAACCTGCGGCGATAGTGAAGGTCCAGATGTCCGCATCAAGGGTTGAGCCGTTCCATCCCATGCTGCCTTCGACGATGTTGTTACCGGCCCCGAAAGTGAGGAAGGTGGGGGCGGCACCGCTGTTCGAAAGATCGAGAATGCTGCCGGGTAGCGGGGCATTGTTGAACTTATCAGTTACCGCCTGCGCCGAGACCACGGAGGTTCCAAGGACCACGAGGGCAAAGCAGATCAAGAGATGGCGGAGGTAAATCATCCCTTAATTATAGTATTTCTATAATTTATTGTCAATACAACTGGCTACATTTTCAAAAAAGAAGGCGACTCCGAGGCATTTTTTGCTCGCCGGATCCCCCGCCGAAGGCTCATCCTGCCTCATCATGCCCCCTGCCCTGCTCCGCCTGGCTTTGCTGCCTACCCTCCTCGGTCTCTCTTCCTGCATCTACCTGCGCACTACCAGCCAGAGCTTTGAAACCTCAACTCCAGCCCCCGAGGTGGGCGGTGCCAAATTCCGGGCGGAATTCATCCCGCGAGGCTCCGAGGCTGGGGTGACTGTCAGCGCCATGGTGGTCGGAGGGGCGATGATCACCGAGAACGGCCCCTACCAGCTCCGACTGCATGCTTTTGGCAAAAAAGGCGAGCAGCGCTGGTTCCGCGTCACCCGCTTCGTGCTGACCGTGCCAGGTCGGCTGGAGGCGCCGATGGAAAAGCGGGCCTTCGAAGGCTCCACTCCCTTTGAAAACCTCTCCGCCTCCGGCAGCACGCGGGCCAGCCTGCTCTTCGGCACCAAGATTCACATCAACACGGCGGATCACCGCGACGAAGAAATCTACGTCGAAGCCGATGTGGAGGTCATGCGTCGTGGCAGCCTCGTCCGCGGCACGATCCGCCTGCCGATGCAGCGCACGAAGAGCTCCCGTGGCAAAAGCCATTTCATCCCGGCGGAGATCGTGAAATCCTTCCGCCAAGAAACGCCCGCGAGCATTCCCTCCGCGCTGCCGCCGCCGCCGGAGGCTCCGTAAACTGAACGCTGGACAGTTCGCCAGCGCTCGTCTCAAATGCGCCCGCTTTGCCCCCACGCGGGCAATTTTTCTCCCTCTAATCCAACAACCACACTCACATCCCATGGGCAAAATCCAATTCGGCTCCGAAGTCTATACCTGGTTCATGCAGGGCACCGGCAAGGGCTACGACAACAAACTCGACCACATGATCAAGGTCGCCTCCGAAGCAGGCTTCACCGGCATCGAGCCAATGGTGCTCGAAATCTCCGCCAGCGCCCTCGGCTGCTCTAAATACTGGCTTGGGCCGCAGATCGACCCTATCCTCATGAAGGACACGCTTCAGAAGTACAACATGAAGCTCTGCGGATTGGCCCTCGTCTGCGCCTGGGATGGCGAAACCGAGGCTCCGAACGAAAAAGAAGCCGCTGACTTCACCATCGACTATTTGAAGCACTTCCCCGGCGCCATGCTTGGCACCGTGACCCTGCCCTCCGGCCGCACCAACGACCTTCAAAAGCGCCGCCTGAACGTCGCCAAGAACGTCAACGCTGTCTCCCAGCGTGCCCACGACGCCGGCCTCGTCTGCTCCTACCATCCGAACTCCCCACCCGCCTCGCTCGTCCGCACGCAGGAGGACTACGATGTCGTCCTCAGCAGCCTCGATCCGAAGGTCACCGGCTGGACGCCCGATGTGGGCCACATCATCCGTGGTGGCATGGATGTGATCGCCACGCTGAACAAATGGCAGCACCTCGTGAACCACATCCATTATAAAGACTTCTCCGGCAATGGAGCCGAGCCCTGGGCCCAGATGGGCACCGGCAAGCTGGACTTCCACAAGATCACCGAGTGGCTCGTCGCCCGCAATTACTCCGGCTGGATCATCTGCGAAGATGAAGCCCACGGTGCCGTCGATGACCCCGATGGCATCACCAAGCAGAACGGCGAATGGTGCAAATCCAACCTGTATCCGATCGCCGGCCTCGCCTGATCGCCGCGCCTTGATTTGAAGCCGCCCTCTTCCTTCCGGGAGTGGGCGGCTTTTCATTTTCGGAAGAACGTCATCTGCCTGTAGCATTCTCGCGTGCGATGCGTTTAGCCTTCACGCATGCCCCGAATCGTCTGGCAAAACCTGAATCTGACCTGGCTAGCCGCCGGTGTGGTGATTTTGGTGCTGGGGCTGCTCATCGTGGGTTACTGGCGCTCGCCGGTGCGTGGGTGGCGGCGGCTGGCGGCTTTGCTCTGCAAAACGGGTGCCCTCGCGCTGCTGGCGCTTTGCTTGCTCGATCCGCTGTGGACGCGATCGATGCCGAAGAAGGGCGAAAACGAGGTCGTGGTGCTCGTCGATGCCAGCGCCTCGCTCGATCTCGCGGAAAGCGTCGGGGCTGAAACGCGTGCCTCGCAGGTGCAAAAGGCGCTGGTGGCTGGAAACGACGACGCGGCGTGGATTCGGGCATTGGGCGAAGACTTCCGACTGCGGCTGATGACAGCCGGAGCGCAAACCGTGAGCGTGCCGCATTTTCGCGGGCTGAAATTCGATGGCACCCGCTCGGACTTCGCCCGCACGCTGATGACACTGCGCTCCGGCGGCACGAACCTCGCGGCGGTCATCGTCGTGAGCGATGGCAATGCCACCGATGCCTCGGCATGGAAAGCGGAGGCCAAGGGGGCACCCATTTTCACCGTACTCACCGGCGAGAAGGCTCCGAAGCCGGATCTGAGCATCGATGAGGCCACGGTGGCGACGAGTCCCTTCGAGGATGCGCCCGTGACCATCACCGCACGAGTCAGCGGCAGCGGCAAAGCCACGCTGCAAGTGCTCAGCGAGGACAAGAAGGCCGTGGCGACGGAAAAAGTGACGCTGAATGGCAATGCAGCGCAGACGGTGCGTCTCCGCGTGCCAGTGGCCAAGCCGGGCGTGTCGTTTTACCGCCTCGAACTCAAGGGCGAAGGCGCTCAAGAAGCCACGCTGGCCAACAACACACGTCTGCTGGCGGCGGATCGCGGCGCGGGGCCGTATCGCGTGCTGTATGTGACGGGCAGGCCGAACTGGGAGTACAAATTCCTGCGCCGGGCCATTGCGGGGGATGACGACATTCAAATGCCCGCTTTGGTGCGCATCGCGAAGCGGGAGCCGAAGTTTGAATGGCGTGGCCGAGCTGGTGAGAGCGTGAATCCGCTGTTTCGCGGCTTCGGAGCCAAAGACGGCGAGGAAGCGCAGCGCTACGATCAGCCGGTGATCATTCGGTTGGGCACGAAGGATGCCAAAGAGCTCAGCGATGGCTTTCCAAAGGCCGCGGAGGACTTCTTCGCGGAGTTCCGCGCCATCATTCTCGATGACATCGAGGCGCAATTCTTCACGCAGGAGCAGATGAACCTCATCGAGCGTTTCGTGAGCGAGCGCGGCGGGGCTTTGCTGATGCTCGGTGGCCAGGAAAGCTTCCGCGCCGGTGGCTACGACAACACGCCCATCGGCCGCATGCTGCCAGTGTATCTCGATCAAGCCACCAGCGGCCCGGTGATTGGCGATGCGAGGTTCAATCTCACGCGGGAAGGCTGGCTCGAATCGTGGATGCGGCTGCGGACGGATCGCGAGGAGGATGAGAAGCGCCTCTCGACGATGACGGCGTTTCATTCGGTGAATCCGGCCTCGTCGATCAAACCGGGCGCGAGCATCCTGGCGACGGTTTCCGATGCGCAGACGAGCCACCCGGCCATCGCGGTGCAGCGTTTTGGTGAAGGTCGCGTGGGCAGCATGCTCATCGGCGATCTCTGGCGCTGGGGGCTGCATGATGAGGAGTCGCACAAGGACATGGACCGCCTGTGGCGTCAGCTCATGCGCTGGCTCGTCGTCGATGTGGCGGATGCGGTGAGCTTTGCCGCCGAGATCGACCCGGCGGACCGCGAACGCGTGAAGCTCGCCGTGCGAGTGAAGGATCGCGCCTTCAAGGCGAACAGCGATGCCATCGTGAAGATCGAGGTCACGCAGCCGGATGGCGCGAAGTCGCAGCTCTTCGCCGAGCCGAGCCTGAAGGAGCCGGGTTTGTTTGAGACAGAGTTTTTTGCCAGCAAGCCCGGCAATTATCGCGCTACCACGACGGTCGAGGATGCCGAAAAACGCACGCCGCTGGGCACCAAAGCCGTTGGCTGGACGCATGATCCGCTCGCGGTCGAGTTTGCGAAGCTGGAGCCGAATCGCGACTTGATGAAACGCCTCGCCGAGGACACCGGCGGCAAGATGATCGCCCTCGAAGACATCGCCAAGCTACCAGAGATGCTCAAAAACATCCGCGTGCCCGTCGAGGTCACGCTCGCCACGCCGCTGTGGCACACGCCGTGGGTCTTCGCGGCCATTTTGCTCCTCCTGCTCGGCGAGTGGGCGCTGCGACGGAAAGGAGGCATGGCGTGATGTCTTGGCTTTCTCGTAGCGGCGGGCGTCAGCACGCCGGAAAACGGACGTTTTCCGCTACGGTGGGGGTTTTGCTCCTGCTTTTGAGTTCAGTGAGTGCGCGGAACCTCGATGTGCTCATCGTCAGCGGTGCGGACGGCGAGGAGGAGTTTGGGAAGAAGTTCACGACGCAGGTGGAGGCCTGGAAAACGGCCTGCGCGAAGGGTGAGGTGCCCGTCGAGGTGATCTCAGGTCCTGACACGACCGCGAAACTGGAAAAACGTCTCGCGAGCTCGAAAGCAGATCGCTCATTGTGGCTCGTACTGATCGGTCACGGCACGTTTGATGGTCGCGAGGCGATGTTTAATGCCGAGGGGCCGGATTTCGATGCCAAGCAGCTCGCCGGATGGCTCGCACCTTTGCGGCAGGAAGTGGTCGTCATTCACACCGCATCGTCGAGTGGCGGGTTTGTGCGTCCGCTGAGTGGAAAAGGCCGCCTCGTCATCACCTCAACGAAAAGCCCCGACGAGGTGTTTTATGCGCGATTTGGCGAGTACTTCGCCGAAGCCATCGGCGGCCTGCCGGAGGCGGATCTCGATCAAGACAAGCAGGTTTCGCTTCTGGAAGCCTTCCGCCATGCCAGCAAGGCCGCTGCCACCTTTTACGAGAACGAAGAGCGCCTCGCCACCGAGCACGCCCTCCTCGAAGACAATGGCGATGGCGTTCCCACACGCCGCGAAGCACTCGAAGCACCGCCCGCCGATGCCAAACTCGATGGCGAGCGTGCCGCCCAACTCGTCCTCGTGCTCAGCGACGAGGAAAAGCAGCTCACCGATGAGCAGCGCACGAAACGCGATGCCCTCGAAAACCAGATCAAAAAGCTCAGCGAGAAGCAGGCCACACTCGGCGACGAGGCCTACTACTCACAGCTCGAAAAACTGCTGCGTGATCTAGCCGCGGTATATTCAGGAACATGATCGTAGGCCGGATGTGTTCGGCGCGGAAGACTCCGTCAACAGACCAAACGCCATCGCCGAACTATCCGGCTGGCTGGGGAGCTGTCGTGAGCTTCACGAGCCGGATAGATACCATGTGGGCGGAATCATCGAAGCGGATCGG
>JBILVU010000175.1:0-10670 GCA_044370285.1 Prosthecobacter sp.
CAGTTGACCCGCATTCAGCCAGAAATCCGCCAGCGCATCGCCGCCGAGACACGCAGCTTTGCCTTCTATGGCCTCGAAAAGCTCACGCTCGGCGATTTTCATTTCCAGCTCGGCGGCCGCTGGGAGGAGCAGACGCTCTCCTACCGCAATCTCGGCGTGAACCGCCCCGCCACCGGCCTAAGCGAGAGCGCCTACAGCTACTCCGCCGCCATCACCTGGGAAAAGAAGGACTTCCTCACCATGGACCGCTTTGCCCTTGGCCTCGTGTGGTCACGCACCCAGCGAGTCCCCACCGCCACCGAGCGCTACGCCTTCTGGAACAGCGCCGCGCTGGGCCGTTTCCTCATTGGTGGCGATGTCGATGGACAGGAACTCAAGCTCGAACAGGCCACTGGAATCGATGCCACCCTCGATGCCGAGTGGGAACGCTTCGCCGTGCATCTCAGCGGCTTTCACTACGACTTTCAAAACTACATCTTCCTCCAAGAACTCGCCCGTGGTCCCGTGCTCGCCCGCAGCGTGAACTACATCGAACGCGCCGCCACCTTCTTCGGCTGGGAGGCCGAGGTCGAAGCCCACCTCCTCAAGCACGAGCACCAGCGCCTCACCCTCAAGCTTATGGGCGACTACGTCCGCGGCTGGAACGAGGACGACCGCCAATACATCCCACGCATGCCCCCGATGCACCTCGGAGGCCGTTTGGAAGGCGAATACGGCCCCTTTTCTGGCGGCATCGAGTTACGCTACGCCTTTGACCAAAACCGCTTCGTCGGCGGCTTTCGCAGCGAAGGCCCCACAGATCCCTGCACCCTCTTCAACGCCGACCTCACCTGCCAGCTCTTCAAAAACGACCGTTACGACGTGAGCCTCACCCTGCAGGCCACCAACATCCTCGATGCCGATGCCCGCCAGGCTACCTCTTTCCGCAAAGACGTGGCTCCCATGCCCGGACGAGGCTTCAGCGTGGGCATGCAGGTGCGGTTTTGATGCCAGCGGCTTCGTCGGAGCAGCAAGGAGGCAAATCCGCCAAGGATCAGCAAAGCGCGGGATGGCTCAGGAGTGACGTGAAAGGTCAGCGTGTGCTCCGAGCTGGTTTGCAGCCCCTCCAAGGCATGCTGGCCGGTCAGCGTGAATCCGAGTGTCCAAGTGCCGGTTTCGCTGAAGGAGAAGTTGTAGTGACTATGCGCCGAAGGCGGGAGCAGTGCCCGATCTGCGGTGCTGATGCCGCCATCGGCCGTGGACATCCAAAAAAGCCATCCACCAAGCCCGTCAGACTGATACATGGCAAACTGACCGAGTCCGCTGGGAGAATTCACCGTGACGAGCTGGTAACTGAGGTCGCCGATCCATTCCGAGCGGATGAGTCCTCCGGTGTTCAGGCCAAAAAACGGCAACAAAGGATGATTTCCCTCCGGCAGTACCCAGAACGGCGCCCCGAGCGGGACGCCCGTGCCTGCGGCCAAGGCCGCCTGGGAGACCGTCTGCGCTGCCGGGCTCCCCAACTCGATGACGAGCTCATCGGTGAGGTATTCGGCCGCGAAAGGCAGCGCGGCACCATCCACGCGTGCTCCGGCATCCACATGGATGACGAGGCCGAGCCCTTCCGATTCAGAGTAGGTGGCAGCGAGGTCGGAATGACCGCGCTGGAGGGTGGCGGCGGCATGAGCAGGGCCTGTGGCGATGAGTGCCGCCAACGCAACGCAGGCCATGATGCAGGAGAAAGGCTGCAAAACTAACGACGATGGCTGCGCAGGACTCATGAGTGGCCGGTTGCCGACCCGGGTGGTGATTCCTGCCCTGAAGACGCTTTGGAGCCTCGAAGCCGTGACTCCCCTGCATGCCAAGATTGCAGCAGTGCAGCGGATTGCAGCTTCTGGAGAGCCCGATGCAGTGCGACGCGTGCCGCCGTGGGCTTCATGCCGAGACGCTCGGCCGTTTCTGCCGGGCTCTCACCTTCCAGGTGATGCTTTTCGACGAGTTCCCGCTCGCGTGGCGACAGCCGGGCCAGCGCGGCATTCAGGCCGATCACGGTTTCGCGGGAGGTGGCCTCGGTTTCGGGTGTCTTTTCGTGTCGGAGGTCACACTCCGACACATCCACCGCCGCGCCTTCAAACACCGCGCTGAGCCGGTGGCGATGGCACCAGTGGCGGCGGAGTTTGGCGCAGGTGTTGCGTGCGACGCCACTGAGCCAGTGGGCAAAGGGCTTCTCGGGCTGGAAGAGATGCAGTTTGTTGAACACGCGCAGAAAGACCTCCTGCACGGCGTCCTGTTCCATCTCGGCGGGGACTCCCCAGCGGCGGGCGGTGCCGAGCACGAGGCTGCGGTGCTCGTGGACGAGCCACGCGGCGGCAGCTTGATCACGCTGGTGCAGCCAGGCGGTGATGGCGTTTTCGGCGGTGGTGATCATTCGCTTCAGGGAGTGCTGACTTTGATGCGCATGAAGACCTGCTGCCCGGTGGCAGTGGGCACGCGGTAGCTATGCAGCGGCGGGGTGGCGCTGTTGGTGACGGGGTGCCAGTCGTTGGGGGCCAATGAGGTGGAGTATTCGGCTCCATAGGTCACGCCGCTGACGCCTGCGGGCTGGGTGAAGTTCATCTCAAAGAAACTGCCGTTCATGCCTCCCTGAGGGAGCTGATGAGCGCTGCTGGCGCTGGGACTCATGTCGAAGGCGTATTCGAGCAGGTTCGGGATGCCGTCATGGTCCCCATCAGCGAGATCGCCCGCGAGTCCGGCATTTCCTCCGCTGCCGAAATGGGTGACACGCCAGCCTGCGATGGCGCTGAAGCTCAGCCGCACGGTGCCGGGCGTCCAGCCGCCGTTTCCATCCTGCGCCCAGTAGGTGAAGCTGTCTTCACCAAGGTAGCCAGGGACAGTTGGTGTGTAGGTGAAGCTGCCGTTGGAGCCCAGAGACACGCTGCCTTGCGTGGCGCTTGTGCGCAGCATGGCGGTGAGGCTGTGGTTTTGCGGATCAGTATCGTTGCTGAGCACATTGCCGGTGATGACGGCGGCACTGGCTGCGCCGAAGGCATCGTCCACAGCGACGGGAGCGAGGCCGGTCATGTCGGTGAGCAGATTGGCGCTCGCTGGGCCACCCGGGAAGTCCACGCCGAAGACCAACGTAAAGATGCCGCTCTCGATGTAGGGGTCCACATTGGGCTCATAGGTGGTGTTGGCGTTTTCATCGCGGAAGCCGCTGATGAAGATGTCCACCTCGTAGGTGCCGGGCTGGCTGAAGGCGATGTTGCGGTGCGTGTGGCTGCCGGGGGTTTGGTAAAACACATCCGTGCTGTCGATGCCGTCGCTGGTGGCCATCCAGACCCGGGGATTGCCGGAGGAGATGGTGTAAACGGACATATGACCGCCGCTGGTGGAGCGCATCGCCACAAGTTGGTTTTTCATGTAGGCGTTGACCGAGGTGATCCGCGAGTCTGCGGGCTGATAGCGGGCAAAGGTGCCGGTGGGCACGCTTTCACCGCTCATGCCGAGGTAGGGGATTCCTGCGGCGTTTGTGGATGGCAGGCGATACACGCTGCTGCCTACCGGGACGCCAAGGAAGTCGTAGTTCGACGTTGTTGGACGAAGAAATAGAGCGCTCGGCCCCGCATAGGTCAGCACTTCATTGCTCGGAATGACGAGGGCGGAGGGCTCGATAGTGCCTGGATCGGCATCCATGACGAAAGTGATCTCGCCATTGTTCCAGACCGCGCGGTAGTCGGCGTGGTTCTGGGTGTAGATGGTGTCGATGGTGATGGGGGTGCCACGCTTGAGCGTATAGACCTGCCCGCCGGTGAAGCCTTTGGCGAGAGGATCACCTGCGAGGTCGGCGATGGTCGCGCCGCTCTTGACGCTGAGGCCCAGCGTGCCGCTGCCGGTGCCGGTGGTGGCGCTCACTTGATAGGTGCTGCCACTGCCGGTGACGCTCAGAACGGTGCCGCCATCCAGATCGCCTGCGTCTTGTTTTAACTCAAAGTCAGCCGCGTCCACCCCGGTGACATCTTCTGCAAACTGCACCTGAAACCGCACGGATGGGGCATTCGTGGGAGTCGGGTCGAGACGCGTGACATTCTGCACCAGCGGACCGGCTCCATTCACGATGACGTTCGTGAAAGGGGTCGCGAGCAACGTCAGGTCGGCATCGCCATTGATCGGGTCCTTCATCGTCCCGCCGTTGAGGTCGATGTTGAGCGAAGCGAGCTGCACCCCATCCAGATCAAGGTCCGCCAGGGTGACGGTGTATCGGAAAACCAGCGTCGAAGTGCCGGAGCCGCTCACGTAATTTGCATTCACCGTGCTGCCTCCCACTTGAAGGGAGATCCGGGGCGTGCCGGTCACGGTGATGGGGAAACCAAAGTAAACGCTGGTCTCGATGTTATCGCCCAGCACGTAGGACCGGGCCGCTGGAGGTGTCACGACCATCGGGTCCTGTCCTGTCTTGTTGATGAAAACGAACACATTCGCAGGTGCCGTCGATGTTCCGCGGCCTCCGACGATGAGGTCCGGGTTGGTATCTGCATTCAGGTCTTGAGCGATGAAAGTGTTCGCACTCCCCGAGTAGGTATTCACCAGCACGAATGAGTAAAAGCTCCCGCCGCCCGTGCCCCGCATCCAACCGACGTTCCAGGAGAAACTGGGCGTCGAGACCGTGTTGCTGACGAGCAAGTCACGCACGCCATCCTTGTCCAAATCTGCGGTCCGCAGGCTGTTGACCGCAGATCCAGGGACCGCAATCGCCGTGCGGGTGGCGCTGAAACCGCCTCCCGAAACACCGGCATAAAAAGAAACCTTGGTCGTGGCATCGGCATCCGTGCAAAGAAGGTCCAGCAGCCCATCTCCATTGATGTCCACCACCTCACGCACGACCGTGGTTGCGGCGGTGAAGGGGGCCGTGTGAGCCAGCGTGAAGGCCCCCGAACCGTCGTTGGCGAAGATGCGGGCAGTGTTGGCCGCGCCACCATCCACGGCCACGAGATCGAGATCGCCGTCGCCATCGATGTTCGCCAGAGAGATGGCGCTGAATGCGACGAAGCTGCTGGAAACGACCACATCCGCAGCGAAGCCGCCGCCTGGCAGCGCCTGCATGTAGATCAGGTTCGTGGCGGCTGTGGAACGCACGATGTCCGTCCGTCCGTCGCCATTCAGGTCAGCCACGGCGAAGACGTTCGACTGGCTGGAAGTCAATCCGCTCAGCAAGGTCTGCCGGGTGAAATTGCCAGTTCCGTCATTGAGGAAAACGGCGATCTGCCCGTTCGTCGCCGATCCCAGCACGGTGTTCACGTCACGGAGCCCCGCCACGATGTCCATGTCACCATCGCCTTCGAAATCAACGCCCCTCGGCGCACTGGAATAGAGTCCCGTGCCCACCAGCAGTCCGACTTCGGGAAGGAAAGTGCCTCCCGCTGCCCCCTTGATGATACTGAGGCCCTCCGGGTTGCCCGTCGCGGAGACGATGTCCGCCAAGGCATCGCCATGAAACTCACCGGTGATTAGAGAATTGGAGGAAGTGCCGAAGCCGCCGCCATGATTCGTGCTGGGGGCAAAGGGCACAAGGGTTTGCGCAGAGGCCGACAGAGCTGCAAAAAGCAAGCCAGCGGCGAGGATGGAGGTTCGTTGTCTTTTCATGATGTGTTGTGTAAGAAATGAGGTTTGGTTTAGCGGGAAATCTTGAGCCGGATGAACAGGCGCGGCTGGCCCGCGATGGAGCGCAGAAAGCGCTGCTGCGGCTCGGTTCCGGTGTTGGGGATGGGCTGCCAGTCGTTGCTTTGCAGGGAGTTGCTCCACTCCGCCGCATAGACGACATCCGTGGCACCGGCTGGGCGTGTGAACTCATAGCCAAACTGCCCAGCGCTCTGCTGAGGTGCAGGCAGGGTGCTGGCTGCTATGGGAGAGAGATTGAGCGCATACTCGAGCAGGTTGGCGATGCCGTCATTGTCTGGGTCCGCTAGATCGGCGGCGTTTCCGGTATTGCTAGTTGTGCCGAAGTGAACCTGTCTCCAGTTCTGGATGGGTGTGCCCGAGGACGGGAGGACGGTGACATTCGCCGTGGCGGTGGCGGTGCCGCCGTGCTCATCGGTGATGGTGTAGGTGAAGCTATCGCTGCCGTTGAAGTTGGCGGCGGGCGTGTAGCTCACGCTGCTGCCGCCACCCGTGATCGCGACGCTGCCATTCGTGCCCTGCGTGACGGCGGTGATGGCGAGCGCTTCGTTCAAATCGGGATTGGAGAGATCATTGCCGAGCACAGGCACGTCCGTGGCCGGGGCATCTTCGGCGAGGGTGATCGTGTCCGCCCTTGCCGTCGGAGCATTGTCTGGAAGGGGCACGCCGGGGGCGGTCTCGGTATCGACATCGAAGGTGAGCGTGACTAGGCCGCCCTCCACGCGGGTGAGCGTGCCGCTGACGTTTTTCCAGCCGACGGGGCGCACCGTCCAGGTGTAGCGACCCGGCGCGGTGAAGGCCCAGTTGATATGGGTGTGCTGTCCGGGGTAATACCAGTAGCTATCGGTGAGGTTGCTGCCGACGGCGACATCATTGGCGGAGTTCACGCCGTCCGCTGTATCCACCCAACAACTGATGTTTCCCTGGTAGTCAGTGCTTTCATAGAGCGAGAAGTGCCCAGGTCCGGTGAAGCCCACGGTCTCCAGCACCATCCACTCCGTGGTGAGACCAACTAAACGCGGATCATTCGATGGTGCGAGAAAAGACGCCAGCTCACCCGGGGCCGTCTCTTCGGAGTTGAAGCCCAAGTCGATCTTGTGGCCTCCGACGGAGCTTTTCGGCGCCAGCCAGATGAACGCTCCTGCCGGGACACCGATGAACTCAAAACCGGCCGTGCCAGGATTGGTCACCTTGGTGGTGGGATCGAGGAAGAGCACACCCTCATCGGTATCGAGCACGGTGGAGCGGCTGTATTCGAGGTTGGGGCCGAACTGGAAGTCGGCGTGATACTTCATGTGCCACTCGCCGTCCTTGAAGTTGAAGCGCACGTCCGTGTGCAGCTTGGAGGTGGGCGAATCGACGAGGATGTAGGCACCGACGGTGATGAAGGCGGGCGCGATGGAGGTGGCTCCGGTGTTGTCTTGCAGGGTATAACTAAAGCTATCCGACCCGGTATAACCGCTATTGGGCGTGTAACGCAGTGTGCCGGGGGCCGTGCCTGCCACCAGGGTGCCATTCGCGGGCTGGGTGAAGGATTGAATCGTCACCGTCGAGGTGGCTTCGACGATGCTGTCATTGAAGCGCACATCGAGCGTGGAGGTGCTGCCTTGTTTGGCGAAGAAGTTGTCCGCATTGGCCACCGGCGGGTCCCAGAGGCTGTTCACCGTGACGGTGAAGGTGCGCGTGGTGGTGATATTGCCCGCATCTCGTGCGCTGACGGTGATGTTGCCCGTGCCGGAAAGATTCGGCTGAGGTCGGATGCGCAGAGTGCGGTTTGCACCGCTGCCACCGAGGGTGAGCCTGCTGGTGGGCAGCAGCGTGGCATTTGCCGTGGTGCGTGTGACCACAAGAGAGGACGCTGCTGTCTCGACATCGCCAATGGTGAAGTTCACCGTGACATCTCCATCTTCGTTCATCGTCAGATTGCCAGAATCATCCACTCCAGCGCCCGAGATGAGTGACACTGTGGGCGCATCATTCACCGCCGTGACCGTGAGCACGAAGCTGTCGCTGGCCTGCTGGCCCTGCGGATCAGTCACCGTCACCGTGATGGTGGACGTGCCGGATTGATTCAAAACTGGCGTCAGCGTGAGTGTGCGGTTTCCCCCGCTGCCGCCGAGCAGGACGGAGGCGTTCGGCACCAGCGTGGTATTGGAAGAGGTGGCGGACAGTGTGAGCGATCCCGTGCCGAGATCCGCATCCGCGACGGTGAATGCCACCGGCCCGAGCGTGGTGTCTTCGGCGATGGTGGCATCCGAGATGTTCGAGATCGTGGGAGCCTGAGGCGTGGCAAAAACAGTGACGGCGAAGCTCTGCGCCGCCGTGGTCAGTGCCGCTGTGCCCGCTGTGGCATCGTCTGTGAGCGTCACCTCCACCTGCGCCGTGCCAGCGGTGCCGCTGAGCGCATAGCTGAGCGTGCCATCACTGCTGACAGACGGAGTCGTGGAGAAAATCTCGCTCCCGCTGGTGACATTCACATTGAAGGTGAGTGCCTGCTCCACGCCCGCATCACCATCGGAGATGCCAGTGGCCCAGTTGGCAAAACTTTGCATTCCAGTCGTGCCGGGCGCATAACCTTGGTTGGCTCCTTTGACAAAGGACGGCGCATCATTCACCGGCGTCACCGTGACATTCACCGTGCCTGTGACCGTGCCACCGTGTTCATCGGTAATGGTGTAGGTGAAGCTGTCGCTGCCATTGAAGTTCGCCAGTGGCGTGTAGCTCACCCCGCTGCCGCCGCCGGTGATCACGACGCTGCCATTCGTGCCCTGAGTGACGGCAGAGACAGTTAGAGCTTCGTGGAGATCGGGTGAACTGCTGTCGTTCGTGCGCAGGTCAGCACTGACAGAGCCATCTTCGTTCACCATGAGGCTGTCGTTCACGGCCAAGGGTGCCGCTTCGGTCATGGGTCCGGTCACAGGTGGAGTCAGCCCATCGAAAACCAAGAAGTGCAGTGTGCTCACCGGGCTGGTCACCTCCACCAAGCCACTGCCTGTATTGATGAAGGCCTTCCAGCGCACATCGAACTCGTAGCGGCCAGTGTGCGTGAAGGTCCAGTTCATGTGCGCATGAGTGCCGGGTGTGAGCCAAAAGGTATCACTGACGTTGTTGCCATGAGAGGCCTCGTTTGGGCCATTGATGCCATCAATGTTGTCCCAGTGGACCACCGGGGGACTGCCACTGTAAAACATGGAAAATACCGCATCCGCAGGGACACGGACAGCCACCAACTCACAGCGCATCCAGGCGGCATTCGCCGTAGCACGGGGATCACCAGAAGGGGTGTAGCTGGCAAAGGTGCCCGAGGGGATGGACTCTGTGCTGATGCCGGGCCAAATAAGCTCAGGGTCTTGGCTTTGCGGAAGAGAGTACAGGCTTTGACCCGGTGCCCGACCCAGGAAACTGTAAGCGACAGGGTCCAAATTGCCTGGCAGGGCGAGCAGCGATGCCCCGTTCACCAACAGCAGCGCTTCATCGAAATCCAGTAGTGTAGGATTACTGCCACCACCGACATTGGGAGTCCCAAAGGGTAAGTCAGCCTGCACACGGCTGCCCCACTGCCCACCTGAGTAAAGCACCCGCAGATCGGTATGCACCAAATCCACCGGCAAAGACTGCCCCACCGTGATGTAGGCGTCAGTGGTCACCTGCACTCCTAAATGATCCATCACAGTGTAAGTGAATCTATCAGCCCCCGTGAAACCTGCATCTGGGGTGTAACTCAGCAGGCCCGGAGTGCTGCCAAACGTGAGCAGGCCCCTGGAGGGCAGGGTAATGCCCTGTATCGAAAAAGTCTGGCCCGGCTCCGCACCGGGAGCGTCATTGATGAGAACATCCAGGGTGCTGGTGCGATCCGTTACGGCGAACAAGTGGTCCGGTTTCGTCTGAGGAGGATCATAGACCGAGTTCACTGTGATGGTGAAAGTCACCGATGCCGTGAGTCCACCCGCATCTGTCACAGTGAGCGTAACGGAAGTGCTGCCATGCAGATTCGCCGCCGGACGCACGCGAAGACTGCGCAGGCCAGCATTCACCGTGGCAAAACGCAGCCGATGCGAGCTACTGGTCCCGATGCTGGGAAAAAGCGTGGTATTTGTCCGGGTGCCGCTGACGGTGAGCGAGCCACCTGCAGTCTGGGCATCGGTCACGGTGAAGGTCACCGTCACATCCCCATCTTCATTCATCGTGAGATTGCCAGAGCCATCCACCCCACTCCCGGAGATGGCCGTGATAGTCGGCGGCGTGTTTTGTGCATGGGCGCAGCTCACGCAGCCAGCCACCGCTGAGAAGACAATAATCATACCGGTCGTAAAACTGCCATTAACTGCAACCATTTTGCAGAAAAAGCCCTCATCTCATTTTTTGCAAGTAGTTTGCGTTAATGGCATCTGGCAATGATCAAAAAAAACTTCCCCAATCCCTTCACACCGGACTCAAAGCCGTCGGTAAATCCGCTTTGTTCCGCGGCCTGACAGTTCATAAGGTTCACCCGGCTCCGTCCCCTCGCCTCCTTCCGCAAAGACGTGGCTCCGATGCCCGGCCGCGGCTTCAGCGTCGGCATGCAGGTGCGGTTTTGAATCCCAGCGCAAGGCGGGCAGAGACCGAAAAAGCGCAATACCAAGGTCGGATAAATTGCGGCATTTTGTAAATGTCAGGCATGGAGGGCTTTTGAATTGCTCGGCTGGCCGCCAAAATAGCAAGCCGCAAGCAGGGCTGCTCCACCGACAAGGCAGCTCAAGGAGTCTGCGGCGACTTGAAATGAGGGCATCCCGGCATGGATGTCGATCCAAAGAAACAGCGGGCCAAAGGCCAGATACGCCCAGCCGCAGAATACGATGAGCGGACGGTAACGAACCACATCGCATGACATGAGCCAGAGCAGGACCGCCTGCGCCAGATAGACGCAGGAGGCTCCTGAGGTCATGTAGATGAGCAAAGGTAAATGGGGTGGCTTACCAAAGCCCAGCAGCACCGAAAACTTTTCCACAGCCATCTGCGGCGCAAAAATGGCGGGCAGA
>JBILVU010000011.1:0-72685 GCA_044370285.1 Prosthecobacter sp.
GCACAGGCGGAGCGATGAGACGCTCGATTTCCACGCCCTTGCAGGCGCAGCTACGAGGCGTAGCTGCCGCCGCAAGGCGGTGGGGATTGGAGCACAGGCGGAGCGATGAGACGCTCGATTTCCACGCCCTTGCAGGCGCAGCTACGAGGCGTAGCTGCCGCCGCAAGGCGGTGGGGATTGGAGCACAGGCGGAGCGATGAGACGCTCGATTTCCACGCGCTTACGGGCGCGGCTACGGGTGGCGCTGATGGAGGAGCCACTTCAGGTTTTCGATCAAAGCGGGGCTATAGGGGTTGGTTTGATCGAAAAGGGTCTGGGCAGCGGCGCGGTCATTCCAGGTGCGGAGGTAGGCGTAGAGATCGGAGATCTCGCCCTGCGGGTTAAGGGCCATTTCGGTGACGAGCTGGTCCACGATCTGGCGAACGCGGGTGCCTTGCTCGGGCGTGGGCTGCGGAAAGGCGGTGCTGAGAAAGTAGTGCTCGAAGAGCAGGCGGTAGAAGCGCTGGAAAAGCTCACGCGGAGGCTGGCGGCACAAAACGTAGTCTTCGGCGAAGATGCGCCCGGCATCGCTTTGAAGCACGGCGTTGAAGGTGGTGATCCAAGCGGGATCGGCGAGGAAGACGGCATCAAAGGCGGCCTGGGCGGCGGGACGGTCATCCTTGGGAAGATGGCGGCTGGCGAGGGTGGTGAGGACGTCTCCGGCCGTTTGGGTATCCCAGCCCTGAGTGAGGCTGTGGAGCAGGAGGCTGTCAAAGAGGTGCAGCGGGTGTCGCATGGTGACGGCTGCGGCGATCTCGCGGGCTTTTTGCCATGCCTGCTGGGCTTTGGCCTCATCTTTTTGGATTCGGTAGAGCATACCTTCGAGCAGCCAGAGGCTGGTATGGAGGCGGTTGTCGAGTTTTTCGGGGGTGACTTCACGAGCTTCGCGGATGCGACCGATGGCTTTGCGCAGATTCCCAGCCCTTGCAGCCACCCGGGCCTGCTCCATGTGCCAGATGGCCCGGCCATTCGTCGTGCCCTTCCAGCTTTCGAGAGCGTCGGCCAGTTGCTTGTCATTTTCTGATGAGCCGAGGCGGCACCATTGGTCGAGGCAGTTCGAGGCGGCGAGGAGGCCGTTGGGATGGCTCGAAGCGGCATTTTTAGCCGATAAGCCACTGGCGTAGAGCGCCCTGGCCTGCTTATCCTGCCAAGCGAAATGATGGGGCATGCCGAGGCGGTTGGCGAGGTCGAGGGGCTGAGTTTGCAATACCTGAAAGGCCTGGGTGATGGCGGTGACGGCTGCACGGTCCATGCGGGGCGATGCGAGCGAGAGGCTGGTTCTCACCAGGAGATCCGCGATGTCACGGGAGAGCTGGCTGTCGAGCTGGCCCAGAGCCGACGGCGGAATTTGCTGTGGTAGCAGGTGGAGATAGCGCATGGCAGCCGTCCACTCTCGATCAAGGAGGCTGTGCATCGCGAGGTGAAGAAGGCTGCGATCCCGCCAGGGAGAAGACGGTGAAGGGATGAACTTTTGCCATTGTGCGCATGCGGCGGCCTTTTCACCCTCTCGCCACCAACACTGGGCGATCTTGCAATCGGCCTCGCTGCCGAATTGGGGATCACCGCGCAGGTTTTCATAGAGGCGGCGTGCGGCGGCCCACTGACCCTGTGCGGCGAGCAGGTCCGCTTCTTCCAACGGGCTGACCACATCCGCCCGCCGGGTGCGCAGGGCGAGGTGCTGGAGGCCGATGTCAGAAGGCCAGTAGATGCGGCAGCCGTTGGCGCGGTCGCTGGTGCCAAGGGCAAAGGGTGAAATTAGGTTCAGGGGCCAGTGGCCATTGAGCCTGGCCTCCGCCCGCTCACGCTCGATGTGCAGCGTCATGCGGAAAGGCTGGTCCAGCAGATGAGTATCGGGAATGTGGACGCCTTGATGGAAGTCCCCATTGTGTGTCCAATAGAGGACGTAACCCTGTGGTTCGGCGGACTCGAGTCCCATGAGAGCCAGCTGACTGCTACGGGTGTGCTGTATTTTGTAAAGATGCAGGACGAGGTTGGTACTCTGATGGGTAAAGTCCAAAATGATGTGATGAAAGGTATTCCCTTCAGCCACGAAGGTGCATTCGATTTCCATCGGCAAGGAGACCGCGTCCGTAATGACGACCGGTGGCGGTTCGCTGGAGGGCTTGGCATGAAGCGCGTGGAGCAGCCCCTCGACAGCGATGACGTTTGATCGCGGAAAGAGCCCCTGCAAATCCGCAAACGGCGGTCGTAACTCGGCCAGTGTCTCCCAGCGCCCGGCGCGGTCGGTGATGAGGCTTTTTAAATGGCTGGCCTGCTCAGGAAGGCGGGGCTGGAGCCACTCGGTGGTCCTTTGCAGCCAGGCGAAGTCATCTTCATGAAGGTGATTCTGCTGGAGGCGGGCCTCCATGTCATGCACCACATCCTGTTGGAGGCGCAGGCGCAGCGTGGTGGCCAAATCAGCGTCATGCTGGACGAGGCTGCTGAGGGTACCTTCCGCATCCGCCAGGCTGCTCTCGCTCCAAACCTCCTGCTGCATGGCGGTGGTGAGTCGGGTCTCCAAAGTAAAGCGCTCCCGCTGCGCGGCCTGGCGCTGCCCATTCCAAAACACAATGCCTCCGAGCACCACACAGGCGGCGAGAGCAGCGGTGAGGGCGGGCTTCCGCCGGGCGCGGCGGAGGACGCGTGTCACCAGCGGAAGCGGACGGGCTTTCACTGGCTCTCCGGCCAGGAAACGGTCGAGGTCATCGGCCAAGGCGATGCCATCGGCGTAGCGATCCGCCGGACGGTGGGAGAGGGCCTTCAAAACGAGGCACTCGAGGTCACGCTGAACCTCGGGATTCAGCGCGGAGGGCGGCGCGGGGCGGATTTCCTCGGCGTGGCGGCGGACGACCTGGGTGAGATCGCCCGGATGCGGATGCACCTGGGTGAGCAACTCGTAGAGCGTGGCTCCCAAGGCATAAACATCGGTGGCCGGGGAGATTTCGCCCCGCGCACGGTCGATCTGCTCCGGTGCCATGTAAGGAGCGGTGCCGAGGGCTTCATTCGTGAGGGTCAGGGTGAGGCCCTCGTCCTGCTTGGCGATGGAAAAATCGACGATGACGGGCTGGTGCGTGGTGGCGTGGACGAGGATGTTCGCCGGTTTGAGATCGCGATGTACGACGCCGAGTCCATGGAACCAGCCCGCCGCACGAGCGATCTGAGCGATCAGTTTCACCCGCTCGGTGAGGCTGGACTGGTAGGTGGAGCACCAGTTCTTCAAATTGAGCCCCGGAACGTATTCCATGACGAGGCAGGCGTGCTCCTTGGTGATTTGGAAATCGAGGATGGGAACGACGTTTTCATGTGCCCCAGCTTCGCGGAGCCGGGTGAGTGTCTCGCCCTCGATTTCCAAGCGGGCGAGCGTCTGCTCATCCCCGCTGCGGGCAGGATCGAGGAGCTTCAAGGCCACGATGCGGCCAGTAGCCGTCTCTTTGGCCCTCCAAACCTGCCCCATGGCTCCGGAGCCAATGCTTTGGAGGTCATCAAAACGATGACTCCAGCCAAAGGGGGCGAGCAGGTGGGATGAATTCAAATCGGACAAAACGGGAGGCGAGAGTAAACGAGCCTCGTGACCGGGGGAAAAATATTTTTCACCCACTGTCACGAACGACATGCGAATGGGGTAGCATTCCATAAGCCGATGTCTTTACCCCCAGCCTACACTCCAGTGCCAGCCAAGCTCTTTCCGACGACCTCGGGGACGCTGATCACCAGCCTCCGAAACGAGGATGCGAGGAAGCGGGAGACCTCGGTGGCACGCTTTTGCACGCAATACTACCCGGCGATCTACGGCTACGCCCGCTCACTGGGCCTGAAGGAGCACGACGCGCAGGACCGAGTGCAGGATTTCTTCGTCGAGGTGGTGCGGGACGGTCTGCTGCAACGATTTGATCCTGCCCGCGGCACGCGGCTGAGCACCTGGCTAATCCGCTGCTTCCGAAACATGGAGATCAGCCATCGCGTCTCGATCTCCGCCCTCAAGCGTGGCGGTGGTCGCGAGTTTGTGGAGTTTGATCCCGAACACGCGGAGCACAGCTATCGAGCCGCGCACCTCGCTCACTTGGCCCCCGAGCCCACGTTTGACCTGATGCTGGCCCGCGAGATCTGGCTGGCGGGCAAAGCGCGACTCCAACAGAAGCACGAGGCCAAAGGCCACGGGGCGCTCGTTCGTGATCTGCTACCCATCGCCCTTCTCGATCGCTGGCCGCCACGTCCCATGCCCACGCAGGAGGAGTTGGCCGAACGCCACCAGACGTCGCCCACCCGTATGAAGGCTTTTTTCAATCGCACGCTAAAGACGCAGGCACGTCGTTTCTTTGACGAGGAGGCATTGGCAGCTCACGCCGGCATCACCGAAGCCGATACTCAGCACTTATGGATGCTGCTATGCAAATACGGCGAGGATTGACGATTCGGTTCACGCCAGCACGCGCTTCACCTCGTCCTCGCGATAGCCAAAACCATTGCCACGCAGCGTGCTGAGATCGACGATGCCATCGCGACGGCGGTAGAGGCCGGGGTGGATGGCTTCTTCGGGGATGGAGGCATCGGGGTAGAACTGCATCGCGTTGCACTCGACGCCTTGGATGGTGCCGGCATGCGCGGCGAGGCGCACATGCGGGATCATGGCGAGCATCGGGTTGGTGAGGTCCTGCACCATGAGCGGCATGCCGTGAGCTTTAGCCCAGCAGAGGCTCAAAAGAGCGCCGGTCTGTGTTTTGCAGGTTTTGAGGGCCACGCCGCTCCAGCCGAGGCGGCGGCCAAGACGAACGAATTCCCAGTCGTGAGCGCTTTCGTCGAGGAAGAGCGGTTTGCGGGCGGAAACGCTGCGCACGTCGATTTGGTTGGCTTCGAGGTCGTAGGGGAAGGGTTGCTCGACATACAAAGTGCGGGCGTAGATCTCGGGTTCATCGCGGAGGAGCTTGTCCATGATCGCGTTGACGTAGGTGGGCTCTTTGACGGTGCAGTTGAAGTCGGCGCTGAGCCAGCGGACGCCATTGGCGAAGCCGATGCGGCCGATGCGGACCATGCGCTCGTAGTCCCACGCGGCATCGGTGCCGCGGAGCTTCACTTTGAGGCATTTCAAACCATCACGCTGAATCCAATCGGCAAGGAGCACGGGATGTGCGTCCTTGGGTTCGCTGCCGGTCAAGTCGGAGGCTTCGAGCGCATCGACACCGCCGACGAGATGCCACACAGGCAGTGTCTTCGGCGCATCCATGACGAGGAAGTCCTGCGGATACCTGCCACGGAAATCGAGGCCACTACCTTCCTCCGGCGTGATGAAGGCTGCGAGGTCGCGGCTCATGAACTCGGCGTTGTAGCAGGTGTAGATGTCGCGCTCGTGCAGGCGGCCGAAGGCATCGTGGATGGCGATGTCGAAGGCGCTGAAGGCCACGAGCGAGCCGAGGTAGGGCATCGGATCACCCCCAGCCGCCGCATTGGCCTCCTGCGTGGCGGAGGCGAGTTCGCCGTGGATGAAATCCTGGCCGATCTCCATCGGATGGCCGCGCAGGCCGCTGCCGACGATCTTTTTCGCCAGCAGCTCGGAGAAGCTCTTCATCCGCTCCGTTCGCACCGCCACGCTGAGCGTGCTGGGCCACACCCACGACACGCTGAGCGGTGTCTCACCCCAGCCGATGGCTTCGCGGCCTTTGTCATCCCTCACGCTAACCTTCACGCGGAGGCAGACGACATTCGTCACCGTCTCCGGCCCAAACTTAAGCGGCACCCGCATGGTAACGGGCAAAAAAAACACTTCGGCGGCGGAGACTTGGATGTCGGTGGGCTTGCTCATGAGGTTGGGGATTGGATAAACGCACGCGCGGCGGCTTCTCCTGCGGCGTAACAGGCTTCGCGGCTGGCGCGGCTGAAGATCGAGGGCGCGGCGGCAGTGGTTTCGAGGACAATGAGTTCCTTGTCGTGCAGGCGGGCGAGGGCGCGGCGATCGGCGAGCCACTGAGTGTTTGTGCAGTGATGCGAAGCGGCGAGGGTGTGAATCAAACGCAGCGGCAGGAACCAAGGTGGCGGCCCGGCAGGCTGGTGGACGCGGTGGATGACGATGGTGTCGATGTCTGGATCGTGAAACCAGGGGTCGATGGGGGCCTCGTGGGCCACGCCGCCATCGCAGACGCGGCGCCCCTGCCATTCGAGGTCGGAAAAGATGAGCGGCACGAGCGAACTGGCAGCCATGGCACGGGCGAGCGGGCCGCTTTGAACAAAGAGCGCCTCGGAGGCTTTTAATTCGGTGAGCGCCACGAGCAGGCTGGGATCACGCAAGCTTTCGATCTGCCGCTGACCGACGAGGGATTCAAAGTAGGTCACCGCGCCACGGGCATCGAAGAAGCCGGGCTGGCGGCGCGAAACAATCTGCCGCAACTGATACACGAGCCAGCGGGTGCGTTTGATGAAGGATAGCGGCAAGGCGGTGCCGGTGACGGCCTCGCGGATGGTTTCAGCAGAAAGACCAGCGGCGAACAATCCGGCGGCGATAGCTCCAGCGGACGATCCACCGACGGCGACGGGTCGCAGGCCATGCCGGGCAATCTCGGCGAGGAAGCCCGCATGCGTGGCATAGCCCATGAAAGAGGCCCCGAGCGAGATTGCGACGCGTTTTCCTGCCAAGGCGCTCATGATTTGACCTCACGACCTCCTTTGAGAAACAGCACGCCTCCCACGAGTCCCCAAAACACGGAGAACAGCCATCCGATGAAGGCGGCAGAGATGCACGCGGCCTCCGGCACGCCCGCGAAGCTGGAGAGCAGCGCCTCAAAGGTGCGCTCACGCACGCCGAGGCCGGAGATCGAGATGGGCAGCGAGGCCATGGCATCAACGATGGGCATCGCGGTCATCACATCGAGCAGTGGCGCATTCGCCCCGACGGCTCGCAGGGCGCAGTAGAAGGTGAAAAACAGGCTGGCATACACGCCGGCGGAAACAAGGACGCTCACCAAGGCACGCCGCCAGAGGGCGAGGATGACATCATGGGCCGTGATGAGTTTTTCGGAGAGTCGGTCAAAGAAGACATTCCCGAGCAATCGCGGAAAGGTGCGCTTTCCCCAGGCGAGGACCTTGGGCTTGAAGGTGATCCACGAGAGGATCATGCCAGCGAGCGAGACGCCCATGAAGCCGCTGAAGCCGCCGAGCAGCAATTGGGCATCATGCCCCAGCGCCGCCCAGCGCGGCCAGATGGCGGCAAAGCAGCCGAAAAAAAGCAACCCCACAGCGATGAAGCCGGCAACGTGATCGAGCATGAGCGAGACGCCCACCTGCGCGGCCTGGCCGGGCAGCCGACGTGAGATGGACATGATTTTATAGGCATCCCCGCCGAGCACGCCGATGGAGGAGATATTGAAAAAGGCCGCCGTGATCTCTGTGCGCACCATGACCCACAACGGCATGTGCGGAGCATATCCCCGGAGGAGGACGAACCAGCGCAGTGCACAAAAAAACAGCCCCATCAAGGAGGCGGCCAGTCCGGCGAGCACCCAGGGCCAGTTTTGCAGCAGTGCCCCCAACCGTGGCACGATCTCGGAGATAAAACCATGCTCACGAAACAACAGCACCAGCAGCACCACGCTGATGACAAGCCGGAAGGCGATGGAGAGCTTGCGTTTCACGGCTCAAGCCGCCGCTTTGGCCCCTTCGACAGCCTGCGCGATGGAATCGACGGATTGCAGCACCTGCTTGGCCTGCTCCTGATCCGCCATCTTGAAGCCGTAATGCTTTTCGAGCATCACGACGAGCTGGAGCGCATCGACGGAATCGAGACCGACGCCGGAGGGGCCGAAAAGGGGTGTCTCATCGCCGATGTCGGTGGCTTTGAGATCGAGCATGAGCTCGGCGATGAGGAGTTCTTTGAGGCGCTGGCGTGTGAGCATGTGACGATCGGAAAGGGGAGCGCGGAATGGGTTCAAATCATACCGCCATCAATGGGGAGAGCGGTTCCAGTGATATAGCTGGCCTCCGGGCTGGCAAGGAAGAAAACCGCTGCGGCGATCTCGGCAGGCCGGGCGAAGCGCCGCATGGGAAGCTGCATCTTGAGCGCTTTGAGGTGTTCTTCGCTCCATTCTTGCGGCAGGCCGCCCTCGATGTAGCCGGGCAGGACCGCATTCACGGTGATGCCCATGCGGGCGGCTTCTTTGGCAAGGCTCTTCGTGAGACCGACGACGCCGGCCTTGGCGGCGGCGTAGTTCGTCTGGCCGGCAGGCGGGTGAATGGCGCTGAGGGAGGCGATGTTCACGATGCGTCCGCCGCGCTGCCGCATCATCACCGCCAGAGCCGCCTGGCAGCCATGGAAGACGGAGCCGAGATTGCCTTCGAGCACGCGGGCCCATTGATCCGCCTTCATATTGGCCAAAAGCGCATCGTCATGAAAACCGGCGTTGTTCACGAGTACGTCCACGCTGCCGATCTGCTCGATGGCGGCCTTCCACGCGTCGGGATCGGTGATTTCGAGGGTGACGAGCTTGGCTCGGCCTTCGGAGCCCTCCACGAGTGCTGCGGCACGTTCACGCCTCTCACGCACGCCGAGGTGGACGATGGCTTCAGGCTCGTGGGAGAGGAAAAACTCGGCGATGGCGAGGCCGAGGGCTCCGTTGGCTCCGGTGATGAGGATGTTTCGAGGCATGGAAAGGTTGTTTTTAAGCCTTCAGCAGGCTGTGGCAAGCAGTGGTTGCTTCCACGCATTCCCACTACTACGCTCGGCGCATGGCGGCAGATGCCGCATGATCTTTTCCAGCACCTCGCACCACCGAATTTCCTGCAGTGTTCGTTATTGAGCTTTGTGGCCCGGCCCGTTTCAAACCTATCGGGAGCTGCGCATTTGGGATGTCATGTCATGCCTTCACTGGAAGACAGCATCCCGATCCTGCGAGCACCCACCTGGACTCATGGGACACGTGAGCCCGCTGTCTCGGACGGCACAGGTGGGTCTGAAAGCGCTCCAGCTCCGCCTGGGGCGCTTTCTCTTTTTAGAGGGGTCGCTCACTTATGCTCCACGCATCTTCGAGACATCGTAAAGCGAGAGCATGGAGGAGAGGCAGGCATCCCGCTGGCCGCCTTTGAGCATATCGAAGGTGACGTGCTTGCCCGGCTCCAGCGTGAAATGACCGCTGCGGGTGCGTCGTAGGGCGCTGAGGTGGGCACCGCAGCCGAGCTTTTGCCCGATCTCATGCGCATAGGTGCGCACATAAAAACCTTTGCTGCACACGACGCGGAAATCGACCTGCGGCATCTCGACGCGGCTGATATCGTAGTTATAGACGCGGACGAAGCGTGGCTCACGCACGACCTCTTTACCCTGACGTGCGAGTTTGTAGAGCGGGACACCATCAATCTTCACGGCGCTGACCATGGGCGGTGTCTGGTAAAAATCGCCACGGAACTGGTCAAAGGCCGCCGTGATGTCTTCCTTGGAAAAATCAGGCACGGGCTTCTGCTCGAGGATTTCGCCTTCGGCATCCTGGGTGCTCGTGGTGGCTCCGAAGGTCATCGTGCCGGTGTACTCCTTGTCCTCACTCATGAGGAGGTCCTGAATGCGGGTGGCGGTGCCGACGACGAGGATGAGCATGCCGGTGGCCATCGGATCGAGGGTGCCGCAATGGCCGATCTTTTTGGTGTTGAGGCAGCGGCGAGCCACGGCCACCACGTCATGGGAGGTCATGTCCTGGCCTTTATCAACCAGGAGCACGCCGTTAATCGAGTCGTCGGACTTCATCATCGAGAGCAGAGAGGAATTTGGCGGCGGCTTCTTCAATGGGGCCGCCTAAGCGTGCTCCGGCGGCCATGGGATGCCCGCCGCCGCCGAAGAGCACACACACGTTGGAAACATTGACGCGGGAATCCTTGGAGCGTGAGCTGACGCGGATTTTGCCGTTTTCGATCTCCTCAAAAATGACGCAGGCTACGATGCCTTCGATGCCACGCATGGTATCGATGAGGCCCTCAGTATCGCCAGGCTCCATCTGGACCTCGTCCATGAGCTTTTGCGTGAGGTTCCAGCTCGCGATGCGATCGCCGGAGCGGAAGACCATCTCGTTGAGCATGGCGCGTTGCAGATCAATGCGACGGCGTGGGGAGGACTGATAGCAGAGGGTGGCGAGGCGGGCGGCATCCAGCCCCGCCTCCAACATCTCCGCGGCGATGCGGTGCGTGCGTGCGTTTGTGCCGGAGAACTGGAAAGAGCCTGTGTCCGTCGAGATGGCGACGAAGAGATTTTGCCTCACGGCATCGTCGATTGGGAAATTCCCCGCTTGGAGGAGGTCATACACGATCTGACCTGCGGCTGGCGAGGTGGTGTCGATGTGCGCGAGATCACCATAGCCTGGATTGGTGCCGTGGTGGTCGATGTTGACGAGCTTGGGAGCCGCCGAGAAGGCCTTCACGACTCCTTCGCCGATACGCACATGCGTGGCGGTATCGACTGCGATGGCGAGGTCGATATCCAAAACACGTCCGTCAGGCTGGATGATCGTTTCCGTGCCGGGGAGGAAGGTGAGATTCGATGGCACGCCATCCTCCAAAATGGCCGTGACCTGCTTTCCGAGGCTTCGCAGGCTCAAAACCAGCCCGAGGAGTGAGCCCACCGCATCGCCATCCGGCCGCACATGGGCGGTGACTGCGATGCGTGATGCCGCGTGGATGGCAGCGGCGATTTCCTTGAGCGGGACGTTCATGGGGCGGATAGGAGGGGCGGTCATTTAGGCAGTTCAGGACGCTTGTCGATGAATTCTATGCCGCGAAGGCTTGTGAATTGCAGCGCGGGGACGGCTTTGTTAGCATGTGGGATCATGCATTTGCCTTGGATCTTTCTTTTCTCCGCCAGCATCACTCTTGCTCAGTCACCCGGCGTGCCTGTGTATCCAGAAGGCCGTGGCAGCGCCTCACAGGCGGTGCTTTTGAAGAAGGCGCAGGCCCTGCGAGAGGCTGGAAAACTGTTTCCTATGACCCAAGCGCAGCAGCAGCTCACCCGCTCCTCTTGTGAACTCATGCTGCCGCCTGCCGAAACGAAGCCCCTCAGCTCCCGCGAACGCTGGCAGCGTGCGAGGCTGGCGCACATCCGTGTGGGGCACCTCTATCTCTGCGAAGAATGCGATAAATGGCATCTCGATCTCTCCGGCGGCTATGCCCTCACCAGCGATGGCGCGGTGGCGACCTGCGGTCATGTGCTGCCAGCACCGCCAAAGATGCGCGAGGGATACCTCCTCGCTGCCACGGATGACAATGAGGTGCTGCCGGTGACAGAAATCCTAGCCGTGAGCAGCGGCACAGACTGCGCCATCCTGCGTGTGCATTCTGAAAAGCCACTCACTCCCCTACCCCTCGGCCTGGATGTGACGCCGGGTGATGCGCTGTGGTGCTTCAGCGATCCCTCTGGTAAACGCGGCTACTACAGCGAGGGCATCGTAAGCCGCTTCGTGCAGCGCCCTTTCCTGCGTAAAAAAGAGGCGGAAAGCCTGCCAAAGGGTGCGGAGCTGCCACGGCCCGTGTGGCTGGAGACGACTCTGGACTGGGCTCCCGGCTCCAGCGGCTCCGCCGTGATCGATGCGGCTGGAAACTGCGTGGGCCATGTGTCCGAGATCCAGCCGGTCCTGGAAGACCCGCCGCCGAACGCAGGCAAAAAGCGTCCCAACTTCACGCCGGGCACTTACATCGTTTTTCATCAGGCCATCACCGCCAGTGAGGTGATGAAGCTGGTGAAGAAAAAGCCGTGATCAGGCTGCCTTGCGCTTCTTCACGACCTTGGCGGCATCTTTGAGCTTCTTCGCTTTGGCCTTGGCTTCGATCTTTTGCAGGATGCGGAGCAACTTCGGCCATTGCTTCTCCTCGACGATGTAGCCGATGCAGCGCTTCGCACCGCAGCGGCAGGGATGATCGTCCCAAGTGTCCGCATCGAAGCCGTAATTGTAGGTGAGCTCCTCGCCGGCCTTGATCTCACGGGTCGAGTAGATCCAAATGCGTCCACGCATGATGTAGGCATCGCAGTTTGGGGCGCAGGAGTGGTTGATGTAGCGGGCAGGATTGCGGCCCTTACCGCCATCAATGTCATACCTCTTGTTGAGTGTGAAGACATACACGGCGGCACAACCGGTCTTCTTGGACTTCTCCATGAGGGCATCCCCGCGACGGCGGGACTCCGCCTTGGTGATCTTTTCACCCACATACTCGATGATGGGCGTATCGTTCGGAATGTCAGCTTTGGCAAAGATGCCGCGATTGTGGATGGAGGAACGCTTGACCTTCCAGAGACGCTTCGTTGGGGCTTGGGGCATGATTATGAGGGGCGCATGAAGTGTGCCGGAGCACAGCAAAGTCAAGCCGCCGGTCTATCAAGACACGGCAATAGCCTCATTCTCACCGCCAAACTGCAAACTGTGCAGGCGGCGATACAGATCGCAGGTTTGCAGCAGCTCCTCATTTGAACCGATAGCCTCCACACGGCCATCCTGCATGACAATGATCTTATGCGCCGCGAGCACGGTGGAGAGGCGGTGGGCGATGGCGATCACCGTCCTGCCCTCCGCGAGATCGTGAAGGGATTCCTGAATGAACCGTTCGCTCTCGGTGTCGAGAGCGGAGGTGGCCTCGTCGAGGAGCAAGATGGGAGCATTTTTGAGAATTGTGCGGGCGATGGAGATGCGCTGCTTCTGACCACCGGAGACCTTTGATCCACCGTCTCCCACGATGGACTGATAGCCATCCTGAAATTCGCTCACAAAGGAGTCCACATGCGCTTTGCGGGCAGCCTCGCGGATTTCGTCATCGGTGGCATCGAGACGGCCGTAGCGGATATTTTCCCAGATGGTGTCGTGAAAGAGAAACACGTCCTGGCTGACGATGCCGATGTTTTCGCGGAGGGACTTCTGCGTGATGTCCCGCAGATCACGGCCATCCATGGAGATGGAGCCAGTATCGACATCGTAATAACGCATCAGCAGGGAGAAAATGGAACTCTTCCCCGAGCCACTGGGACCCACGAGGGCATAAAATTTGCCCGGTTCAAAGTCACACGAGACACCCGTGAGGGCAGGCTTGTCCAGCTTCGCGCCATCAGCCCCCGAGTAAGTAAAGCTCACATCTCGTAGCGAGACTGCGCCTTTGGACCTCGATATATCCCCTGCATCAGGCCGGTCCTGCACATCAGGCAGCTTATCTAGCAGCTCAAAAACGACATCACAGGCGGCCAGAGTGCGCTGCGTGGTGATGCCGATGCGGCTGAGATCTTTGATAGGCGGATACATGCCGATGAGGGCCACGACAAGGAACATGAAATCCGCTGCGGACTTGTCCTGATACCACCAATAAATCAGTCCGGCGGCAATGCCGAGGGACGCCACAGATTCGACGATGGCACCACTCAAATCCGCCAGCTTGTTGAACTTCACCGCATCCACCGAGCTGGCACGATTCCCCTTTTCAAAACGGCGGAGTTCGTATTCCTCGCGCGAGTTACCCTTCACGAGCCGGATACCGCCGAAGGCCTCGTGCATGCTCACGAGCATATCCGTGGAGGCGGTCATCTCCAGCACGCCGCTGCGCTTCACGGCCTTGGAGATCATCCGCACAGGAATGATGCAAAGCGGGAAGACAAACAGGGAGACGAAGGAGAAGAGCGGATCGATGGCAAAGATGACCGAAAGCGTGGAAAGAATCATCGCCGGATGCCGCGTGAGCGCCTGGACGAGGGCGAGGGCATTGGACTGAAGGGCAGCGGACTGGGAGGAGACGATCTGGATGAGCTCCCCGGCCCTGGACTTGTTGAAGAAGGCCATCGACTGCCTCAGAATGGCCGAGTAGAGATCGTTGCGGATGCGAAAGAGGATGTGGCTCGATGCCTTGATGTAAGATCTCGTGGCCAGATAGCCCAGAAAACCACGGCAAAACATCATGCAGGGGATGAGCATGCTGGCCACGACCACGGAAAACACCGAAGCTCGCTCGCCACTGGCAGGGAGGTCAAATACATCCCTCAAGGCCACCAAGCCCACGAAAGGAACGGGAATGGGCCGGTCGAGCACGGGTGAATCTCCTTTCAATACGATGGAGAAAATCACATTGAACGAGAGGAGCATGAACGCGTTGAACATGCCTGATCCGATACTCAAGACCACCCCGGCACCAAAGCGCCGCCACTGCGGCCTAGCATAAGCCAAGAGCTTCTTGAGAGCGCCGAGATCAGCAGGAGACCGGCCCTTGAGGAGCTTAGCCAGCACTGGCCGGAGAAGCCATTTTAAACCACGCGTGAGAAATTCTGCCATGTATCGGATATCGAGAGATTATGGGGCGACTGCTTTCATGCGTTTCACATAGAGCCCGTTGGTCCACATGGTTTCGCCCATCCCAGAGGATGCGGTCTCATAGCACCCGACGAGTGAGTAATCGAGGCCTGAGAGATATGTGTGGAGCTCCAAAAAGCCCCCTTGGCCATCATATAACTCGTCGAAGTTGATCTCGACAAAGATGAGATGAATCCTGCCCTCAGCCAGCATCTGACCTCCGCCCTTGAGGATTTCGAGATCAAAGCCCTCGGCATTGATCTTCAGCACATGCACATCACTCCAACCACTGGAGGCCGCAAAGCTATCCAAGCTCCGCACCTCGACATCGATCGATTCCTCCGGTGGGGCGTCCTTAGCGCCAGTTTTGAGCTGAAGGAAAGAGTTCGATTCATGGTGTGCTCGAAGATAAAACTTCGCCGTGCCATCTTCACGTCCAAACGCGAGCGGATGAACCCTGACATTAGGGAAGACGGAAAGCTTATGCTGGAGCACCTCACGACTCGCTGGCGTGGGTTCAAAGCAATGCACCTCCGCGCCTGGAGCGGCTCTCGCTAGCCTTTTGCTGGTCTGGCCCCGGTTTGCCCCGACATCCATCACGATGCGAGGGACCACGCCGCGCACATGAAGAATTTCCAGAGCGTCATCAATCCAGTCATTTCCATAGACTAGGCGGTACTTGCTCTTTTTGCACAGCTGCAGCCCGGTGGGTCGCAGTAGAGAGTTTATAAAACGTATGAGTGTCACGGGGTGAATGTTTCCGAACAACCGATTTGATTTATTCGAAGCCGGAGCATAGACAGCCCGTTTCTGGCCTCAAGCACAATGCAAAACGTTCCCGAGCATATTTACACTCCGCAAGGCGCGGAGGCAGATCAATCAGCCGTCGTCGTCGCCTCCGAATCCATGCTCAGCAGGGAGGACCGCTGGAGCCAAATGGGGCAGAAAGGAGGCGTGGTCTGGCTCACGGGATTGTCAGCTTCAGGAAAGTCCACCATCAGCCGTAACCTAGAATGGCAACTGCATCAGGAAGGCAGGAAGGTCTTCGCTCTCGATGGTGACAACCTCAGACTAGGTTTGTGCGATGATCTCGGCTTTTCGGAAAAAGACCGGAACGAAAACCTGCGCCGTGCTGGCCATGTGGCTTTATTGATGGCGGAGGCAGGCCTCATCGTGCTATGCGCTTTCATCTCCCCCTACAATTTGCAGCGGAGCGAATTGCGCACCCTTTGCGGCCAACGCGGCATCCCGTTCTTCGAAGTGTATGTGAATACCTCCATCGAGGTCTGTGAAAAACGCGATCCAAAGGGGCTCTACAAACGAGCGCGTGACGGAAAAATCTTGGGCATGACCGGCTATGATTCACCTTACGAGCCTCCTTCGAACCCGGATCTGACCCTGCTCACAAACGAGACGAGCATCACTGAGGCCGTGGCACGACTGCGCAAGGCCCTAGAGACCGCTGGTTGGCTGTAACCGCCCACCTACTTTACTCAAACTGATACCCCCAAAGGCGGATGTCATCCGCGTGACGACGGGCAACAATGGCGGCCGTGCGGTCATCATAATAGGCACGATAGTCCTTCGCTCGCTCGGAGGCGTTGAAACGTCCTGAGACGGGCTTCAGAATGAGATCGAGTTTGGTGCCCAGCCCACGAAGTTCCTCCTCCAGATTCTCCTGCCGCAGCACATGCTGCACCACGAGTTCCCCCTGCTCGTTCACAAGGTAATCCCGCATCTGCTTGTGCATGTAGCGCTGCGGGCTGGAGGGTGCTTCCGGGTCTTCAAGCCAGCCAAGGTAATCAGCAAAAGAGAACTTTTGGAAAAGCTCCGCCTCAACCGGCATGCCGGAGGCTTTTCCGCCCACATCTTTTTTAATGTAATGAAACCAAGAGGCGTGCCAGTCCCACGGGTTCCTGATCACCGTGAACCAGATTTGGGGGCGGACGACACCGGCAGCGGCAAAGAGGCGATCATACTCCAGAAAGGTGAGGTGGCCTTTTGAACCCGGGAGCACCCGCGTCTCACATTTTTGGATCCATGGCGTGAAGGACGCCTCGACGTAGGTGCCTCCACATTTGGGAATGTGCAGGAAATGCAGACGGGTCTTCTTGTGGAAAAAGAAAAGAGTCTTTTGGTTTGTCGGGACAAGCATGCGCTCGGGAGATGATGCGCGAACGCCTGAGCCGCAACTATTTTCACCGGGCCGGGCGGCGTGATAAAAACACGCTTGCAATATGCCGGGGCGACATGCTTTCTGGGCTATGAACAAGAACGAAACAGTGCAGCCCGGCGAAGCCGGTCGATGATCCTCCGCACGAGAGCCCTCGCTTTGCCGTGATGACTAGCCCCACCCCTCCATGCAGCGTGCTGGTGAGCTCCTGCGATGCCTACCGCGATATCTGGCCGGTTTTTTTTCGTCTCTTTTTTAAGCACGCGGAAAGCCTGAAAATGCCTGTGAGGCTGGTGGCAGACCAGTGCAGCTACGCGGATGAACGTGTGGAAATGCTTCACACGGGAGAGGACCCTTCCTGGACGACGAGTCTTGCCAGAGCCCTCGTGCAAGTGCCAGAACCCTATGTTCTCTTCCTTCAGGAGGATTTTTTGCTCTCGAAACCGATCAACATCCCTCTCTTCGAGGAGATCTTGAGCCAGTTTCACGCCATCCAGGCATTGACGCTGGAGATCGATATCCGCGACGTCAACGGTCCCTCCATTGAGGACACTTGGTTTCGCGAATCCAATGCCGAAAACCTCCGCTCCGGCCTCAATGCCACGCTTTGGAGGCGGGAGTTCCTCCAAGAGATTGTGAGCCCACCAGGGTTGAACATTTGGCAGGCCGAAACACGCGTGCGGGACTGCCTGCGAGCGGGCCGCCGTGGCATGCTTTTTTTGACCCCTGAGACGCCGCCGGTCATCTCGTATGTCGAATCGGTGAAGGGAGGCTTTTGGAAGCCAGACGCCGTCCGCTTTCTACATGAATCGGGCTTGGAGCCGGATCTGCGCACTCGGCCTTGTCCGCCGCAAGGCAACGGGCTTTTTGCCAAGCTAACCCGCAGCCTACTGAAGAGATGGATGCGCCGGCGGAAGGCGCCCGGCACACCGGCATCCATCGTTCAACCCATGGCAAAAGCGTCATGAAGGCTGCTGGTGTACAAAGCTGGCTTCCACGAGCGAGACGCAAGACGACGCGTCTGCTGCATGATGCCTATGCCTCTGTGATGGCGTGGCTCAGCCCGCCAAGAATGATCGAAGATCCGGCCTTGATCCCGCCTCCTGGCAAAGCGGTAAAAATTGATCCGGCAGATGGCATCACGGTGGACAATGGCTTTGAAAGTGGTTTTCACGGTATCGACATCGCGGCGGGGTTCACCTGGCCGGATTTGTGGCTGGTGGAGTTGCAGGAGGCTTTCGTGGCGGGAGATCAGGGGCAGGTCTTTCTTGAAGACGGCACCTTTCTCTCGATCTGCCCTAGTTTGAAACGTCTGCCGATCAGAAAGTTGAGACGGCCGATCAGCCTTCTGAGCCGAAGAATCGAAGGCGTTTGCTTTCACCTCACTGGCGTGGACCACGAGAACCACGGTCATTTTCTCTTTCAGCACCTACCGCGCCTCCTAGCGGCTCGTGAGCAACTGCGGGAGCATGGTGATACCTTCAAAGTGCTGGTGGCCCCGGGTCACAAAAAATGGCAGACGCGCTATCTGGCCTATTTCGGGATCAGCGGGGATCGCATCGTCGAACTCTCCGCAGGCACCACCCGCGTGGAGAGGCTGATTTATGTGCCCCTGCCGTATGGCAGCAGCTACATTTGCAACCCGCGCCTCTACCGCGAGATGCGGGATGGGTTCTGCGGCGGAAAAGCCGCCGCCAGCGGGGATGGCGAAGTCCTCTTTATCTCTCGAAAGGACGCTCCGGATAGGCGGCTGACGAACGAAGCCGAGATCATCGGCATCTGCGAAGAGGTCTTTGGCAAAGTGGAGGTCGTGATGCTCGGCAAACTGCCGCTGGACGAGCAGATCCGGCGCAGCTCTCAGGCCCGTCTGGTCATCGGTCCGCAGGGCCAAGGCTTGAGCGTGGTGTTATTCATGAGGCAGGGGGCACTGGTGGTCATGGAGCACGGGGACAGATTCCGCCCACTCGGCTGGTGCCGGGCTTTTTGTGACACGGGCATCATGCTTGGAGTCTCCTCCCTGCGCCTCGTCAGCGGGACCGGAGCCGATGAGCAGCGATGCTGGAGCTATCCGCCGGAAAGGTTCCGTGAGGAGATGCTTCGCCTGCGTGATCTTCTTCCCCCGCCCTCCACCGCGTCGTGAAAATCCTTTTCATCAAGCTCAAGAACATCGGTGACGCGATGCTGCTCACGCCGACGATCACGGCAGTGAAGCAACGCTACCCCGAGGCCGAAACTTGGGTGTGGGTGCGCTCCGGGACGGAAGGCATCCTTCATGGCTGCCAGGAGATCGATCATCTGCTGCTCTCCTCCCCACCGGGAGCCAAGCACCGCGGGCTAGGCAGTGTTTTCAAAGACATATCGAACCTTGCCACACTCCGGCAGGAGAAGCTCGATCTTGTCTTCGACCTCAGTGAAAGCTCTCGCGGGCGCAGCTTGGCGCTGGCCTCCGGCGCCCGCTTCCGTGCCTGTGCCTCCACGGATTTGATTCCTGCCCCTTGGCCGGCTTTGTTTGATCTATGCCGCCCGCGCCACATGTGCGCGTCACACCGCGTTTTGCATGATTACAATCTGGCGAGGGAGGTGCTCGATCTTCCCGAGCAGGCTCCGCCGCTTCAATTTGCTCGTGAGCGGGCGGATTTTAAGTTCGTCGATCAACACGGGCTCGGCGGCTGCGTCGTGATCCACCCGGCTACCCGTTGGAAGCGGAAAATGTGGCCGGTGGACCGCTGGGCAGTGGTCTGCCGCCGCCTAGCCGAAAGCGGCTGCCGACTCGTTTTAAGCGCTGGCCCAGTTCCCGAGGAACTGACCATGTGCCGAGAAATCCAGCAGGCCGCTGGAGTGCCTATGCTGCTGACCGATGGATGCCTAGACTGGTCCGGCATGGCGGGGCTGATGATGGCTGCACGTCTGTTTGTGGGAGTGGATACGGCGGCGATGCACCTAGCGGCAGCATGCCAGACGCCCCTGGTGGCACTCTTCGGCCCCTCGGTAGAGATCGCCTGGAGGCCGTGGCAATGCCGGCATGAACTCGTGCTGCCGCAAATGGAGGAACAGGAGTTCACAAGGCCTGATGGCAGGCTGGATGTGCGGCTGCGCAAGACGGACCGCATCGAGGTTTCCGATGTATGGGATGCCTGTCAGCGCCTTTTGGGAGGGCATGCCTGATGAAAATTTATTTTGTCATCAACCAAGACCTTTTTGATGGCTCCGCCCATGCCTTGTATTGCTACCGAAACTGCTGGTGGCTGGCCACGACGGCACCAGCGGGTCACAGCGTGGAGCTGATCTTCCCAGGCGAGAATCGCTGGAGCCGCTGTGATGAGACCCAGCATGCGGCGGAGCATTTTCGTCTGGTTGAGTCCTCATTGAAAGTGACTGCGCTGCCAGCTTGGCGGCGCAAAAAACATGCTCGCGGGCTGACTTTGAATTTTTGGTTCACCTCCCACGCCCGGCGGCATTTACGAACCTCCGCCAATGAGGGGGATGTGTTCATCACAGCGAGCTTTCCCAAGCTGCTCAAGGCATTCGCCTCAACCGAGCGGCTGCGAACGCAGTTGCGCTGGATCTATGAAGTCCATCAACTCGCCAAGCTGGATTTTGGTGCTGGCAGTGCTCGTGACAAAAAGGAGGCTGAGGCGCTGGCTCTGGCGCAGGGCTTTGTGACGACCACGGGCTCTTTGGCAGGCATGCTGGAGGAGGGATTTCCCGCCATTCGCCGGGTCAATCTCGGCCTGGCATGCGGCCAACCGCCTGCGGACATCCCACCGCCTCCTTCCGCCAATGAGGCATTCACCCTCGGCTACCTGGGCTCGCTTTATGGCGGGCAGGGCGTGGAGTGGCTGGTCACGAACTGGGCCACCATTCGTGAACGACTGGGCGTTCCTGCCAAACTGGTGATCGGAGGCGGCAGCGAGATTCAAATCGAAAAAATACGCATTATCGCGGAAACCTCGGGAGCGAATGGAATTGAATTTGCCGGCCATATCCCTCCGAGCGGGATATCCTCGTTTCTGGCGAGCATCCACGCCCTGATCATCCCCTCTGCAGCGACTGGGCGAATGCCCTTTGTGGCCATCACCAAGGCCTATGACTATCTGGCTTACCAGCGGCCAGTCATCGCATCCAGCCTCCCATCGATCACCGAGATCATGCGGCCGGATGTCGAGGCGCTGGTTTTCGAACCGATGGATCTAGATGGCCTCGTCCGCTGCGCCAAAACACTCCTGAACTCTCCTGAGGAAGGTAACCGCCTCACCAACTCGGCCTTGGAGAGATGTGGCAGCTTTACCTGGGAGGCGCGAGCAAGGAAGTACTGGCGCTGGCTGATGGAGTGACCAATGTAAAAAGGCATGATTGAAGCATTCAAAGACTGGCTTGGGCGCAAAAGGTTCCGCCGCGCTATCCGGCGCTGGTTCTCCCTCAAAGGAGACGAGACACTGCGTCTCGACTACCCGTTGGACTCATCTTCCGTGGTGTTTGACGTGGGCGGTTACGAGGGAGACTTCGCGGCTGCCATTCACGAGCGTTACGGCTGCACGGTGCATGTGTTCGAGCCGGTGGAGGCCTTCTTTGATATCCTTCGCAAACGCTTTGTGGGGAACGACCGAGTCATCATTCATCCATTCGGCCTCGGTGGCCGCACGGAGACGGTTACAATGAATCTGGAGGCCAATAGCTCCTCTCATGTGAAGGATGGCGATACCTCGGATGGCACAACCAAGGCTGAAATCGTCTCCTTCTCTGATTTCATCCAGCGGGAAGACATCCAAAAAGTGGACCTGATGAAGGTGAACATCGAGGGAGCCGAATTCGATCTGCTCGATCACATGCTCGCGAAGGGATGCCTACCGATGATCGGAAACCTTCAGGTTCAGTTTCACCGCTTTGTGCCAGATGCACCCGGCCGCCGCCGCGCTCTGCGCAGCAGCCTGAAACTCACCCACGAGCTGACATACGAATTCTACTTCGTTTGGGAAAACTGGCGGCTGATCAAGGCTTGATGATCAAACCCTGACCGGTAGGGAGCGTCAGTGCTTTGACGTTCCGAGGTGCCAGAAACTCGTCAATAGCCTCCTTCTGAAGGTAATGGCCAATCCAGCCATAATCATCGAGCACGATCAAGGCACCGGGAACGAGCTTGTCCCAGAAGAACTCCATGGCCGCGATCTCGGGGTACACGATATTCATATCGATGCAAAGGTAGGCCACCTTCTCGATCTTCACCTCAGTGAGGGTTTCAGGCACTTTACCACGGACCAGATGAGCACGCGGGTAGGCGCTGAAGTTCTTCTTCGCGATCTCGAAGCAATCACCGTAGTGCTTGGCGTTCTGCTTGCCACGGCCGGATTCGATTTCGGCCTTGTTCATCTGCTCTTCAGGGATGCCTAGATAGGTATCGAAAAGGTAAAAGTCCCGACCCGTGCTGTTGAAATCGATGTAGTCACAGATCGCGCGAGACATGATGCCGGTGTTCACCCCACATTCCACCAAGTCTCCTTCGAGCTGCAGCGCATGAGAAGCCGCCCAGCAGCAGGTATGCACCCGCCATTCGAGATGAATGTCGTGCCCCGTCATGGTCGATCCGCTGAAACGGTGGCCGGTATCCATGCCCAGGTCATAGGCTTTCTTGAAACGCGGTTCATTCATCCAAGCCATGTTCTTGTTCCAACTGCACAGCGCATCTCCCACATAGCTCGGAGCACCCAGGTGAAGAGGAAGCATCTTGGCGTGTGCCGGCATGACCGACTCACGAAGCTTCTTGAACGAACGGCGGATGGCTGATTTCAAATGCATGGCGGCTTGGGGGGAGTTTTCACCCTTTGCTTACCGACAGGACCTTGAGGCGCAAAGCGTTTTTCCGATCTCAGAACCACTTCCGGCAGGCCCGCGTCCATCTCTTCTTCAGCCATCCTAGCTGTGGCTCCGGCTTGAGAGTGCGTTTTTCTTTCGCCCGCGGAGCAGCCGCATCGGCTGTGGCTACGTGGGTGATCAGATTAAACAGATTGTACTCATGCAGGACGAGTCGCCGAGCCTCCACCAAGGCTGGCAGTCGCCGGTCATACTCCACCGGGGCATCAACGAGGAGGTTTTTCACGGTCTGGATGGCGGTGGGCACGTCGTGAATGTCCAGCTTGAGGTAGGCGTCAGGGGAAAAGTAGTCCTGGATGTTCGGGCAGCCGTGATAAACCGGAACGGTCCCCGCCAGCACACAATCGGCAAACTTTTCGGTCCAGTAATGCTCATGCCTACTGTTCTCGATGGCGATTGAGAAACGAAAGGGAGCGAGTCCTTCCCATTTGTCTTCGAGTGAGCGGAATCCACGACCAAAGACCTCCACAGGCACCTGCCTGGCTAGCTCACGCACAAAGGCCAGCCGCTGGCGGTGGCCTCGCGTCGTGGTCTTGGTGCTGGAGATGACGGAAATATCCCCGGTCTTCTGCACAGATGGGAAAGGCAGCAGTTCATCAAAGCTGCGGCGCAACAGCCAGGGCAGCCCGGTCTGCGTGTGGGTCACCACAGGATGGCGAAGATCGTGCTGACTGGTGATGACGCGGTCAAAACCACGCAGCCAGCCCCTGTGGTAACGCTTGAAGCTCGATGGCTCCGCCGTGAGGAAGGTGACGCTACCTGCCGGGCAGATGGTGGAGTCCTCTGTGGTGAGGCCCTCATAGACGAACCAAGCGTCACATTCAGCCACAGGCTGATTGATGAAAAACTCGGCATTTTCCCAGATCCCGCCGCTTGGCAACTGCTGCTCGACGGGCCATTCAGGAAAGCTGGTGCTGAGCTTGATGCGCAGCCGACGGCCGGTGGGACTCATGTGGCTCTGTATTTACTGACGCTCCCAAAGCGCGGAACCGATCGGAAGATCGAGCGCAGGACGGCTGTCGTTCTTGAGATAAGCGGGTGGATGAGCAGCCACCAATCGGAAACCAAGACGAGAGCAGATGGCATCTAGGTCACGACCTTTCATGTGCGGCTCATGCCATTCGACGAGCAGGTAGCGGGATGTCTGGAGCCACTCAGGCCAATGCTCAAAGAGCAACTTTTCAGCTCCCTCAATGTCGGCTTTCACCAGATCAGGTGGCCCGCCGAGCTTCTCATGGAGTGAGGCCAGATCCACGACGGATACCTGCCTGCTTTTCTCTTTGCTCTTAAGCTCGAAGACAGAGGATTTGTAGGTCGATTTGGACTCGAAGAAACCCATCGTGCCCGTTTTCACGCCCACCAGCCCTTCGACGACATGAAACTGGTTACCAAGGTCGTTTCTGGCGATGGAGTCACGCGTGGAGGCCAGTGCTAGGCGGTTTGCATCGACGAGGCAGGCGCGGCGTTCGTCCTTCCAGCCGTGCTGGCGTGCCCAATCCTCCAGGTAGAGGGAGAACAGGCCGCAGTTGCATCCCAAATCCACCCAGCGTCTCACCGGGGCGATGTCGCGGAGAAAAGGGGCGTAGCTCTGCTCCATGAAGATCTCCTGAAGGATGGGGAAATCCCCTCTGTTTCTCAGGCATAAGCGCAGGCCGGAGGCGAGCTTGAAATTGAAATTCGTCCAAGGAAAAACTTTCCAGGCGATAGAGGTCTTCAAGCGTGCGAGTGACATCGGAAACGGAGAGTGAGGAGTTATTCTGCTGAGGATCGGGCTGAGGCGGCGGCCTTCGCCTCCTGCTCATCCTCCCAGATTACATATTCGAGTGGGCTTTTGAAAGGCCAGGAACGCGCTGACTTGCGGCGGAAAAGTCTTTTGATGGCACCCTCTGCCTTGTCGATGCCCAGGCTACGGCGCAGGCGCCTACCCAGACTGGCGCTGCCCATCTTCGCCGCCCCTCCGGCCTTTTTAATCTCGGTGGCCACCTCCTGACGCACCTTCTCCGGTTGCTTCGCGAGTTCGTCATTCCACTGCCGGACGTAGTCCGCGGTGTCGATGCCGGTGTCTTTCATGCGCCAGAAGTGGGCATAGTTGCGCACGAAGTAGGTGACCATATCGATGGGAGGAAGCACCTCCTCACCGAGAAGAGAGCGGACGCGGCAGTACTCGTTGAAGGTCTGGTTCACCACGGAGACGAGCTTCAACGGCACGAAGTTGTAGTAGATGGTCTCACCACCGCCGTTGTCCTTCGTGAAGGTGTGATAGTTCCCTGTCTTGGCCTCGAAGTTTTTGCCCGTGCTGAGCTGGTTGTTTCCATGCACGAAGAGAGACTCGTCGAACAGATGCACCGCTTCGGTGCCAGCAAGGATCTGCACGGCGGCGCTGAAGGCGGGATCTACCCCCAAACAAAGCCTGCCTGCTTTGCCGGCCATGATGCGCTCCACCAACTCACGACGGATGCAGCCATAATTGGGCGAAGGACGGTAGCCACTACGGCAGAGACCGGCGACAAATAGCTCGATCAGTTCACGAGAATCATGCCGGATCACTTCGCCGGTGGTCTTTGATTTCGCTATTCTTGGCGGCGTTTCGTTATCGATGATGCAGTCGATGCGCCAGCCGAGGAAATCCGGATTATGAGCCTGGATCACAGCGCGGGCCTTTTCCAAGGCTCGCTGGCGCAGGAGAGTCTTATCCTCCTGAACGAGGATGTAACTGCCGCGGGCGTGGGGGATGCCGTGCTGCCAGTTATCCACCATGCTGAAACCGCCGGTTTTCAGGCGGCGCAGACGCGGATCGTCAAATTTTTCAAAAGCGTCCTTCGTCGCGTCGGTATCATCATTGTCCACGAGGATCAGCTCCCAATCTGTAAAGGTCTGCCGCAGCAGCGCCAAGATGGACTCCTCAATGATGTGCCCGCGATTTTTCGTCGGAATGATGATGCTGAAAAAAGGGCCTTGGCTCATGTGGTGGGAAGGGCCTTAGCGTTCATCAGCGCATCCAGCATCTGCGGGCGGAGGCCCATCTGCATGCATTGCTCGAAAATCTCGTCCATGTAGCTTGGGTTCATCACCACGATGGCCGGGCTATCTCCAGCGCGGGAAGCGATCTCCTGCGGTGCAATGACCTCGTGCCCACTGCCCGCCACATAACTGCCGTGCCTGCGAGCATTGATGTCCGTGGCAAAATCGATCAAAACGGCATCCGGGTCCACATTCGTGATGTAGTTCACCCCCTTCGTGGCCGCTCCCCAGACGATGATTTTTCGGCCAGATGCTTTGAGCTTCCTCATTTCCCCTCGGATGGCTTCGATACTCTCTATTTCGCGCCGGGCGAATTCGGTGAGATCCGCTGCGATGCGTGCGACGGCTGCCCCCTCTGTGCGAGAGACGCGAGATCCCAGTTTGGCCCCCATCCAGAGGTATTGACCTTCGAGACCACGCCCCTGGCAGACGATCTCAAAACCTACTGCGCCGAGAAGATGGGAAAGAGATTCCTCGGTGAAGTAGCAATGGTTCTCGTAGCAGAGGTCCCAGAAGGCTCCAGCGGCCAGCATGCCGCGAAAATCACGCACTTCGATGAAGAGTTGGCAGCCAAGATTGCTCTCCGCGAGAGCAGCCACCTGGCGAACAAAGGCCAGTGGATCGGTCATCTGATCCATCACGTGACGACAGATCACGAGGGCCGCTCCAGAGGGCACCTTTTCAGGCTTAAAGTAGTCTGGAATCAGATGAAGCCGCCCTTCCTGCCTTTCAGCCGGACAGCTCGGATCCATACCAAGTCCGCGCAATGATGGTGCCGCAGCCAGCAGCATCTCGAGGAACTCTCCTTTGCCGCAACCTGCCTCGATCACGAGAGCATCCGCAGGCAAGGTAAACTCACGCAGGAGGAAGCTCGCAAGCTCACGGCAGTAGGCTTCACTGGCCGCAGAGGGCACGGTGCTGTCGTAAGTGGCGTCATACTCCACTAAGGACGGATCGAATGCCGCGTTGAAGATCAGACCTGAATCTGGGCAGACTCGCAGTTCGAGCTTTCCCCACGGGATTGAGCGAGCCGCTTGGCCGCTATCATGGAGGCGGTTGTGCATGGCCACCACGCGGTCACGGGTGAGCAAGCTCTCTTGGACATGTTTTCCGGTGACAGGGCTGGCTTGCATGGGAAAGGATCAGCGGACGCGAAGAAGATAGCCGTCCGGGAAATAGGTGACCGGGCGGGCCACCACCCCTTCGTTGAACAGGAAGGGTGGATACTGGATGACGAAATCAGGATTCTCAGCGGCGAACTCCTTCGCTGCCGTGATGGGATTGTTCCAGGACCAGTCTGGCTGGGTTCGCGGACCTCCGCAGACCTCCTCCATGATTCCATCGCACGAGACGATATAAGATCCGGGCGGCACCAGATCGTGATAGGCACGCATTTCACCCAGCACATGATCCCGGGAATGATTCGAATCGAGAATCAAAAGAACCTTCTCACCGGGCTTCACGAGCGATTTGACCTTTGCCACCGTCTCCGGGGCGATGGAACTACCTTCCACCAAGGTGATGTGGGGGAACATCTCATGCTCTTCGAGTGCTTTGCGGTTATGTGGGCGAATTTCCACGTCTACGCCGATGACGCGGCCGCGCCCCATCGCCTGCAGCAACGAGGCATGAAACACCAACGAACCGCCATGGGCGATGCCGCACTCCAAGACGACATCCGGCTTCGTCATGTAAATGAGTTCCTGTAGGCGCACGACGTCCTCGGGGAGCTGAATGATCGGGCGGCCCATCCAGGTGAATGAATGCACGTGCTTCACATCCCAGCCGCAGCGCATCCAGGCGTGAGAGGCCATTTCAAAGGCGCGGGGATGGCCCATCGGGAGCGACTCAGTCACTCCATCGTGGGTCCAACTCACCATGCCGTGCTCGATATCGATGGTCAGATTAGTCAGCGGTGTCATTTGAGGGAGGGGAGCCGGAAGAAGGATCGGATGGAGGCAGCCACAGTCTGGATGGCTTCCTCAGTCATGTAAGACCAAAGAGGCAGGGTAAGGATTTCATCGCCCACGCGATCCGTCACAGGCAGATCGTTGGCACCGCGGCAGTCTTTCAACCAGGTGAAGCGATTGCCGGGCATCCAGTGAATGCCCGTGTCCACGCCTTTTTCCTTCATGTGAGCTTGGAGGAGCGGACGTTTGCCACCCGGCACACGCAGGCAGTAATGGAAGATGCTGGCTCCGTCGAAACGGTCCGTCGGCGCCACCACGCCTGGCACATCTTTGAGGAGTTCGTTATACAGGCGGCAGTATTTGCGGCGGTTGGCGGTGAACTCTCCCAAGCTAGCAAGCTGGGAAAGGCCGATGGCGGCATGCAGATTCGCCAGATGGTAGCGGAAGCCCTGCTTAAACACATCGAACTGATATGCACGGCTGTTTCCGTAGAGGCGCTCGTTGGGTTGGGTCATGCCCAGCAAACGCGCTGGGTAGAGTTGCTCAGCTTCCTCGGCATTTGGGACGACCACCGCCCCGCCGTCAATGCAGGTCAGCGTCTTGATCGCATCAAAACTAAAGCAGGCCATGTCCCCGTAGCTTCCGATGGGGCGGCCATCCACGCGGGTACCGGTGGCATGGGCAGCATCCTCAATGACTCGCAAACCGTGCTTACGGGCGATGTCGAGGATCTGGTGAACCCGTGCGGCGGTGCCCGTGTAGTGCAGCACGATGATAGCCTTCGTTTTTGGGCTGATGAGCGGCTCCACCAGCTCAGGATTGATGGAGAGATCATCCTCGTTGATGTCCACAAACACTGGCCGTGCTCCGCACATGCCGATCGCTTGAAAATCTCCGATGTTGTTGAGGGCGGGCGTGATGACCTCATCCCCAGGCCCCACGCCAGCGTTCAGCAGCGCCAGATGAAGAGCCGAGGTGCAGGTATTGACCGCTACCAATCGGCGCTCCGGTGGCAGTTCAAAGGCCACCGCCAGCTTTTCTTCAAACTCCCTCACGTAGCTGCCCATGCCGAGCCAGCCGAGGTGCAACGCGTCAACAGCCGCCTTCATGGTGTCGGCGTCAATGTGAGGTTTGAAAACGGGAATCATTGGAGGACGAGGGCAGTCGGGAAACCTAGAATACGCCCCCGGCGTGGTCAGGAGCGACGGAAAGGCGGCCTCCCTATGACGCGAGGAACAGGCGGACATCAAGCCCCGGAAGGAACAAAATGAGGGTAGCTGGCATCCCGTTCATTGAGCCTCGCCTCCGATGCCAACGGCCACTGGATCGAAAATCTGGGATCATCCCATCGTGCGCCACGGAGAGACTCCGCGTGGTAGGGCGTCGTAATGGAATAAAACACCTCCGTGGCATCCTCCAGCGTCTGAAAGCCGTGGGCGCAGCCTTCTGGGATAAAAAACCCGACCCCATTCTCCTCGGTGAGCTCGATGCCTTCCCATTTTCCAAAAGTGGGAGACCCAGGCCGCAGATCGAGAGCCACATCAAAGAGCGAGCCCCGCGTGCAGCGCACCAGCTTGGCCTCCTGATGCGGTGCCTCCTGGAAATGCATGCCACGAAGGGTGCCACGATGCTTGTTGAAAGAGGCATTGCACTGCGAAAAACGAGTCGGAAGGCCGTGGGCAGCAAATTCCTCCTCACACCAAGTGCGTGCAAACCACCCGCGATCATCCTCATGACGCTCGGGCTGGATGATCCAGACCCCGGAGATGCTGGTGGAAACAAACTTCATGCCACCGTCAGTTTGGGCAGTGGAATGACGAAACGACCGCCCTTGGCCCGGAAGTCCTGTTGCTGGGCCATCACCTCCTCGGCGAAGTTCCAGACCAGCAGCACCGCGTAGTCAGGCGCACGAGCCGCGAGCTCCTCGGCAGGCACCACGGGAATGTGTAGCCCTGGACTCAGGCGGCCTTGCTTGTAGGTGCTGCGGTCCGCGATGAACTCGAGAGAGCCGGCCGCCTCGCCGATGTAATTGAGAAGCGTACTGCCTTTCGCGGAGGCACCATAGGCCGCGACACGTTTTCCGGCCGCTTTTTGCTCCGCGAGGAAGGTGATCATATCCGCCTTCACCTTCGCCGCCTGCTCGCTGAAGCGTTCATAGTAGGCTGCACCGGTGACACCGAGCCGGGCTTCGGCATCGAGTGTCTCCGTCACTGTCACACGAATCGGCTCCGCTCCTATTTTGCAGGCATAAAGCCTCAACGAGCCGCCATGAATCGGCAGGCGCTCCACATGGAAGACATCCATGCCATGCCGGGCAAAGAGCGAAACAAGCGGCGTGAGCGTGAAGAAATAAACGTGTTCGTGGTAGATCGTATCAAACTCCACCTTCTCGATCATCTCCACGCCGTAGGGGAATTCGAAAACCACCCAGCCGTCCGGCTTGAGCAGTTCCGCCACGCCGGCGACGAAGTCGTTCGTGTCTGGAGCATGCGCGAAGACGTTGTTGCCCAGGATGAGATCAGCCCGGCCTTTTTGCTCCCGGAGGGCCGCCGCCGTCTTCTGACCAAAAAACTCGCAGTGGGTCTCCACGCCGTTGTTTCGCGCCACTTCGGCGATGTTCACCGCAGGCTCGAAACCAAGACAGGGCACGCCGGCATCGACGAAGTTCTTCAGCAGGTAACCATCATTGCTGGCGATCTCGATGACGAAGCTCTCCTTACCGAGCTTCTTTTCCGCGATGTGTTTTTGCACGGCGGCTTTTGCATGCCGCAGCATGGCATCGGAGAAGGAGGAGAAGTAAATGTAGTCACTGAACAGATCGACCGGCGGCACGGTATCCGTGATCTGCATCAGCCAGCAATCGGAGCAGACAAACACCGCGAGGGGGAAACGTGGCTCCGGCTTGCCGATGTCTTCGGGACGCAGCAGATTGTTTGCCAGCGGCTGGAGGCCGAGGTCGATGACGGGCAGAGAGCGGGTGGAGCCGCAGGAACGGCAGCAATGAGCTTCAAGCATGGTTTGAGTTAGTTGGTCCACGGCAGCCCGGCAGCGCGGGCCTGTGAGGCATATTCCATGATTTGATGGCGGGTGAAAGCCAGCATGTCAGCGTCTTTTTGCGTGTGGCGGAGGCGATACCACTCCGCCGTGGTCTGCGTGGCCTTTTGGAAATCCCACACGGGATGCCAGCCGAGCACTTTCGATGCCTTTGCATGGCTCAAAGTCAACCGCGTGGCCTCAGGGACAGCATTCGGATCAGGTCGCGCCTCCCACAGGCCAGGCCAGGCTTCAAAGAAGGCCTTCACGACCTCACCCACGCTGCGCTCGGATTCGGGATCAGGGCCAAAATTGAGATTCAGCAGTTCTTTTGAGGCCGGTTCAGCAAACAAGAGCTGTCCCACATTCAGATAACCGCTCAAACATTCCAAAACATGCTGCCAAGGCCGCGTCGCCGCAGGATTCCGTAGGATCACCGGCTCACCCGCCACCTGGGCACGCACACAATCCGGCAGGATGCGATCCGCCGCATAGTCACCACCGCCGATGACATTCCCCGCTCGCACGGAGGCAAGGCGTCCCCTGCCCTGTTCACGCGAAAAGAATGAGGCATGCCACGCCGCCACCACCATTTCAGTGGCCGCTTTGCTCATCGAATACACATCATGCCCGCCGAGCGGATCTTCCTCCGAAAAGGGGCGTCCGAGATTTTGGTTGAGGTAGCATTTATCGCTCGTGACGACGATCACCGGCGCGGCGCAGCCCGTCGCACGCACCGTCTCCAGCAGCACGGCGGTGCCCCAAGCGTTCACGGAGAAGGTCTCCAACGGCTCGGCATAGGAAAGACGCACGAGCGGCTGCGCGGCGAGGTGCATGATGAGGTCCGGCTTGGCGGTCTCGATGGCCTGAGTGAGTTTCTCCTTGTCCCGCAGATCGGCAATCCATTCGTGCTCCAGCACATCGGGTGGAATGAGATGGCTCAAATCCTCCGCGTGAAGCGGCGCGAGAGCATAGCCACTCACGTTGGCCCCCAGGGCATGCAGCCAAAGCGTGAGCCACGAGCCTTTGAAGCCGGTATGGCCGGTCACGAGCACGCGTTTGCCTTGATAGATAGAGCCGAACATCACCAGACCTTCCAGGGAGCGCTGCCGCTGTCCCACATTTTGTTGAGCATTTCAAACTCGCGGTAGGTATCCATGCACTGCCAGAAGCCGTCATGGCAGAAAGCCTTCAGGCGGCCGGTTTGGGCCATGTTTTGCAGGGGCTCGCGTTCAAAGATGCAATCATCGCCAGCGAGGTAATCACGCACGGATTTGTCGAGCACCATGTAGCCACCATTGATGTAGCCGGCCTCCTGCTCAGGCTTTTCGTTGAAGGAAGAGATCGAGGATTCGTTGATATCCAACTCCCCGAAACGCCCGGCTGGTCGCACCGCAGTGAGGGTCACGAGGGCCTTTTGGGCATAGTGAAAGCGCACGGATTCGGCGATGTTCGCATCCGTCACGCCGTCTCCATAGGTCAGAAGCACATCTTCATCTCCGATATGCCGCATGGCGCGGGCAAGACGCCCGCCGGTCATGGAATGCATCCCTGTTTCGAGCAAGGTAACGGTCCAGTCCTCCTCATCGTGGGCGTTGTGGTAGGTGATCTGCGGATTACGTCCCAGTTTCAGGGTCACATCACTGCGATTCCAGAGATAGTTACGGAAGTAATCCTTGATGATCTCCCCCTTGTATCCCAGGCAGATGACAAAGTCTCTGAACCCGTGGTGGGCATAGGTTTTCATGATGTGCCAAAGAATCGGCTGGCTGCCGACGGGCACCATGGGCTTGGGGCGGTATTCGGTTTCTTCCCGGAGACGAGTTCCCATCCCTCCGCATAGCAGGATCACTTTCATCAGTTCATGTTAGTTGTGGGCTGTCATTATGCATACCTACGCGGCTGTCACAAGATGCCCTTCGTCAGGGCATACCATCGGCTGAGTTTTTTGGTCTTCGATCTCACATCTCCGGGATCGCCCCCCGCACTCTTGAAACGGGCCGCACTGTGGTAGAAGCGCCGGGCTAGGTCCCTGCCAGGATCACCGGAAGAACCTGGAAAGTCGCGCATAACCTCTCGGAGCCTATTGAGGTAGCCCGTCCAGCCCACCCATTCCTCCTGGGTAGGGCGGTATTCAGGCGTCCACCGGTCCTGATAGTCAAAAACCGGTGCCACGGTGCATCCCGTGAGCTTCTGCCTGAATGTCTGGCGAATGCGGGAACGAACCGTCTCTGTAGCAGCCCAGTGGACTTTGCTCGTCTGATTGGGATGAACGCGATAATCGAGGATGACCTCGGCCAGATTGGCCAAGCGAGTCTGGAAAAAGAGCCTCGTCCATAATTCCAAATCCTCCTCCAGCGGTCCAAGACTCTCGTCATAGCCGCCAAAATCCAGAATCGCCTGCCGGCGATAAGCCACCGTGGGATGGTTCAGCGCGTTGGACCAATTCAGTCGGTAACCGATGTCAGGATGAGTCAGCGGCACGCGAGGAGACTTGCCCTGGCCATCCATGTTTTGCACCTGCCCGCCCAGTACCGTGATCTCGGGATGCGCGGTGAGATACTGGCATTGCAAAGCCAGCCTACCAGGATGGGCGATGTCATCACTATCCATGCGAATGACGATTTCCGTCTGCAACTCTCGCAAACCTTTGTTCAACGATTTGGAGACTCCGATGGAGGTCTCGTGATGGATCACCCGCACGCGGCTATCCTGGATGTTCTCGAGGTATTCCCGCACCACCGGCTCGGAGCCATCATTGATGATAAGAAAATCGAAGTCACGATGCGTCTGGCTCAGAATGCTCTGCACAGCCAACTGCACATGTGGCAGATGGCCGCGGCATGGCATCAATATTCCAGCCGTTTTGCTCATGCGACTCCCTCAGGTGAGATTTTGATCCACGGCGGAGGCAGGATGCCCTCAGCGGATGGCCCCTTCGCACTGTCATTCATCCATCGTGACGGAGCGATCGTGATGCCATCTGGCCGCCCCAACCACGCTCCCCACCAGCTAAAGCTGCTATTGGCGATGATGTGATGCCTGCACAGGCTCATCAGACGAAGGTCATCGTAATTGTTGAGCGCCGAATTCAAATCCACAAACACAGGCTTTCCTGGCAGGTTCAGGTGCTGCCGAGCCCATTCGATTTCGTCTGAAAACACAAAGAAGCACACATCTCCCTCCAACTCGCAAACGCGGCGCACCGCCGCTTCATAATAGGCCGTCGAACAGCCGCCGTGGATGCTCTGGGTCTTGGCATTGGCCGTGTAATCCCCACGGCGCACATGCAGAGATACGGCATTCGTGGAAAGGATGCGTTCCGCCATCTGCGGATTCCCGGGTCCGGGCTCGGTCTTCACGCGGAAGTCTTTCCGTATCTCTTCGGCGATAGGCTCAAAGTAACGCGGACTCTGCCAGTAACCATCCAGGTAGAGAGATCCACGCATGCCGAGCACCTTGTCATCATACTCAAACCCACTTTCCACCACCTTTTGGAGGCTGGAAAGCGGTGTCTGGATCACGGGACCATGCCAATCGCCAAGCCGCGCCAAAAGACTACGCAAGCCACCCTCTCCGCGAATGCGCCGCATCTCCCAGTCTCTCGCCTCGGGAGCCTCCAGTTCGAAATGCTGGAGGCTAAAACGGTGCAGCTTGTAGGAACGAAAGGCAGAGGTATCCAAAACGAGCGCCGCGCCATTCAAAAGTGCCATCCGCTTGCCTGCGGCGTATTGGAACATCTGATTGCCCAGGCCACCGATGAGTCTGACGAGTATCGTGTTCAAGAGGGAGATAAAAACGCGGTGAAGACAGAAATCAGGCGGCTGATCTCCGCCTCGGTGTAGAGCGGGGAAAGGCCAATGTAGAAGCCGCGCTCGTGGATCTCATCGGCTCCGGGGAAGGCACGTTCCTTGAAGGCTGGAAACACCTCCGAAACCGGGTGGCGGGCGATGTTACCCGCCACCACAGGGCGAGTCTCCACGCCAGCGAGTTCCAGATGACGCGTAATGTCCGATCGAGTGAAGGGCGCCCCCTTTGCCACCATGAGTGGCAGGGCAAACCAGCACGGGGCGGCATCGGGATGCACCTCGGGGCGTGACAGCCACTTCTGCGTGTCGATGAATTCGAAGAACTGAGCCGCCAGCTTGTTCCGCTGCTGGTTGAAGGCCTCGATCTTTTCGAGCTGGCACAAGCCAAAGCCGGCCTGCACATCCGTGGGGCGAACATTGAAGCCCCAGTTGTAGAACGCGTAACGCGGATCAATGCCGCGCTGCGCCAGCTCTTCCTTGCCCTCCTGACCATCCACATTTCGCACCCAACCATGGGCGCGGAGGATTTTTAGATCACGGGCATGCTGCTCGGTCTGGCAGACGATCATCCCGCCCTCCATCGTCACCAGATGATGAGCGAAAAAGAAGCTGAAAGTGCCGGCCACGCCAAAGTTTCCGACCTTCACCCCTTTGAACTCGGCGCCGAGTGCCTCGCAGCAATCTTCAATGATCACGAGGTTGTGCTTTTGGGCCAAGGCGGTGATGGCACCCATGTCACATGGATTGCCCATGAGATGCACCAGGAAGATCGCCTTCGTGGCTGGCGTGATCGCCCGCTCCAGCTCTTCCACATCCACATTCAGCGTGCGGGGGGAGACATCCACCAGTCGCACCTTGAGCCCGGCCATCATGGCGGACCAAATCTGCGTGGGCCACGTCACCACAGGCACCAGGATTTCATCCCCCGGCTGGAGAATGGGAGCCACAGGGTTTGCCAGCAGGTGGCAGGCGAGGAGATCGGCAGAGGAGCCGCTGTTCACCATCACCGAATGACCGCAGCCTTGATAGGCCGAGTAGCGACGCTCGAATTCCAGCGTCTTCTCCCACATCGTGGTGCGAAAGCTGCACAGTGAATCCAGTGCCTGAAGGATCTCCTGCACGTCATAGGTAGCGATGCTCAGTGGATACCAGTAGCGAGTGTCCTTGGCTTGATTGGTGCGGCTGTGGTTCTCCAAAAAGATTTCGAGAACACCCGCGAGCTTGTCGATATTGGGAATGTTGCGCATGAATTAGCCTTGGGGCTGGGATTGCTTGACCTGACGGTATTCTTCCATGGTTAGGCGGATACCCTCATCCAGGGAAATTTGCGGTTCAAAGCCGATGGCCTTGATCTTGCTCACATCGAGGCACTTTCTCGGCATGCCGTCAGGCTTCGAGCTGTCCCACTCCAACCGCCCTTGATAGCCCGCTGCCGCCGCGACCTTCTCCGCCAGCTCACGGATGCTGATGTCCTCTCCGCAGCCCACATTGAAGATCTCCGGCGAATCGACCTTTTCCATCATCAGCAGCACAGCGCGTGCGAGGTCATCCACATGGAGAAACTCACGCTTCGCCGATCCAGTTCCCCACATCACCACTTTTTCCGCACCAGCATCCGCCGCGTCCACAAAACGCCGCACGAGAGCGGAGAGCACATGCGAACGCTGCGGGTCAAAGCTATCCCCAGTGCCGTAGAGATTGCACGGCATTGGGCAGAGCCCCTGCATGCCGTACTGCTTGTGATAATACTGCGTCATGCGCAGTCCGGCGATCTTCGCCAGCGCATAGCCTTCATTGGTAGGCTCCAGCGGGCCGGAAAGCAGGTGCTCCTCCTTCATCGGCTGCGGGCATTCACGCGGGTAAATGCACGAACTGCCCAGAAACACCATCCGCTTCACCCCGGCCAGCATGCTGCCGTGGATGATGTGGTTCTGAATCGCCAGATTCTCATACAGAAACTGCGCTGGCTCAGCCCGGTTGGCTTCAATGCCACCCACGCGGGCGGCGGCGAGGATCACCATGTGCGGTTTGGACTGCTGAAGGTATTCGAAGACAGCCTCTTGATCGAGCAGATCCAGTTCCTGCCTGGACTGCGTCAGGATGTCGTTCAAGCCCTGGCTGCGCAGGTGGCGTTCGATAGCCCTGCCCACCATGCCTCGGTGGCCTGCGAGAAAGATGCTCTGGTTGTTGGTCATGGGGCGGTCGGAAAATTTTTCTAAACAGCAAAACAAAGACATCCGCAACCCGCCAGTTGATAATGCCCTTTTCCAGGCCAACCACAGCTCACCAGCCCCGCTCACTCGTCCCCATGTCATCCACCCCCGAGCCCGTCCCCAGCCCCCAGAAGCTCTTCCGCCTCTGGGATGCCGGGAACATCTCTCGGGAGGATTTTCATCGGCTCATGGCCGTGCATGCCCGCGAGCTCATTGAGGAGATGGAGCAGGCTAAAAAGAATCCGCTCATGGCCTGGATGCACCAGCTCTTTAACCGCCGTGAGGCCGCCCGCTGGGCAGGTGGGCATGGCGAGGCCCTCGTGCGGGAGATTTTGTTCGCTCTCGCCGATGAAGAGAGCTTCCCTCCCTCCCGCTGGCTGTGGAATGCCACCCACCCGCATGTGCCGCTGCACGTCTTCTTCCGAGCTCGGGAAATGCCGCGCTTCCGCTTTTTGAAGCTTCGCGCCACCTCCCAGGCCGTCACCGTCGAAATCGAGCACGGCGGCAGTGATACCGCGCCGCCCGTGCGGGAGGAATTTTACCTCCGGCGCTATCGTAACATGCGGTTGATGGTGGAACGCCGCGACATGCTGGGCTAGAGGCCTCCCCTCTCATGTATCCGTCCAAGGCTCCCGCCCTCTCCATGACCGCCTTTATCCTCCTCGCGATCATCGCGATGGCAGCGGCGGCTTTTTACCGGCTGCCGCTGCTCGATGAGCGCCCGATGCACACCGATGAAGCCATCCTGGCCTATAAAACGACCCAGTTTCAATCCACCGGTCACTTTGAATACGACCCGAAGGACTACCACGGCCCCGGCCTGCACTACGCCTCCATCCTTTGGTCCAAATTTGCCTTCTGGGGCGCTCCAGACACCTGGCGTGGCGATCAACTCCGCACCGTCACCGCTCTTTGCGGCCTGCTGCTCATCCTCTCCACGCTGCTGCTCACGGACGTGCTCGGACGTAACGGCGTCGTCGCCGCCATGCTGCTCGCCGCCGTCTCGCCGATGCAGGTGTATTACTCACGCTACTACATCATGGAGACACCACTCGTGCTGCTCGTCATGATCGCCCTCGTCAGCTTCTGGCGCTACTCGCAGGGCGGTGGGCGGCTCTGGCTGCTTCTCGGCGGCATCGCCACCGGCTTGATGCATGCCACCAAGGAAACCTTCATCCTCAATGTCGTCGCCGGTTTTGTGGCCTGGATCGTGGCGAAGCAGCTCTTCGGTCCCTTCGAGCCTCGTCGCAGCGGGTTTTCCATGGGTTCATCCAAGCAGCGGCCAAATAAACCGCTTCTCTGGGTGCTCATTCCAGCCGCCATCGTCAGTGTGGCGATATACTCGGGCGGCTTCCATGACTGGGACGCCGTCAAAAACAGCTTCACCACCTATGCGAACTATCTGGAACGCTCCGGTGGAGCTGGCCATGAAAAGCCCTGGCATTACTACCTCACCCTCCTCACTTGGCGCAGCGATGGCGGCCTCACCTGGACGGAACTCATGATCGTCGGCCTCGCCCTCATCGGCATGGGACACGGCCTCGTCGGCAATCATCAGAAAAACGGCCCGCGACAGGCCTTCCTCGTCTTTTTGAGCCTCTACGCCCTCCTGCTCCTTGGCGGCTACTCCGTGCTCGCCTACAAGACCCCGTGGTCCATCCTCAGCGCCCAGCATGCGCTCATCCTGCTCGCCGGTTACGGCAGCCGCGTGCTCGCCAGCTTCTTCGCCAAAGGCATCCTACGCATCGGCTATCGCATCGCCTTCGGCCTCGGTCTGTATTATCTGTGCTACCAGACGAATCTCGCTATCCATCGCTACTCCGCCGATGCCCGCAATCCCTGGACCTACTCCCACACCGTCCAGGCCTTCCCGCGTCTCTTGCTGCAAGTCAGCGAGCTCCAGCGCATCGAGCCCGCGCCCATGAGCCTCCTCGTCGTCAACAAAGACCTTGGCTGGCCCATGCGCTGGTATTGGCGCACCAATGCCAATGCCAGCTATGAGTCCTCCGTGCCCGAAACCGATCTCACCGCCTCCGTCATCATCTGCGATGCCGACGCCCTCCCCGCCGTGCAGGCCAAACTCGGCACCCGCCCTTACCACAATCAGGGCTTCTATGGCCTCCGGCCTAACGAGAACCTCATCATGCTCGTCGAGCAGTTCCTCTGGACCCGCTACGAGAACGCACAAAAAGACGCCGCCGTGACGCCTTAGCCGTCACCAGGCAGACAGAAGATGCCAGGAAGGAAAGTGGCACAGGTTTGTAACCTGTGCCGTCGGAGGGAACCGTGTGCGCACGACCTTTCAGCCTGCGTTACACCCCAGGTGAGGTTCATCGAGAGACTTTCCGATCCCTAGAGGCCTTCATTCCCGCCCAGCTCCGGCGCGAACAGGTTGCAAACCTGTTCCACTTTCTGCGCCTTCCGGCTGCATGGTTATGGCTTAGGGACTGGGCCGAAAAGCTCACTCCACCCCGCTAGCCCGCACCTCGTCGAGATCAAAACTCGACTGCGCCCCCGCAGCGCTGGGCACGATGACGAGTTTGCCGATGTTTTGAATCGTCTCGCGCCAGGAGAAGCCGTTCGCGGACCGCTTCCAGCCGGCTGCACGGGCTTCGTCATCGCTCCAGTCGTAGCGCAGCTCCGCGGTGACATCCTGCCAGTCGGTGGTGAAGGTGCTTTTTGTCTCGAACTGCCACGCTCCAACATCGCTGGCAAAGATCTCGATCATTACACGGCCTCCCGGCTTCGCGCTGCGCACGCGACACGAGATGCGAGCGCCGCGACCACCCATGATTTTTGTCCAATCGCCGATCACAGCGGATTCACCCGCTTTCACCGATGAGGATGCGATGGGCAGGTTGCGCCCGCTTCGCGAGACGGTGAGAAAGCCGTCGTGAGCCGTCACCGCGTCCACGCCTTTCCAGAACTGCGCATCCTTCGCGAAGTCGAAGCCATGCGTTTGAATCAGTGAAGGCTGCCAGGCCGCGCTTTTCAGCGGATTGACCTCCGGCGGCAGATTTCGATCCACCAGCGCCACACCCTCGAGGCCGTAGATTTTCCCACGAGGCATCGAAAGCTGAAAACGAAGCGTTTTGCCCGCCCACGAGGCCTTTTCGACCTTTTGACCGGCTTCATCCATCGCCGAAACTTCGACCGCATCACCATCCGCGATCACGCGAAACGGCTCCGAGGTCACACGAAGCATCCGCGTGTTCAAAACGGCCGTTTGGCCATCCTCGACCGGCTCGTAACCCGCGAAGCCATCCTCGCGCAAGGTCGCCAAACAAGGCAGGCAGTGCCGTTTCCAGCCCGTGTGAGGAAAATCATCGCCGCCGTAAAAGAGGAGGTGCTTTCCATCCCGAATCACCGGCGGCCCGGCCATCGCGTAGATGCATTCGCTGTCGTAGCTGCCCTTTGGCCCGCGTGGAATCAACGGCACGCCGGGAGCCACCCGCTGCCATTTCAGGCCATCCGGACTCCACACCAGTTCGCAATCCACCGTGCGGCCTTTGCTGACATTGTACATCATCAAATAGCCGAGGTAGAGGCCCTCATGTCGGAAGACAGGCATGCAGTAGGTCTGACTTCCGCGCCCTTCGCTCACACTGCTGCGCAGCACGAGGCCGTTGTTCCGCCAATGCAGAAAGTCATCACTCTCCAGTCGTGCCACGAGCCGCTCACCGAGGTAGAGCTTCGTGAACCACACATACTTCCCACTGCCCTCGTCCCAGAAAGCGTTGTTGTGCGTGTCGCCGTTTTGTGCGCCAAAGCCTTCCGCTTTGATCGCTTCTCCCCAATGAATGCCATCGGCGGAGAAACGCACCTGCGGCTTCCCTAATCCCACATCACTCACCATCTTGTAGCGACGCATCGGATCGGCCTCATGCAGGTCTTTGAAAACGCCCACGTTCGGGCAGTCTCGCGCCACTATGTTCGTGGCCTTCGTGCCGCCAAAGGCATGCAATCCCAGCGCAGGCTTGTCCCAGGCGAGGCCGTCCTTCGAAGTCGCGTAGAGCAGATACCAGCCCACATCGTGAACCGTGCTCGGCCCGTCCATCTGCGCGATCGCCTCCTTGTCCGCGAGCACGCATTTATACCACATCTTGAAGACCCTCTGCTCCTCGTCCCAGATGACATTCGGGTACAGGTTGTTCAGCGAGTTCTCCCAAGGCTTGTCCGCCTGAAAAAGCGGATTACCAGCATGCTTCGTGACTGTTCCCGGCATCAGCCGGGCGTTTTCAGCGCTCTCGATCACTCGTGAGTCGAGCACGAGCAGCTTGTCCGCGAGCAGCGGCGTGGTGAGCAGGAGGAAGAGAAGCGAGCGCATGGGCGGAGTTACGCGTTGCCAAAGCGATTCATGCAGTCTCCGCGAAACGTCGTGCCTTTTGTAGCTTCGACTGGCAGTCGAAGCCGAACGTCCCCCGAAGCTTCGATTGCCAATCGAAGCTACTTCGGTGCCCGATACGACTCCTCCATGAGCTTCTCCAGCTCAGCGACGATCTCCGGCTTCTCAGCCGCGAGGTTCTTTTCCTCTCCGATGTCCGTTTCGAGATTGTAGAGGAGCTTTTCGAGCGGTTTGGGCTTCGCGGCCTTGCCTTTGCCTTTCGCTTTGGCGTCCGCAGGGACGGCGCCGGTGTTCAGGTGGATGAGTTTCCAGGGCCACTTCAGCACGGCGCGTTTGCCGCCCTGCTCGTTGAAGTCCCAAAACAGATGCGAGTGCTTCTCTTGGCCTTCTTTGCCGAGGAGCGTGGGCACGAGCGAGATGCCGTCGGTCTCCGTGTGGAGATTCACGCCGCTGAGTTCCGCCACGGTGGGCAGCAGATCTTGAAAGCCGCTCACATGTTCGCTCACCGCGCTCGCTTTGATCGTGCCGGGCCACCAGGCGATGAAGGGCACGCGAATGCCGCCGTCGGTCATGTCGCGCTTCGTGCCTTTGAAGTCGCCGTTGCTGTTGAAGAAGTCGCTGTCGTGGCCGCCCTCGTGGTGCGGGCCGTTGTCGCTGGAGAACATGACGAGCGTGTTTTCATAAATGCCCAGCCGTTTCAGCTCCGCCATGATGCGGCCGACTTCGTCGTCGAGGAAGCGCATGAGCTGCGCAAATCCCTTCTCCGCGTCCGGCCAGTCCTTCTTCAAAAACTCGCCGTAGTTCGGGCACTCCATGCCATGACCGAGTGGCGAGTCCTTGCCCGCCTCGTTGTTCGTGTGCGGGATGTTCATCGCGTAGTACAGGAAGAAGGGCTTCCCCTTGTCTCGCGAGCGCTCGACGAGGTGACGGCGCACTTCGTTGGAGCAAAGCTGCGGCACCCACTGCTTCCGTCCGTCCAGCGGTGCCACGCCGGTGCCGGTGAAATCCGCATCGACATAGTCTGCCGCGTTTTTGAACGAGCCTTCGATGACCGTGTTTGGAAGCGGACTCACGCGACCATTGATGATGAGGGCCTTCGTGTAGAAATTGTGCGCGTGGCTGGTGCCCACATAGCCATAAAACTCGTCGAAGCCCTTCTTCTCCGGGTCGTTGAGCGGCAGCGGCTTGCCCAGGCCGTATTTGCCGATGCAGGCCGTGTGGTAGCCGGCCGTTTTGAGGAAGTTCGGCACCGTCACATCGCTGTCCGGGATGATCCACGGATCATTGCCACGCACGCGGCAGTGTCCCGTGTGCAGGCCTGTCATCAGCACACAACGCGATGGCGCACACACCGTGCTGCCGGAGTAGTGCCGCGTGAATTTCATCCCCTCCGCCGCCATGCGGTCGATGTTCGGCGTCTTGAGCATCTTCTGCCCGTAGCAGCCCAGATCGCCATAGCCGAGGTCATCCACGAGGATGTAGATGATGTTCGGCGGCGTGGCCGCAGCGGCAAACGACGCGAACAAGAACAGAGCGAGCGAGCAAAGGAACTTCATGGGCACCAGCAAACGCCGGAAGCGGCGTCTTGCTTCAAGAAAAACCGGCTTGTAAGTCCCCGCCATGCCTCCCGATCTCCTCATCGTCCGCACCTTCATTGTGCAGTTCTTCGTCCTGCGGGATGGCGATGCCTTGTATCTGATCGACACCGGTTTCTTCGGCGGACGCGCTGCCTTGACCAAATCTCTCCAAGCCCGCGGCTGGGATCATCTGCCCATCCGCGGCATCCTGCTCACGCATGGCCACCTCGATCATGTGCTCAACGCGCCTTCGCTCGCCCGTGAGCACGGTGCTTGGATCGCCGGACCAGAGGGCGATCTCGACCACTTCGAGAATCGTGCCCGCTACACCGGTTGGGGCCGCGTCGCCGGCATCTCCGAATGGATCGGCCGTCGCCTGCTACGCATGCCATCCTTTCGTCCTGACAAGCTCCTCCACGATGGCGAGGAACTGCCCATCTGGGGCGGCCTCCGCGTCGTGGCCCTTCCCGGCCACACGCATGGCCACTGCGGCTTTTACTCCGCCCAACACCAGCTCCTTTTCAGCGGCGATCTCTTCGCCACCGCCCCGTTCGGCCCTCACATCGCCCCCAAGATACTCAACCAAGACAACGCCGCCGCCCACCGCAGCCTCCACCGCGCCCTCGAGCTGCCGCTGAAAGGCGTTTTGCCCTGCCACGCCGATGAAGCGCCACCGGAGAGGCAGTTGGAGCGGCTGAAGGTGCTGGCATTGACTTGAATCCTAATTCTTGGAATGATCCGATCATGATCTGTTTTGCCATCCTAGCACACGGCCCTCTTCCGATACCTGAACCTATCGTTTGGACTGCCCTTCTGCTGACTCTTGCAGGGATCATCGCCGCAATCGCATTTATAGTTTGGATTCTCGTAAAATTGTTCTCCAAACTGAAATCGCTTCAAAGGGACACCACGCACCGATGACACGCCATTTTCTTCACTCCATCAGCCTGCTGCGTGATTCCGTGCCGGATTGGGGCGAGCACCCGTTTTCGGTCCCGGTGTTCGCGAAACAGCTCTTGAAGACGGACGACGAGCTACCATGAGCTTCCGCATCTCACTCACACTTCTCGGTTTCGTGATGATTGGCTTCGGAGTCGTCGAACGCGGCTGGGCCATCATATTTGTTTGGCTTGGAGTTAACTTCGTGCTGCTTGGTTTGGCGCATGCGCGGCACGGCCATCGCCTGTTTGGCAAACGCAGCGATGGCACCTTGCCAATCTGGAGTTGGCTCGTCTTTCTGCCCCTGCACACGTTAAACACCATCCTTTGGCATTCGATCAGGCGCTTCAGTGGCGAGCCTTCTCAAAATGCTGTCACGGATCATCTAGTGGTAGGACGGCGTTTGCTAACCAATGAGGTTGAAGGCCACTTCGACAACTATGTCGATCTGACGTCGGAGTTTGCCGAACCGGCCTCGATTGGGGAATCGCCATGCTACGTCCTGTTTCCCCTGCTTGACGGTTCTGCGCCGAGTCCTGAAACCCTGCACGCCGCTGTGACCTCGCTTCGCCCAGGGCGCACCTTTGTGCATTGCGCTCAAGGTCACGGACGGACAGGTCTGTTCGCCTTGGCTGTTTTAATTGAATCCGGGGAAGCCTCAAGCATTGAGGACGGATTACACATGTTGCTCAAAGCACGTCCGGACATTCGATTGAATCGTGAGCAGCGGCAATGCATTGAGCAGTATGTTCGTGCCTATCCAGCACGGCTGGCCCGATAAAAATCATCAGAGTTAAGGCTTTTTGATTATTCCTCATTCCATCAGCCTGCCTCGTGAGTCAGTGAATGGTTGGAGCTAGTAACATTGAGTTCAGGCCATTCACATCGACAAAACTTCGATCAGGTAACGAAGCTCTTCGCCGATCTCAGCAGCATCGGGAACGGTCTCGGAAATTTCGGTTTCCACGGCGGAGCGGAACGTTTTGCGCAGACGGTGAATCATCACTTTCACCGTGCCGGTGGTGATGCCGAGCCGGGCTGCGGCATCCACTTGGGACAAATGGTCGGTGTCGCCCACGAGCCAGGGTTTCAGCACCTCGAAGTGAGCGGCCTTGCCGGCTTGGTCAAAGTCCTCCTGCACGGCTTTCAGACTGCGATCCATGACGGCGAAGGCCCACTCGCGGTCGAATTTTTTGTCCGACATCGCGGTGCTAGCATCGGCGATTTGCAGGCCGGGAGCCGTATCGTGCGTGGTGGCATCCAGCGATTCCACCACGGCACCCCCGCCGCGCTTCTGACGCCCTTCATTGCGTCTCTGCTCCGCCAGGAAATGCTTCAACGCCCCGAGCAGGTAGGAACGAAAGCGTCCCTTCGCCGGATCGGCACCGTCAAATCCGCCGCGTGCGAGCAGACGGGCAAAAAACTCCTGCGCCAGCTCGCGGCTGTCGTCGTCGTTGCGGCCTTCGCTGCGCAGAAAACGAAACACCGGAGTCCAATACACCTCACACAGCTCGCTGAGCGCGGTGCGTGCCTCGGGCGCATCGCCACGCGATCGCAGCACGAGCGTCCAGCGCGTGCTGTGAAAGGCGGAATCAGCGGAAGCGAGGCTCATGTCAGGTTCAGGGCTGTTTCTTGGTGTGGGTCGTCTCGATGTAAAGCGTCTCCCGCTTTCTGCCCAGCCAGTCATGCCGCGTGGCCAGTTCAAAGCGCTCGTCACCGGTCGATTCAGTTCCTTCTTCGACACGGCTGATCTCCCAGATGTCGTCGAGGTAAACGGACCGCGAATACTTGTCCCCATGAAGACCTAGCAAGATCGCGGAGAGCTTCTGCCGGTCACTTTTTTTCCAGCGTTCAGTCAAGCCGACCTCCAGAGTGGTATGCAGGAGTTGGTCATCCGGCGCACTGAGGGAGCTTTGCAGTTCGAGAGGCGTTTCCTTGCCCTCCGCATCCACGCGAATGACCTTGAAGTGGAGCGTGGTCCCGGCGCTGATGGTCATCTTCACATTCAGCCCGGCACTATTCTCTTTCTGGTAGTCCTCCCAGGCCAGGCTCCTTTGCTTGCCGTAATGATACAGACCGGTCAGAGCGATCAAGGCCGCGAGAACGAATCGCCACACATGTCCAGAAATCTTCGCTGAGCGTGCTTCCTTCAACCAACGGGAAATCTGAGCGTTCATCACGATGCCCAGCACACTGCTTGCGATGAGCAAAAGGCCGACCGGCAGCTTCCACTTCATGCCGAGGACGTTCTCGTCCAACAGCGTGAAGAAGCCCGCGCCGCTCATGAGCACGATCGACAGCCAGGGCCACATGAAGGCGGCAAACTTGGCCCTCTTGGTGCCTGGCGTTCTTCCTTCCGAGCCGCGGATCTGGCGCAGCGACCGCGTAGCGAACCCGATTCCAAGCCCGGCCAGGATCACGAGAGGCAACCAGAAGAAAACGATCACAAGAGCTTCGTTCCCTTTTCGGCTTTGAATCAGCAGGAGGCCGACAAGAAAGGCCGGGATCAGGCTGAGCACGGTGCAAATCGTCGCCGCAGTCGCAAAACGCGCCGTCTTTCCAGAGCGAATCACCGGGCTCTCAGCAGACGAGTCCTGAGCCGGACGCGTTCCTGGCTCAGAAGCTGCCGCGACCTGTGTTTTCACCTCATCCACCGTCTGGAAGCGCAGCTCGCGCTCTCGCTCGAGAGTGCGCATCACGATCTCATCAATGCGTGTGTCCACGGCGGACTTCTTGGAGGGCGGCGCGAAGCGGCCCAGCGGCAGCTCGCCCGTTAGCAGCTCATAGAGCACCACGCCGAGCGAGTAGATGTCCGCACGCTGATCCACATCTCCGGGCGACTCCAACTGCTCCGGCGCCATGTAATGCGGGCTGCCGAGCACAAAGCCGCGCTGCGTGAGGGTGAGCTGATCCTTGCCGTCCTCGCCGGTGAGCTTCGCAATGCCGAAGTCCGCGATCTTCACCTGCCCGCGCGAGTCGATGAGGATGTTCTCCGGCTTGATGTCTCGATGCAGGATGCCGTGCTCATGCGCGAACTTCAGCGCCGCGCAGATGTCCTGCACCAGCGCCAGCGCCTCCGGCGGCGTGAAGCGGCCCGCACGCATCGCCTGACGCAGGTTCACGCCATCCACGAATTCCATCAGCAGATACGCAAACGGCCCCGCAAGACCACTATCGAACACGGTGACGATGTTCGCATGATGCAACCGCGCCAGCAGCCGCGCCTCGCGATCAAACCGTTCCGCAAAGGCAGGATCGCCGGCCAGATCACTCGAAAGCACCTTCAGCGCCACCAGCCGGTCCAGCTTCGGCTGCCGCGCTTTGTAAACCGCGCCCATGCCGCCCGCGCCGATCAGCTCCAGCACCTCCAGGTCGGGGAAATGCGCCGCCAGCTCCGCCACCGAGGGGTGAGCCGTTTTTTTCGACGGAGGAGCGGCTGATTGAGTGGCCATCATCACGTCCAGCAGGACGCACTTCGGGCAAAGGCCTTGCGGTGCGCCCTCCGGGATGGCGGTTCCACATTTCGGGCAAGATGATGGGTGCGGATTTGTCATGATGCCGGGTTCCTGAGCCGTTTTGGAACCCCGGTTACTGGCAACCCGGTGATTATCCAAACTTTTTCATGAAGCTATGCACCGCCGCGCTCCGCTCGACCACGCCTACGCCAGCACCGCCCTCACCACCTCGCCGCTGACATCGGTGAGGCGGAAGTCGCGGCCTTGGAAGCGGTAGGTGAGTTGTTCGTGATCAAAGCCGAGGAGGTGGAGCATGGTGGCGTGGAGATCAGGGACGGAGACGCGGTTTTCGACAGCGGCGTAGCCAAACTCATCGGTGGAGCCATACATTTGCCCGCCTTTCACGCCAGCGCCGGCCATCCACATGGTGAAACCTTTGGGATGATGATCGCGGCCCTTGCCGTTCTCGGCGACGGGTGAGCGGCCAAACTCGCCGCCCCACACGACGAGGGTGGTATCGAGCAGGCCGGTGATTTTGAGATCGTCGAGCAGCGCGGCGATGGGGCCATCGGTCTCGGCGCAGTGGAGGTCGTGGTTCTTTTTGAGGTCGTCGTGGGCGTCCCAGGCCTTCGGGCCTTCGTTTCCGCCGCTGTAGAGCTGCACGAAGCGCACACCACGCTCGACGAGGCGACGCGCGAGCAGGCAGTTTTTACCAAAGTGGGCCGTCACCGCGTTGTCGAGGCCGTACATCTTCCGCACGCTCTCCGGCTCGCGACTGAGATCGGTGCATTCACTGGCACTCATCTGCATGCGGAAGGCCAGTTCGTAGGTGTTGATGCGGGCAGCGAGCTGAGACTCGGCGGGATTTGCGACGGCGAATTCGGTGTTCCATTGCTTGAGCAGATCGAGCCGTGCCCGCTGCTGCGACCGCGAGACATTTTTCGGCGGCGTGAGGTAGGCGATGGGCTCGCCACTGCTGCGGAAGGGCACGCCCTGATACGCGGCGGGTATGAAGCCATTCGACCAGTTGAGAGCACCATTCACCGGCGCACCCTGATGATCGAGCAGCACGACAAAGGAAGGCAGATTTTCGCTTTCACTGCCAAGGCCATACGTCACCCACGAGCCCATGCACGGACGGCCCGGCAGGATGAAGCCGGTGTTCATCTGGAAGATGGCGGGGCCGTGGTTGTTGCTCTCCGCGTGCATGCTGCGGATCACGCAGAGGTCATCGGCATGCCGGGCGAGATTCGGAAAGGTCTCCGCCATGTCGATGCCGGCCTGACCGTGCTTCGCAAAGCGGTAGTAGCTCTTCATGGCGACGTTTTTCGTCTTCCCGCCCATGAAAGCGTCCTCCTTCTTCCACACCGGGATGGCCTTGCCATGCCATTTCTCCAGCTCGGGCTTCGGATCGAAAAGATCAATGTGCGACGGCCCGCCATACATGAAAAGAAAGATGACCGACTTCGCCTTCGGCGCGAAATGCGGCGCTTTCGGAGCCAGCGGATTCGTCGAGGATAGCACGCCTTCCGCTCCGAGCAGCGATTGCAAAGCGACCGAGCCGAAACCGGCTCCGGCTTGTTGCAAAATCTGTCGGCGAGTGAGGGAGTGCATGTGTGGCATTGAAGAACGCCGAAAGCTGGGCTCCCTTGCCAGCATGACGCCAACACTTTGCATCCTCGGCGGCTGCAACGGCGCGGGAAAGACCACGCTCGCCCGCGAACTGCTGCCGCGCCTCGGCCTAATGCGCTTTTTGAACGCGGATGAGATCGCCCGCGGCCTCTCGCCGCTCGATCCCACGCTCAGCGCCTTCAAAGCGGGCCGTCTGCTGCTAGAGGAGGCGCGTTCGCTGATGCAAGCGAAGGCCAGCTTTGCCATCGAATCGACCTTGAGCGGCAAAACCTACGTCGCGCTGATCCGCGAGGCCAAGGCACTCGGCTACCGCTTTCTGCTGCACTACATCGTGATCGGCTCCGGGGAGCAGGCGGTGGGCCGTGTGGCGCTGCGGGTGAGGCTGGGCGGTCATCATGTGCCGGAGGAGGATGTGCTGCGTCGCTTTGATCGCAGCCGCAGGCACTTCATCGAGGATTACCTGCCCCTTGCCGATGAATGGGGGCTGTGGGACAATGCCTCACCGCCGCCGACGAAAATCGCTGACAACACCACGCACACGCTCGATCAACTCCAAGCCATGCTCGCCTCCGACACCCTTCAAGAAGCTCCTCCGCGTGAAATGTCGGAGATGTCGAAAATCGTGCTCGAAGCCGGCCGCGTGGCCACGGAGAAGATGCTCGATTACTATAAGCGCATGGGCATCAAGGTGACGCCGGAGATGACGCTGGCACCGGAACGGAAAAAGCGGGCGAAAAAGGCCGCGTGATGGTTCAAGGCGTGTGCCGCTTCGCTTTCGAACGGCCGCCTTTCCAGAGGTCGTATTTGGGATCGGCGTGGCGGGTGAAGAAGGTGTCGAGTTGCTTGGCGAGATCGGCCTGGATGTCGGCGGTACCGGGTTGGGCGTACTGGTTGAAGCGTTCCTGGGGATCGGCCTGCATGTCGTAGAGCTCGAAGGGGCCGGAAGGATGGCGGGAGACGTATTTCCAGCGTTCGGTGCGGATGGCGCGGGTGGTTTCCATCTCGTAGAAGACGGTGTTGTCCCAGTTTGGGAGCTTTTGACCTCGAAGAGCGGCGGAGAAATCGCGGCCGGGGGATTTCGGAGCCTGTGGCATGGTTTGGCCGAGGTAACTGAGCACGCTGGGCATGAAGTCGTAGTTGCTCACGAGGGCATCGCAGGTCTGCGCGGCGGGGATCTGGCCGGGATGGCGGAAGATGAGCGGGATCTGCATCATGAGCTCGTGAGCGGCGGTGGGCACAAAGTGATCGCCCATGCCCCACATGCCATTTTGGCCGCCCATCCAGCCCTGATCGCTGGAATAGACGACGAGGGTGTTGTCATCGAGGCCATTAGCTTTGAGCGCGGCGAGGATCTCGCCCACGCCATCGTCCACGCCGCTGCATTCGGCGGCCATGCGGCGGCGGGCGGCATCGGTGTTGTGGAACTGCTTATTCGCCTGCTGCCAGGGATGCATGGCATCGCGGGGAAAGGAGTGCAGGGGCTTGTCGGCGTAGTATTCGGCATGCCGGTTGCGGGCGGGCTGGGACATGAGCTTGCCGAGCGAGTAGGGGCCGTTGTAGGCGAGGTAGAGGAAGAAGGGCCGCGCCTTGTTCTGCTGGATGAACTCGATGCCTTTGCGGGTCCAAAAATCCGTCGTGTAACCCGGCTCGACACGGAGCTGGCCGTTTTCGATGACTTTTTGATCGTAGAACTCCTGCGTGCTGCCGTCTGGCTTCGTCGTCCAGGTGGTGAAGCCCTCGCTGGGCGTCATGTTGGCTCCGAGATGCCATTTGCCACTGAGGCCGCAGGTGTAGCCAGCATCGCGGAGGACCTCGCCGAGGGAGGTGAACTCCTGGAGGGTGTTGTAAGCCTCCGGTCCCATCATGTATTTCGGATCGAGGAAGGAATGGACGCCGTGCTGGGAGGGGATGAGGCCGGTGAAAAAGGTGGCGCGGGTGGGGGAGCAGACGGGATTGCTGCTCAGGGCACGGGTGAAGCGGATGCCCTCGGCGGCCATCCGGTCGATGTGCGGGGTGCGGATGTCCGGGTTTCCATAGCAGCCGAGGGTCCAGGCGCCTTGGTTGTCGGTCAGGATGAAGACAAGGTTCACCGGCTTGGCAGAGGCGATGGAGGCGAAAAGCAGGCCGAGGAGGGCAAAAAGCAGGCGCATGGCACTGAAAACGCCCGTTGGGAGGAGGCTATTGCCAGCCGGCGAGGGCTGATTTTCATCAAAATTAAACAATTAGTTAGAATTTCCATAAACAGAGCCTTACCTTTAAGCCTGTTCACCCCCGACCGGGCGTGAGCAGGCTTTTCATTTTTGATGTCATCCCCCTCCGTCCAGTCCGAAGCCCCTCTCCAACGCCTGCGCATCGCGCCGTGGCGGGGGCCGGTGCATTTCCTGATGATGATCTCCTCCGCCATCGTGGCGGTGAGCCTGCTGCTGTCTTATGTCCTGCTGGTGGCGATGACCTTTGTGTGGATCTGCGTGGAGCTGCACGCCATCACCAAGACGATGGCCATCAACGGCCTGATGCATTGGAACCTCATCCAGGACTGGATGATGTTTCTGGGGCTCGGGGTGACGTGGGTCTTCATGCTGCGCCCGCTGCGCCCACGCCCCAGTGGCACTCGAGTGGCCCTGCAAGTCACGCATGGCACTCAACCGCAGCTTTTTGAGATCATTCACACCCTTTGCTGGCACCTCAAAATGCCACCGCCCGCGCAGGTGTGGCTGGATACGACGATCTCCATGCGTTCGACGATGAAAGACGGCCTCAATGGCATCCTCACGGGTGACACGGTGCTGCACATCGGCATGCCCGTGATCTCCGTGGTGAGCGCCCGCGAGCTGGGCGGCCTGCTGGCTCGCGAACTGGGCTTTGGTGCCGGGGGGCTGGGCACGCTTTTCGTTCACACCGTGCGTGAGATGAATCTGTGGTTTTACCGCGCCGCCATGGAGCGTGATCCGTGGGAAATGGACCTTCAAAAGACCCCCAAGCGGGAAAAATCCTGGCACCTGTGGGGGCGGAGGATCGTCCGCGGCTGGATGTGGCTCGCCAAAGGCCCCTTCATGCTCATCGCCCTCGCTGCGCATGGGGTGAACCTGCTGGCTGTGTGGGCCATGAACCGCGCTGCCGACCAAGTGGCCTCCAACGTGATCGGTGATAAAGAGCTGGCACGCCTGAAGCGGAAACTCTCCCACCTCGACAAAGCCTGGGCCGCCGCCTCACTGGAAATCCGCCGCGGCGTGGTGCAGCACCGCCTGCCGGAGAATCTCTCCCTTCTCGTCTCCCGCCATGTGGCGAAGACGGTGAGCGAAAAAAACGCCAAAAAAGCTGCCTCACCCCACACGCCAGAGGTCGAGCCACCGGTGGAAAACAGCACGCGTCCGCGAGGCGAGTCCATCGTGGCCCAACTCCCCAGTTCGCAGCCTGCGGCGGTGGTGCTAAGGCAGTTTGTGGATCTCTCCCGGCAGGTGACCTACTTTTACTATCAGCATGAGATGGCTCTCAACCTCATCGAGCACCGCCTCGTGGCCGATGAGGAGGTGATCCATCAAAACCGCCGCGAGGATCCCTCCCTCGTGGCCATTCGCCGCTACTTCCAAGGCCTGGCGCATCCTGAGCGCAGTCTGTGCGGCCTCGGTGCCACCCCGGCCACCTCTCCCGGCCGTCTCGAGCTACAGCGCACCATTCTCGATGTGCGTGATGAACTCTGCCAATGGGGCACCCAGCTCAAAGCGGCCCTTCAGGAATGGAACATCGCCTGGCAACGCCGCCGAGATCTGGAGGCCGCCGCCGTGCTCAGCCTCGCGGGCTTCACCGTCTCTCGCGTGCAGTTTGGCCTACAGGACGTCTCCCCCGGCTCGCTGCGGGCAGAGGCCGCTCGGCAGCGCATGGTGATGGAGCACATGGAGGGGCCGCTCGTCGAAAAAGAGATGCGCCTGGAGGCACGCTTCTCCGCCGCGCTCGGCCTGCTCTGGTGGTCCGAGCAGGAGCAGCTCGATGAGTTCCTCCAGTTCCGCCGCCGTGATCTTCCTGGCTGGGTGGGCGTTTATGAAGCCATGTCCGGTGCCCTGCCCTCCTTCCGTGAGCTGCTGACCACCTTCTTCGCTTTCCAGACGTTGGGGGCCAAATTTGCCAACGTGGATGATCCCAGCGCCCTCCTCGCCGCGCTGCAAACCGTGGTGCCGAAGATGCTCAATCTCGTGCGCCAGATCATCGCCACCATGGATGGTGCCATCTTTCCCTTCACGAAGAGCGGCTACCCCGTGCCGCTAAATGATCACCTGCTACCCAAGCCACTGCCACAGATGCCAGGCGTCTCCATCGAGTCCGTCGATGCCACCAGCCTGAAGACCACCGCGCTCACGATGGCCTCGGGTGCCTCCGATTGCATCGCGCCATATGTGGATTCGTTTCTTGAACTCTATCATCACGCCTTCGCGTGGCTGTGCGAATCCGCCGAACGCGTGGAGATCCACTTCCTCGGCCAGCTCAGCTTTAGTTCCAACACCGAGGTGCTACTGCCGGTGGAGTTCACCACGCAAAATCTCGCCATGCCAGCCGCTGAGCCAAACAACATCGCCGCCTGGCGTGGCCAGCAAGCGGCGGCGGCAGCAGCGTGAGGCAGACGGTTCTTCGCAGCCCATGCCATGAGGCTTGGCAAAGCGGCGGATGAGGCCAAGGTGCATGCATGTTAGCACTCGTCATTTACTGGGGCTGGTTGGTGGCCGCGTTTTCGATCCTCGGCGGCCTCGCCGCGCTCTCGCACATCCTTCTGCGGCATCGGGACTACCGCTCCGCGTCTTTCTGGGCAGCACTCGTCGTCCTCTCCCCTGTGCTCGCCCCGCTGCTGTATCTGTTTTTTGGCATCAATATCCTCCGGCGTCGTGGTCGGCACTATCGCCGCGAGCACCACGAGCCATGGCATGACCCGGTGCCGACGAATCCCCTGCCCTTTCCACCGGATAGCGATGACGCCCGCGATCATCAGCAGCTCGCCGTCACGCTCGATAAGATCTCCCGCTTCTGCTTCACGAATGGAAACAGCGTCACGCCGCTCATCAATGGCGAAGAGGCCATGCCGCGCATGCTGGAGGCCATCCGAGGCGCCAAGGAGAGCATCTCGCTCGCCAGCTACATCTTTGAAGCCCTCGGCATTGGGAGCCAGTTCACCACGGAGCTCACCGCTGCCACAAAGCGTGGCGTGGAAGTGCGTGTGATGGTGGATGATGCCGGCACCCGCTACTCCTGGCCGCCCGTGATCGAGGCACTTCAGAAAATGGGCGTGAAGGCTCGGCGCTTCATGCCAAATCGTTTCCTTCTGCGGCTCATCACCATGAACCTGCGCAATCACCGCAAAATCATGGTCGTGGATGGCTCCACCGCCTTCACCGGCGGCATGAACATCCGGCAAGGAAACATGCTCCAGCAAAATCCGGATCATCCCGTGCAGGATCTCCACTTCGAGATCACCGGCCCCATCGTGGCGCAGATCCAGCGTGTCTTTGCGGAAGACTGGGCTTTCTGCGCTGGCGAGACGTTGGAAGGGGCGAAATGGTTTCCCCACCTTGATGAAAATGGCACCGCCAGCGCCCTCGGCATCGTGGACGGCCCGGACGAAGATTTGGAGGTCATGCCCGCCGCCTTCTTTGCCGCCATCAATGCCGCGAAACACGAAATCCTCATCGCCACCCCCTATTTTCTGCCCACACATGTGCTCGTCGCCGCGCTGCGTCTCGCCTCCATCCGTGGCGTGAAGGTGCGTATCGTGACCCCCGCTCATAACAACATCCCTTTCGTCTCCTGGGCCTCGCAGACGCTTTACCCACAGCTCCTGCAAACCGGCTGCCGCATTTTCGAATCCCCGCCGCCCTTTGATCATACGAAGATCTTCCTCATCGACGGCGTGTGGAGCTTCATCGGCTCCACAAACTGGGACCCACGCAGCCTGCGCCTGAATTTCGAGTTCAACGTCGGCATTTACGACCGCACCCTCACCACCCACCTCCGCGAGCTTTTTCAGCACAAGCGATCCCAATGCCGCGAAGTCACCAGCGAAGGCCTCGAAGCCGCTCCCATGCTGGAAAAGCTCCGCAACGGCTTCGCCCGGCTCTTCATCCCACTGCTTTGACTAGCCTCAGAGTATTCGTATGGCTCATCAGGCCGACGTGGCATTCAGTCTAGCGGGTGATCAGGATGTCCGCCTACTTCTTCGCATTCACCACCGGCGTGCTCGGCAGCGTGGAAACATTCAGCGTGAAAGGCTTCGCGGGTTGTTTGCCGAGCAGTTGCAGATCAAACCACTCCACCATGCGCTCGGTGTCCTGCGGCATCTCCTGCCAGCCGCCGTGGCCGGCTCCCTGACGGATGACGAGCTCGCACACGGTGCCGACTTCGTGGCAGCGCTTCAAAAAGCGCTCGGATTGCGTGATGGAGACCTGCGGATCAGCATCGCCATGCACGATGAAGATCGGCGGCTGTTCCTTATGAACCCAGTAGATCGACGACAGCTCGCGTCCGAGTGCCTCGCGACCTTCCGGCGTGGCGGCTTTGGGGCCAAAAGCAGCCGCGTAGGCTTCCAGCTTGCCGATACCGACGGCGTTATCGCCAGGCTCGAACCAGTTCAGGTAATCGGTGGGCGGATAGAAGCACGCGACGGCATTCACCGCGCTGCTTTCACGATCAATTGGGTCGGCGGCCTTTGCATCGCCCGGCCCGCCACGAGTCGCGAGCATCAGACTGAGATGCCCACCCGCGCTGCTGCCGGTCACACCGAGTTTCTGCGGGTCCACGCCATACGACGCGGCATTCGCACGCACAAAACGCACCGCACGATTCAAATCAGCGACGATCTCCTCCACCTGAAACCTCGGCTGCGTGCCATGCACGACGACGAAGGTCGTGTAGCCTGCCTTCGGCCAGCCGCCGTCGCTGATGCCGTTGTGATTCGATTTCCATCCACCGCTCACGATCTTGATGATGCCCGCACCGTTCGGCTTCACCGGTTTGAAGACATCCATCGTTAGCGCCACGCCATCGTGCTTTGTGTAAATGACATCGCGGATACGCTCCGGCTCTTGGGAAAGCAGCGACGTGGTGAAGAGAGCAAGGAAGAGGAGGTGTTTCATGGTTGGGGCATCGTTGCGACTTGGCGCCGAATGGCGCAATCGCTTTTACCATCCAAGGCATGGCGTGGTTAGGGGAAGCTCCTTGGTGCTCGCCAGCGCTCAATTCGGTGTCGCTTCGCCGTGCGGGTAGCCGTAGTCGGCCTTGGCGTCGGTGGAGACTTGCTTCGTGGAGCCGTCCGCGACTGGACGCGGGTGACAGCCCCCCACGGAGGCGTTCAGCCTCGTTGCAGGACTCCGCGTCGAGGACGGGACGGTGGGATGCCGTCCGAAGCGAGCCAGCCGCCGAGAGGAAAGGGAGAAGCCACGGCCTCGGCGGCCTTCCTGGCTCTGGCGGTGCCAGAGATTCAGCCAGAGCAGGCTATTTCGGCGGCGACGTATTCGGGGGGAGCGATCTCGACGAGGAGGCGGCCGGGTGTTTCGCCGAAGAGGAGTTCGGGGACGGCGAGGGGCATCAACTTTGTGGATGCAGAAGACGAAGGAGTGCATCACAATTGGCGCATGAGTGCTCTAGCCTTAGAAATTGATCAAACTCTGCAACAACTAGACAGCGCCACGGCTTCGCAGTTGGAGCGGTTGGTTCGTGATGCACTGGCTCTGGTGAGAGCTCGCCCCGTGGAAGATGCCCCAGTTGCTCATGCCGAAATCCAGTTCCCCCTCGTGCGTGGAGCGAAGCCCATTACCAGTGAGGATGTGGCGAGGCTGGAAGACGCAGCGTAACCTCACCCTCCACTTGCGATGATCTGGCTTCTGGATGGCAATGTACTCACGGCTCTCTGCATTGAGTCCCACATGCATCATGCGAGGGCTTTGGCTTGGTTTCAGCAGGTGCCACGTCGCTTTGCTACCTGTGCCGTGACGGAGGGAACGTTGCTACGAATGCACATGATGACGGCCCCTGATAGCTCCTCGGCATCTGCATGGAGCACGCTGGCCCAGTTACGGCAGATGAACGGACATGAGTTTTGGGATGAGGGCTTCAGCTATGAGGGAGTGAAGCCGAAAGGCATCTGCGGGCACAGGCAGGTGACGGATGCCTGGCTGGCACAACTGGTCCGAAAACGTGGTGGGAAGCTCGCCACGCTGGATGCGGGACTTGCTCAAGAGCACTCGGATGTGGCAGAGCTGATTCCTTGAGTAAAGGCACTGCGGGAAGGCATGTGGCGAACCTCACCGTGGCGTTCAGCCGCGTGGAAGGACTCCGCGTGGTGGACGGGACGGTTGGATGCCGTCCGAAGCGAGCCAGTCGCCGAGAGGAAAGGGAGAAGCCACGGCTTCGGCGGTCTGCCTGGCTCTGGAAGTTTCAGCCCCAGCGTTTGAGAGAGGATTTCTGTCAATTTGTGGCACACTGACGTCATTTCCTTGGAGTGTTAATTCCCACGTATTCGAGCCAGTTGCCCGCCCGCTGCTTGCCTTTTTTCTCCCCAAGCCACACCATCCACGCGATACTCGTTAGTTTATAGCTGAACCTGCTAGCAAAGCGCCTCTTAGATCGGAAAAAAGAGCACACCTGCTGCCAAAATGTTAGAACCTGAAGGTCTATATATGCGGCTTCCCGAAACTCCGTTATGGCGCTTTTTGTTTGCATTTCTACTCGGTAACGATTCGGAGGCGTCATCTGTGACTGTGAATGAAGCCTCAACACCTTGTGCAAGACTGCCCGAGCACCTTCGCCCATGTTGAATAACCCTTGATCAGTGACTTTGTGAAGCTCGTTTACAGTTTTGAGATATTCAATTTCTGCCCGCAGTTCAGCTTTTTGTTCGCAATGGAGACGATGCTTCTCTAGAAGCCGCTCAAGCAGCCCAACTGCCTTTTGGTAGGATCTGCGCCGAGAGTCCCACCACTGATTGCTTCGATAAGTTCTCAATGCCGCTACCCAAGCAATCAAAGCACCAGCTAATGTAGCGATAAATTGAATGGCCCCATCGCAAATGAGCTTTTCAGTTTCAGACATAGATCAAACTTATCCTGATAGCGCCTAGGCGCAAACACAGCTCAACACTCATATATCCTTCCACGTCTGACGCTCTTGCTGAAGCGTGATGCGAATATGCCGCCCCTGGCGCGACTGTCTTAGACCAAGACGAAAGAGCGTATTCATCTCGTAAAGCCGCCTTGGATCACTCTGGGTTGTTTAGATATGCGTTAGCCTGTCTGAAGGAAGCTTGCTGATTCAGACTGAGTGCCTTAGCGGGCGCTTCCCCACTGGTTTTTCATAAAGTCGGGCAGAGCATCCTTCCCGAATATCGTTTTTTGAACCTCGTGATTATTTGGACATTTTTTAATCTGAACTGGATTGAACAACTCAAACTCCACAGCGCCGCCACATGTCCGGCACAGCTCATAATATGTTAGCGGCAAACGTTTTTCCGGAAACTGCTCAGCAATAATTTCGCTGAGCATATTTATGTCCCATAACTCAATTCCAACGAGTTGAGCATAAGTAGTGGCTTGCTGTGTGAATACTCCAGTAGTGATGCATTTGCCATTAGTCACTCGGTCAGCAGTCATCGCTCCCGCGAGTTTTTGAATATGCGGCCTGCCAACCTTTTGACCAGGTGAGAAGAACTTACATTCCACGTAAGTGATCGAGTTGTTGAGTTTGCATATTAGGTCTTTTCCGCCGTCATTCGATTGAGCGGTGAGATGAACTTGATACCCCAAGCGGCGAAATAGCTCGGCAATTAGTTCCTCGAACTGCCGAGGGTTTCCGCGAACGCAAAGCACCTCCAGATTGCAAATGAGTTGTTTGCGGAGGCGCTCCAATTCTTTTTTTGGTTTTTCTCAACCTGATAGGCCAAAGTGCTTATCCGCTGACACTCTGCCCAGTATGGATCATGACGAAAGTCTGTTGGCGTACTAAGCTCTCTTGCAGTGCTTAATTCCGCTGCTTCAACACAATTTTTATAAGAAAGCAGAACCTTTGAACTCTGCGTCAATACTCCCTGCACAATCACATCGGAAGTTTGTGACACCTCCTCTACTACAGCGCTCACAATGGATTTCGCAGTCGAAAACACTAACGTGGAGCCTACCCTAAACCAGTTATGGGGTGCATGAACTTGAACCCAAGCTGTGCTGTGAGTAACAAAAGTGACCCCATGAATGACCAACTGGAATTTTGAGCATGAATCATTCATGTGAGCTGGGTTTAGTAGTCTTCTTAAAGGGCTAAGTGATGGTAAAGCTGGGGGCACCATCTCGAAGACCCCGGTCAATATCACTTATCTCAATAATACTTCACCAGCCCATTCTTCCACAGCGGCTTGAGCTGATCAATCGGTGAATCAATCGAGGTCGTGCCGTTGTGGGAGATGTGGAGTTATGGGTCGCGGGTGGCTTCGCCGATGATGGTGAGGCCCGCTTTTTCGGCGGCGGCGACGTGTTCGGGGGCGAAATCAGAGCGCACGTCGATAGGGGGCGGTGAGGTTGCCCTTCTTGTCGGTGATGCCGGCTTCCACACAGGCGCGATTCACCTCAGCGGGCGTCATGCGACGGAAGACTTCCGACATGTAGGCGGCCCATTCGTCGGTCATGTAGCCTTTCCACACCGGCTTGGGCGGCATGGGCTTGGAACGTGTCTTTGCGGCACGCTGACGGGCCAAAGTCATGCGTTGCGGTAGGGTTTCGTGTAGCGGCCGTTTTTGTCGAGGATGCCGAAGCGGACAAGGTCGGCCCGGACTTCTTCTTTTGTTAAGCGCTTGATCATCGCCATGGCGTATTCGTGCCACTCGTCCGTCATGTAGCCGGGATAGGGTGTCGCGGGCTTTTTAGGCGGTGACGGCTGCTTGGGCGACAACACACGCTTTGAGCGGACTCGCGCCTTGGCGGCAGGGCGGCGGACGGAACTGGGCTGGGTGAGTGGCATGGCTAGGCAGGTCCGAGTTGAGGTTTGAAGTAGCCCAAAATGCAGGCGGGGTCACGAACGGCAACTTGGATATGGGACTTTTTGCGAATGTCAGAGCCGCTGAAGGCAACCGCTCCCTCCTGAAAGACACCGCGCACCGTTTGAAAGCGGATGCCGAGGTAATCCTCCACTTTTGGCAGGCCGAAATTCAATACGGCACAATCCAGCCGATGAAGGGGGCCCCGATTTTGTGGGTGTGGCTCGGGGACGCTCTGGACATACGCTTTATGGAGGGCTTCGAGTTTGGCCGTGTTTCGGGTGTCGAGGAGGTCAAAGCAGCTGCCGAGATGGATGATCGCACCCAGGACAGCGGGCTTTCTAATGCGCTTTGGATTGCGCTTCTGCTGCTCGATGGCCCATTCGAGGGCGCGTTCCGGGCCGAACTCCCAGAAATAGATGCCGTAGCCGAGCCAGTCGTAGTCGTTTTCGCTGAGAGCGAGAGGTTCACCATGCCAAAGGGCACGTCGAAGGACAGATTCATCACAGCCGTGGTAGGCGATGATGGTGCGCTGGTAATCGAAGTGACGCATGGAGCCGATCCTGGCTCAAAAGTGGGGATTTTGGCAAGCGCGGAGTTTGGGCGGGATATGGGGTCGGATGCGCAAACCTCCGAGGAGGCATGTTGCTGGCGAGACGATCCCTTGCCGCGAAGCGGGACTGCTTGGTCGAGGACGAGTTCGAGTAGGAGGACGAGGACGAATCTCTGGCTCTACGCCCTCTGCACTTCGCCCTACGCCTCAATAATACTTCACCAGACCATCCTTCCACAGCGGCTTGAGTTGATCGATCGGGGAATCGATCAAGGTGGTGCCGTTGTGGGAGATGTAGAGATACGGGTCACGCGTGGCTTCGCCGATGATGACGAGGCCGGCTTTTTCGGCGGCGGCGACGTGTTCGGGGGCGATCTCGACGAGGAGGCGGCCGGGGGTTTCGCCGAAGAGGAGTTCGGCGGTGGTGAGGCCGCTGGCGGTGACAGGCATCTTGTCGGTGGCGATGCGGAGGCCGGCTTTGCCGCTGAAGGCCATTTCAGCCAAAGCGACGGCGAGACCGCCTTCACCGATGTCGTGGGCGCTCAAGATCGCGCCTTGCTTCACGAGGTCGAAATAGCGGCGGTAGGCGGCCATGCTTTCGGCTTCGTCGAAGGACGGACCGGCGTCGAGGCCGATGCCGCGGGTGTATTTGGCGACGATGCTGCCGCGGAGTCCGGCACTGACTTTGCCCAGGACGGCGATCTTGCTGCCGACGCGGCGCAGGGAGGCTCCGACGACGTGGCTGGCGTCCTCGACGATGCCGAAGCCGCTGAGCAGGAGCGTGACGGGGATGGAGACGGGGCCTTCGTCGGTAACGAAGTAGTTGTAGAAGCTGTCCTTGCCGCTGACGAAGGGCGCACCATACGCGATGGCGCTCTTGGCCATGCCCTTGGTGCATTCGACGAGGGCACCGAGCTCGCGCTCGTTGTCGGGATTGCCCATGCAGAAATTGTCGAGGATGGCGATGCGGTCGGGATTCGATCCCATGGCGACGAGCTGGCGCACGCATTCATCGACGACGGCGCGGCCCATGAGATGCGGGTCGGTTTTGCCCCACTCCGGCAGCAAGGCGCAGGCGAGGGAGACGAGCTGTGAGCTGCCATCGACGCGGATGACGCTGCCGTCCTGTGGGCAATCGCCTGCCGCTCCAGCGAGCGGTTTGAGGACGGTGTTGCCCTGCACTTCGTGGTCGTATTCGCGGATGATCGGCTCGCGGGAGACGATGGAGAAATCGGACAGCAAGGTCTTCAGCGTGGCGGTCCAGGATTCCGGACGCACGGGCACGGCGGGCTGCACATCGGCCGGCGTGCGCCATTTCGCCCGCATCTCACGGCGCGGGGCCTCATGCAGCGCGGTGACGTGCAAATCGCAAACAGTGGTGCCGTGGTGCATGACCTTCAGTCTTTGCGAGCCATCGGCCTTCGCGAGGACGAAGATCTCAGTCTGATAAATGTCGGCGAGCTTTTGCAGCTCGGGCAGATCTTTCTCGTCGATGGCGATGACCATGCGCTCCTGGGATTCGCTGATGAAGACCTGCCAGCTTTCCAGATCGGGCGCTTTCAGCGGCGCATTCTCCAGCCACACCTCGCCGCCGGTATCACGGAGCATTTCGCCTGCGGCGGAACTGAAACCGCCCGCACCGCAATCGGTGACGAACTGGATGAGGCCCTTTTCACGAGCGGCGAGCACCCAATCGGCGACTTTTTTCTCCTCGATGGGATTGCCGATCTGTACGGCGGTCTGGTCTTCCTCATGCGAATCGGTGGTGAGCTCGGCGGAGGAGAAGGTGGCACCTTTGAGGCCGTCTTTGCCGGTGCGACCGCCAGCGGCGATGAGCAAATGGCCGGGCTTCACTTCCTTGGCGATGTCCTTGATCGGGATGATGCCGGCGGTGCCGCAGAAGACGAGCGGGTTGTAGATGAAGGTGTCGTCGAACTGGATCGCACCATTGACGGTGGGGATGCCCATGCGGTTGCCGTAGTCACGCACGCCGCGCACCACGCCGCGCATGACGCCAAGCGGATGGATGACGTCCTTGGCCTTGATCTGATCCTGCTCGATGTCGGGCGGGCCAAAGCAGAACACATCGAGCGAGGCGACCGGCTTTGCGCCCTTGCCCGCGCCGAGGATGTCGCGAATCACACCGCCGAGGCCGGTGTTTGCTCCCGCGTAGGGTTCGATGGCGCTGGGGTGGTTGTGCGTCTCCACCTTGAGGCAGACGGCCTTGTCGTCATCGAGCTTCACAAAGCCCGCGTTGTCCTCGAAGGCGCTGAGCACGAAGTCAGGCTTCGTTTTGCAGATCTCCTCGGTGACATTGCGGATGTAGGTCTTGAACAGCCCGTCCACGACCTCCTGCTGGCCATTGAGCGTGTGATAAATCTTCGCACCAAAGATGCGGTGCTTGCAGTGCTCGCTCCAGGTCTGCGCGATGACTTCCATCTCCACATCCGTCGGCTCGCGGCCTTCATCTTGATAAATCTTCTGCACCGCGAGCATGTCCGCCTTGGAAAGCGAGAGCTTCATGCGCTTCGAGAGATCGAGAAGCTGGTCGGCGGTGAGATCGCGGAGGGGGATGGAGCGGAAGACGGCTTGGGACATGGGTGGGAGCCGTCTGGATTGGCGAGAAATGCGATGGGTTCAACGACGGAACTGCCCGGAACGTCAAAACGACAGCCAAAATGCCTCGCAGCGCGAATCCTGCGATGAAATCACCCTGTAGGTGCGGTACCGTTCGCGGCGGCGACTCGTTCCGGTAGGGCTGGTGCACCGCCAACCTCCTTTTGCTGAGTCCATTTTTGATGGCCCGGGTCATGGCTTCATCCGTTTCCACCAATCTCGAAGCGTCGGCCATGCCTTAACAGGAATTGTGAAAGCAAATCGCTCACGCTTTTTTGTTTCAATTATAACATGCTCATCAGAGCCTGAGGTCCAAGGATTCCTAAGCGTAAAATCATGAAACTCATTGGCAGGGTCGAAAGTGATTTCAAATCCACTCTTGAGATTTACAAAGGAGAGTGTGGAGTCCTTCACAGTGAGCCGGTACTTATCACCAAAGAAAAAACCGCCCATCTTTACGGTGAACTCTCGGTTCGTAACGTCCAACAACTCCGGCGGAAGACTTTTGGCTCCTCTGCTTGTAGTTGCTGAGGGTAACGGCGGCGTTACTGCGACGAGCTTTTCTGGTGGCTTGTTATTGCCGTTCGTTTTTCTATCACTTTGCAACTTCGGCAGCGGCGGTGGTATTGATTTTGTAGCTGGCTTTATTGGAACATCTGCACCTTTTTTTGTTTTGGCACTGTCATTTGTCGGCGTTGCCGCCCTCTCTGGGGGAGCTTCCGGCATTAGTATTTTCCGCTTTTCAGGCATAATTGATGTTATCGAGACCCTGTCGAGTGCTGCATGAAGATACGGCCATCTTGCTCATTGCATAATATGCGAGAACCTGCTGCGGTTTTGTCGGCCAAGATCAATTCGGCAAGAGGCTTTGAGATCAAGCGCTCGACTGTGCGTTCCAGATGACGTGCTCCATATTCCTCGCTATACCCCTGAGCAATGAGCATGGCTTCTGCCGAAGGGGTAAGTTCGAGGGTAATGTTCTTGTCCTTCAGGCGGCCGTTCAGGCGAGCAATAGTCAACGTGAGAACCTGCTTCACTTCATCGTGACCGAGCGGCTGAAAGGCCACAATGTCTGTTAAACGGTTGATGAATTCTGGGCGAAAAAGTTTTCTTGCCTCGGCAAGGATGGTTTGACTGAGTTCCTTATCTGGAGCTGCCTCTTTGCCCTCTTTTTGGAATCCGATTGCAGCCTTTTTGCTGACCGCTCCAACGTTCGAGGTGAGAATGATAATTGTCTCACGGAAATCGCAGCGAACACCGTGGGAGTCGGTGATGAAGCCATTGTCGAAAATCTGGAGGAAAATGTCCAGAATCTTCGGATGCGCCTTCTCTACTTCATCCAGCAAAACCACACTGTATGGCTGGCTTCTTACTTGCTCTGTGAGCTGTCCGCCTTGGTCATGACCGATGAATCCAGGCGGTGCCCCAATCAGTTTGGACACGCTATGCGCTTCCATAAGCTCAGACATGTCGATCCGAATGAGCTGTTTCTCATTTCCAAACAAACACTCAGCCAATGCTTTGGCGAGTTCGGTCTTGCCTGTGCCACTGGGGCCAGCAAACAAGAACACTCCGATGGGTCTTCCGCCTTGCTTGAGGCCAGACCGTGCCAGGCGAATTGCTTCACTCACCGCTTCAATGGCTCGACGTTGCCCCTTCACCCGCTTTTCGAGATCGGCTTCCAGCCGCAGCAGTCGTGCCGAATCGTCTTCGGTCAGTTCACCCACTGGCACTTTGCAACGGTGAGCCACAGCAGCAGCCACATCCTTCCGTGTGATTGAAAGTCCAGCTTTAAACAGCGCTCTAAAATCACCTGACAATGACCGTAGCCTGGCTTGGGCACAGGCCTGATCCAAAACATCAATTGCCTTGTCTGGCAGAAGATGGGCGGGAAGATAGCGGACGGTCAAATCAACTGCCGCATCCATTGCCCCATCTTCAATTTTAACTCCGTGATGGGTTTCCATGTTGGATCTTAACCCTTGGAGGATGGCAATCGTTTCAGTGCGATCTGGCTCCAAGACTTCAATCACTTCAAACCTGCGTGCTAGAGCAGGGTCCACTTCAATATGCTTGCGATACTCCTGTGTTGTTGTCGCTCCAATGACACACACTTCGCCACGGGCTAAGGCTGGCTTCAGCAAATTGGCAGCATCCATGGCCCCAGATCCCTGTCCAGCTCCAGCAATGAGGTGGATTTCGTCGATAAAGAGGATTAAATCAGGATCACGTTTCGCCTCAGCAATCAGGACCTGCAGGCGTGCCTCCATGTCACCCCTCAGATTTGTTCCAGCAACAAGGCTCCCCATCGAAATCTCGATGATGCGCTTGCTAGCAAACTCGGGAGGAACCTCCCCCTTGGCAATTCGTTGGGCCAGACCTTCGACGACTCCTGTCTTTCCCACTCCAGCTTCACCGATGAGAATGGCGTTGTTCTTGCGGCTGCGCAGCAGGGTCTGGATCAGTGAGCGCATCTCTTCCTTTCTGCCAATCACCGGTGACAGTTGGCCTTGCCGGGCTAGCGCAGTCAGGTCACGCCCCAATCTATCTACCATACTGTTCGCAGGTTTTTGTTTGTTTAGCTGTTTGGCTGGTTGGTGGCGCTCTTGTGGAGGCTTTGCTTCGATGGGGGCATTCTGGTCCACCGCAGCTCCTTGCAGCGCAGTCATCACCGCTTCGGAGAAATCACCCTCCGAAATATCCGCTTGATCCAAAACGCTCAGCACCCAGGGACATGAAACCGCCACAATCCCTGCAAGCAGGTGCAGTGGTTCGACCATTTCACACGTTCTCTGCGCCGCCTCCTGGTCAGCTTTGGCAAAGACCTCGCGTGATAAAGAACTTCGTCTGAGACTTGAGACAATCTTCTCTTGCTCTGTGCCGCGAGGGATTTTCCGTCTCAGCCGACGCCTGGTCTGAGTGGTATCCAAACCCGCTGATTCAAAGCAGGAGGCTAATTTTAGGACTGCACTTACTTCCTGCTGTATCCGTTGATCGGAGAGCGTGGTGTTTTCGGCAAGGATTGCCGTCATATCCAGCTCCACGAGCTTGAGCAGAGCCAGAAAGAAATGCTCTGGTTCTAATTCAGCGCAACGAAGATTGGACGCCTCAAGTTCAGCTAGCCGCCACGCGATTAGCAGGGTCTCTGAATGGCGGATCGTCGCGACGCTCATGTCTATATGTGGAAGTTGAAACGAAACAGCACCCAAATGCTTATGGCGAGGGAACTGATCAGCAAAGCCAAGGTGATCCACCACTCAATCTTGCATCGCCTTATTCGCCGGATGCTGTATTCCTCAAGCACTCGCAGGCACTCTTCAAACTTTGCCCGTCTGTCCACCGCACGCACGACGGCCTGCTCCCAGAGCCTCTTTGCGGCATCAAAACGTCCCTGTCTGACATGAATCCTTGCAAGCAAGTCCAACTCTGCCACGCTTGATTCTGCGCTTCCCCTCGGGCAGAGCAAAGCCTCTGCCTCAAGGAGACGGTTACTGGTGGCGAGTTCGGTCGCCCGTGCGAGACGCAGACGTTCGTCAAACTGCTGCACAAGATGCAATGCCTCTAGATTGCCTCCTATGGATGCGGCTCCCATGGTGTTCTTATTAGATGATGGTGGCACCAATCCCGCGACGTGCCTTTTCCGCCTCTTCAGGGGGCAGAAGATCCCACAGTTTCCTTACCACATCAGTTAGTCCTTCTACATTGTTCTGTTGGAGATAGTTGCGTCCTCGCTCCAAGAGAAGCTCAGCAGCAGATGCATCGACGAACTTGTGTTTTTCGCGATCAAGACGTTGGAACTGGGCGACCCAGAATGCCGGGAGCGAAAATAGAATCTGACCGTAAAGCTTCCTGCCCTCCTCGATTTGCCTGGCGAGACGTTCGGTCTGTTTCTTGGTGATGATGGTATCAATCAGCTCCGACCAATCTTCCACCTTGTCGCACTGCGTGCTCTTGCCGTGCTGTTGTGCCAGTTCATTGAGGTCCTCTTGCAGTTCCCTCGCCTCCGCCACCAGAGCAGGCCACCTGAGTTTTTCCTCAGCGGCATCCAGTTGAAGCTGCAGTTCCAAAAGTCGGGCCTGCGCCTTTTCAGCTGCGTCGGGGTCGCCTTTGGCGGCCCGGGCCGCATCATCGAGATCGTTGTTGGAACGCAGCTTTTCGAGATCCTCGGCGACAGCCGTTTCGCCGGCTTCGTCCGCCTTCTCTTTGAGCTCCGTGAGTCGTTTTTTCTCGTCGCGAAGTGACTCGGCGATCAGCCTTGCATCGGTCTGGCCTTTTTCAATGTGGAGCTGTTTCGTGAAGTCCTCATCAAGCAACGGAAAATAAGCCTCCAAAGTCAATGTCCTTGATTCACTGATTCTCAGGGTGACCTCGACATCTGATCCAACCGGCAGATTGCGGCGGATCATGGACGAATCGATTGTCAAATTTCCGACAACCCTGTTGCGGTCGGCACACTCATTCTCTCCTTCCACAATTGGAATACAAACGGGATCGCCGGGCTGTCCTGCCTGTAGCGCAATCGTGGTTTTGTAGGGGCTAGGCCACCTTTTCTTCTGCGAGAGTCCGGCACCAGCCTTGAAGAACCAATCGACCGTGTTGTCTGCTTTGCCAAGTCCGATGGACTTAAGCAGGGGCTGTTCCTCGATGACGGCGCCGATCGTGTAAACAACATGATCCGGCACAGCTTTTTGAAGGGTGCCATGACGATCCGTCAGTTCGATGTGGAAGGTGTTTCGTGCTCCTTTCTCTGCCAGCAGATTTGCCATGAATGCTCCCTCCGTGTTGAGCGGAACCTGCCCGCTGCGCCATTTGGTATCCCGATTAACGAATTCAATGGTCATCCCGCCCGGGCAGGAGCCATCGGCGCCGACGACCTTGCCGGCGATCAAAGGGTCATTCTCATGGCCCACGGGCTTGTATTTGTCCGAGATGCTGATCTGGAACTCACCGGCAACAGCCTTCTTTTGCAGCTTTATGTCGGCTTTTTGAGTGCCTGCAAACACAGCGGCGCCGCGCGCAACCACCGTCAAGGGATCCTGAGTGAAATCGATAGGAATGCCAAGCCCGGCACTGAGCATCTCACGGAAGTATGATGCCTTGGTTGGTCCTCCGACGACAATCACCTTCTGCACGGCTTGAGGCCCCAGATTCTTTTCTTTGAGCACACGGCGGCAGATGTCCAAGGAACGACAGATGATCGGCTCGGCAACGGACACCAAATCGCTCCGGGTCAGAACCAGTTCATCGCATTCGACCATGTTGCCGGAGTCATCTTCAAATGTGATGCCGCCTGACAGTGTGGTTTTGTCTTTGGTTGACAGCTCGATCTTGGCTGTTTCGACAGCATGTTTGATTCTGCGCAGGTGGAGTCTCCAACGCTCGGAGCCTCGGGTGAAGCCAGGGAGATCGAAGCTTTTGGAAAGCTGCGGGATGATGAGCTTCTCAACGACCGCCCAGTCAATATCGGAACCGCCTAAAAAGTTGTCACCACCATGGTGAACCACGTTGATCATTCCTTCCTCGGCCTTGATCAAGGCCGCATCGAAGGTGCCACCGCCGAAGTCATACACCAGCCAGTAGGCCTTCTCCGAGTCGATCTGAAAGCCATAGGCCAGGGCGGCCGCAACTGGCTCTTGCACTAGCGGGTTCGAGATAAATCCCGCGAGTTCCCCTGCCCGGCGAGTGGCATCGCACTGGTGAAGCTCAAAGGCAGCCGGAACCGTGATGACCGCCGATTGAATCACTTCTCCGGTTCTGGCCTCCACGGACGAACGAAGCTCTTTGAGCACTTCGGCCGAAAGTTCTTCTGGTTTTCGCCGCTGCCCACTCGAGGCAAAGTGATATGAGTGAGGTGTTCCCATCTGGCGCTTAAACTCCGTATACGCGTCGTTTTCGCTGCGCTCCTGCACGGTGGCGCTTTTGGCACGTGTGCCCACGCGAAGGACTCCTTGCTTGTTGATGAAGACGGCGGACGGAGTCACGTCCTGATCGTCCGTGTTCTTGATGATCTGAGGCTCTACTCCGTTCAGAACCGCAATAGCGCTGTTGGTCGTTCCCAAATCGATTCCAAAATCAATGGTGCTTCTGCTCATGATCGTGTCTCTAAATTATTTTTTGACTGGCACTGCGATGTCAATTTCTCCGCGCTGAACCATGGTCTGATGCCACATGATGGTAGGGCGTATTGTGCGAATAATCCGTTCTTTTGATATGGCTTCACGAGGCTCCTCCGTCACCACCTGGTCGGGAAGGCCTGGATGAAAATCTTCATTGCAACGGTCGATCACGCGAATGCCGAGGCCCTGGGTGCATTCACAGATTGTTTCCAGTGCTTTGGAAAGCTTTTTGATGTCTTGCGTAGAAAGCGCTGCTTTTGGCTCTTTGGTGTCACCGTCCGTGAGAGCTGCATCAATTCGCCAGCTTTGGTTCGCCACCTCGATCAATGCCTTCATGCAGGCATGAACATCAGGGGCGTTTCCCTGACTCTTTGTTTGGGCGCCAGGAGATCCTGCTGTTGCTTCCAACAGATCGTTTGCCAATTGATGAGGATCAGGCATGGCAACCTGAGGAAGCGAGAGTTCGTGAGGGACTTTCATAAGGTTAGGCTGGTCTTCATTTGGATTTTCCTGACAAAATAACTTTTATGACTTCAACCAATTTCTCAAGGATCACGGCATTCCATGTCTCTCTGCGATCCAGCGCGAAATGAATTTTCTCCGGTGCTTCAGCAGAGACATGAACATGCCCTTGGTGGTCGTAGAATGAGAGCTTATTATAAGGTATGAATACATTTTTTTTCCACCACAGTGAACCCGTTTCACAGCTCACGCCGTGCTGAGTTAATAACAATGGCCCGATCTGCATGCTGTGTCTGCCCGAGGCAATGTTGGTTGCGAGGGCGGTTACAAAATCTGGCAGTATTTGGTGGAACAAGGATTCGAGTATCGCAGTGAAGTCATCTTTTGCCTGGGAATCACTTCGAAACATGCGCTTGCATTCAACGGATATCTGCGTGTCGCGCCCACGAACCCCAATTGTGTATGAAGTGCTGGAGATTCCGTTAATGATTTGCGTGAAGATGCCGAATCGCAGGCCGGTGATGTTTGTCGCAATTATTTTGTTGTCGTTATAGCGAACGAAATCTTGTGTCACTTCGAATTCATCAGAACGTATTTTGACAACCTTGTCCCACTGCTTCTTCTGTTTTAAGATGCCTTCCAAGGTTTCCTTGTCATCCATCATGCGCTTTTTAAGGTCGGGATCGTTCGCTATTTTCAAAGCTAGCACGATGGCCGCAGTTGCCGTTGTGGTGTCATTGTTGTCATTGTGCGCCGCGATTGAAATGTCGCGCAAAGCGATCGCTACCGTGTTGACCAGGTTGCGGTATGTTTCGGATGCTGGACCAAGAGCGGATGCCCACGCCGGCAGCTGCGTCATGATCGTTCTTTGAACTTGCTGTAGTTTTTTCGACGCCTCCTGGGGGCTTTCTGTAATCGCATTGAGCGATTTGAAAATCGGCTCGAGCTGCGAGGCGGCGAGATTGTTTTCGCCAATTGCAATGTTTCGCATCAAACGTTCCCGGATTTGCATCCCTGACGCAAATTGTAGGGCCTCTTTCAGCAGCTTGATGAATGTTTGATCGTCACCAGTATCCTTCTGATATGCGACCAGCAGGTTGGCCACGGTTTCAGCAACTCCGTCAAACAGGTCGTTTCTCTGGTGCGCTTCTTTGCCGTGAAAAAGGTCATAAATGCCCATCAGAGGCGCCGCAGCATTCATGAGATCAGATGCCAGCTGCGGACCTAGGTCGGGGTTTTCCGCCGACTGCTTTTGCGCCGACTGCAACCGTTGATTGATTCGTTTGCGCGTGGGGGCCAGAACGAGCTCGGCCGTGCTGTCTACGTCGTCGAGCCCCTGATTGGTCTGCCTCATGAGATCCACGTGAAACTTAGCCCAACCCATTTGCCCCAGTTCGGCGAGTTTCAGCGCCGCCTCGGCATTCACGCGATCGAGCGCCTGTGGGAGGAGGCGCCTCATTCGACGCACGAAGCCTGTGGTGATCGCATCGTCTTCCAGTGATCGCACCCGGTCTTTTACAACGTCCCATAACTCATCTGCATCCGCCAAGACCTCCCAGCGTTCAAAAGAGTCGCGCCAGTAGCTTTTGATTTTATCGTCGCGGTCGGCGTCGATCTCATACGAGACATGGTGCTTCGTCCAGTCCAAAGCGAACATGTGGAACATGACGGCGAGATTGTGTTTTGCGGCAATGGATCCGCCTTCTTCACGTTCCACCCATAGGTCGACCGCCGCCTGACCATCTCCTGCGATCAAGGCCTGGATGGCCGGGTCATGTTTGCTGTCACCGAAGTTCTCCGGCCAATACCAAAAGAATTCGTCCACGAGGCGGTGCTCAGGCTCCTTCATTCGCGCGAGCGCCTCCCGGGTTTGTTCGGTGGTTGGAGGAGGGGCCAGGGGAAATGCGGCCGTTGTTGGAGGACTTCCATCACCGGACATTTCCTCCATCATCTGCAGTTTTTGAACCTGTCGAGCGATCTCTTTGGTAGTGGCATCGACCGGCAGACTTGTGATGCGAAAAATGTTTTTTTGATATAAATCCAGTGTGCAGGCCTCGATGAGAGGCTGGCATTCACTGGCGTCGGCTGAACTGTTCATGGGAGTGATTTACATGGAAATGCCGCAGCGCCAGAGATGGACGTGCCGGGCATATTTCAGCCTGAGATCAGGCCACTTGTTGAAGGCTTCCTCCATCGTATCAGCCGCATCGGCGAGGCGGCCTTGTTTTTTCAGCTCAAGCGCCTCCCGGGCCATGTTTTGCGCTTGTTGCTCATTTGGGGAGGAGTGTTTTCCACCCAAGGCCGCTTTGGAAACATCGGCGCTCATGGTCTTTGATGTGATGTGGTCCATGCCTGGCCTCCAACGTTCCAAGGCCTCCAGCATGTCCATGGCGTTGTGAAAGCGATCTGCAGGCCGGATTTCTAGAGACTTGGAGACAATGTCATCCAGGGCGCGATTGACGTCTGCATTGAGATCTGAGGCCGGTCTGACTTGCTCCTTGAACAGATCGCGAGTGCCCCAGCCAAGGTCCGTGGGGAACCTGTATGGGAGTTGATCAGTCAAGAGCAGGTAGAGCGTGGTTCCTATGGCCCAAACGTCTGCAGCACAGGAGTCTCCCTTGCTGTCGGTAAACGCTTCAGGAGGCTTGAAACTGATTGTGCCTGCCGCGGTCGCCAGGAGGGTGAGGGGATTTACCCGTTTGGCCAGGCCAAAGTCGCTTACACGTGCGCGCAACCCATCCGTTTCATATCCCACCAGGATGTTCTGGGGCTTGATGTCCCGGTGGACGATGGGAGGCTGTTCCCGGTGGGCCACTGAGAGACCACGGCAGACCTGTTTCATGAGATCAACCGCCGTCTCAACCGGCACAAAGGTCGTGCCGTGAGACTGCCAGAATTTATCCAGGCTGCCGCCTGGCACATTCTCCATCGTAAAGTAGCTATAAAGCCCCTTGGGGGTTTCGACGGTATTGGCATCGAACACGCGAACGATATTTGGATGACCGATTTTCGACAGCATGATTGCCTCCCCGAGCATGTCTTCGATGTCGGGCAACGTCATGCCAGCCCCCTTGAACACTTTCATCGCCTGTCTTCCCAGAAAGCGGTGCCGTACGCGGAAAACCTCCGCAAAGGCACCTTCTCCCAGAAATCTTTCGACCTCGTAGGTATCGCGAATGTTTTGGCCTTCGGAGAGAATTGCCATGAGCTGTTAGTAGATGGGTGTGCCGACCCTCGCCAACTCGGCGTTAAAAGCATCCACTCCCCGATTATAGGCATCCGTTGCATCCTGGAGGCGATTGCTCATTTCATTGACCCGATTCACTTTCTGGTTGAACGAATCGACCGAATACTGGCTGGTGCGATCCAGGTAGCGACGTGAGCGGTTAATGTCAGCGCTAAGAGCACTGATTTCAGTCTCTGCTTGGTCCAAAGTTGCTTTTTCCGATTCCAGGGCCGTTTTCTTTGCGAGCAGCCCGTAGTAAGCCGAGTTTGGAACGCGGAACATGCGCCCGGAGGCGTCACGATAAATTTGGGTCGATTCTTCTGATGCGGTTCTCGGTGTCGCGACTGAAGGGGACCCCTGGTATGATGTTGTAGGAAACCCGGAGTTTGGTGGTGAAGGCGGTAGGGTGTATGTCAGTGGAGC
>JBILVU010000109.1:0-19313 GCA_044370285.1 Prosthecobacter sp.
GTGACGCCATCACCTCCACCTTCGGCAGCTTCGATGCCTTCAAAGAGGCCTTCGCCAAGGCTGGCGTGACTCGTTTCGGCTCCGGCTGGGCTTGGCTCGTCGTCAAGGACGGCAAGCTCGCCATCACCTCCACGCCGAATCAGGACAACCCGCTCATGGACGGCTCCGGCACGCCGATCCTCGGCTGCGATGTGTGGGAGCATGCCTACTACCTCAAGTATCAGAACAAGCGCCCTGACTACATCGCCGCCTGGTGGAACGCCGTGAACTGGACCGCCGTGGCCGCGAACTACACCGCCGCGCTGGGCTGATCCGTTCTTTGATCCTCCTCCAAAGCGCGGAACGGCCAACCCGTCCCGCGCTTTGTCGCTTTTCATCCCATGGCACTCGTCATTCACAAGCTTCGCAGTGGCCTGATCTACTCGCAGGACTTTGCGGACTACATCGAATCCAGGCACAACATCGAGCACTTCGGCCATCCCGGCGAGGTTTTGCACCTCGATTACGTTCGTTGCAGCCAAGGCGAGTTGGCTGGGCAGGAATGGTGCCAGCTGAATTGGCTCAGCGGCATGCACGCCGCCACCGAGCACCGCCATCAAATTGGCGATGTGGAGGTTTATATTTCCAAACAGGCCGTGAGAGGTCTGAAGAACCGCCTGCTGCATTTTGATGGCAAAGAGGTCGTGGTCAAAAAATGACAACCAAGTCTCAAACACTTGCCGAACTCGGTGAAGACAAGCTCATCCGCCGTCTGATGCGCGGGGTGAAGCTAGATGGCGATGTGATCGCCGGGGCAGGAGATGACTGCGCCGTCGTGCGCAGCACGAAAAACGAGCACACCCTGCTCAAAACCGATGCGCTGGTGCAGGACGTCCATTTCACGCTCGAAACCCCGCCGAACCTCATCGGGCGGAAAGCCATCGCCCGCGTCGTGAGTGACTTTGCCGCGATGGGTGGCACGCCACGGCATGCGATGGTCACCCTGGTGGCTCCGCCGAGCATGGAGGTGGCCTTTCTCAGCGGCATCTACCGAGGCATGCGGGCCATCGCCAAAGAGTATGGCATCAACATCGTCGGAGGAGAGACCTCTCGCGGTCTCGTGCTCATGCTTTCCATCTCGATGAGCGGCACGGTGCCCTCGAAAAGCTGGCTCTCCCGCAGCGAGGGAAAGGCGGGTGATGTGGTGCTCGTCACCGGTCGCCTCGGCGGCTCGATCAAAGGCAAGCATCTCAAATTCATCCCGCGCCTCGAAGAGGGCCGCTGGCTCGCCGTGCATGCCCGGCCTCATGCCATGATGGACCTCAGCGATGGACTAGCCAAAGACCTGCCACGTCTCGCCCTCGCCAGTGGCACGCACTTCGAGATCAACGTGGCCGCGGTGCCCTGCAATCGCGGCTGCACCTTCGATCAAGCCTGGGGGGATGGGGAGGACTATGAACTCCTCCTGGCCGTGAACCCGCGTGGCCTGAAGTCTCTCCTCCGCCGTTGGCGTGAGGCTTTTCCCAAACTACCTCTCACCGTCATCGGCAGACTCGTCCCGCCTGGCCAGGGTTCACCGCCGTATGCCGTGAATACCGGCTGGGATCACTTCGCCCTGAGTGCAGACGCATGACGATTCTCCGCACGCCTGACGAAGCTCATCAATGGGGCCGCGAGCTAGCGCCGACACTCGCGGCGGGAGATGTCATCGCCTTGTGTGGCCAACTCGGGGCGGGGAAGACGCAGGTCACGCGGGGCATAGTCGAGGGCATGGGATCGAAGGCGGCCGTGACGAGCCCGACCTTCACCCTCGTCCACGAATACCTCGACGGTCGCCTGCCGGTCTTCCATTTTGATTTTTACCGCATGGAGACGGCGGCGGAAGTCATCGGCATCGGCTGGGATGAGTTTTTGACCGAACCCGGCGTGATCATCGTCGAGTGGGCGGACATGTTTCCTGATTTGCTGCCGCCTGGAACCCGATGGTTTTACATCGAGGCAAAGGCGGATGGCTCCCGCGTGGTCGTGGAGAGCCGCGAGTAATTTGCTCAGCGTTTCTTCGCCTGCTTGGAGATCGGCGGTTTTTGCCCCAAGGGATAGAGACAGGTGATGGTGACCCCTTTGCGGGGCTTCGAGTCGATCTTCAATTCCGCACCGATAAGATCCGCACGATAACCCATGACGCGGAGGCCGATGCCGCTGCGAGTCGAACGCGAGCTTTGCTTCATGCCGACGCCGTCGTCTTTGATGAGAAGAGCGGCGTGGGTAGGTGAGAGGCGCTTCAGGACGATGTGGATGAGTGAGGGCTTGCCATGGCGCAGAGCATTGTTCACGGCCTCTTGGGCGATGCGGTAAAGGTTCGACTCGTGCTCAGGGTCTTTCAGACGCACCTCGGGATCAATGTCACAGCGTGTTTTAATTCGGAAATCCGTGTTCACCGTTTCCGCCAGCAGGCGCAAGCCGCCATGAAGGCCACGGTGGCGCACGGAGAGCGGTGAAAGACCGTGGGACATGCGCCGCACCTCCGCCACGGCCTGCCGGATCAGCTCGCCGATGCGGGCGGCGGATTGCTTTTCCGCTCCATGAAGCTCGGATTCGAGGAGCTGGGTGAGTGAATAGATGCCGGTGAGCGTCTGGCCCACACCATCGTGCAGATTATGCCCGATGGTGGCCTGCTCCTCCTCGGCCACGCGGATGACCTCCTGCTCCAGGTGGCGGCGCTCGGTGATGTCCGTCCCGGTGATGATGATGCGGTCAAGCGAGCCGTCCGGGTGACGCAGTGAAGTGCTCTGAATCTCGACGTGGAAGATCTGGCCAATGCGGGAGTGGATGCGCAGCACCACGGGTGGGTTGTCCTTGCCGTGGAGGAGATTTTGGAAGCGCTCCATCGAACGCGGCACCTCGTCAGGATCGAGAAGACCAGCCTCCCAGGGATTACGACCGAGGAGTTTTTTCTCCGGGTAGCCGAGCAGGTCGATGACGGCCTTGTTCACATGGGTGAAGCAGCCTTTGGCATCCATCACCAGAATGAGCGCCGTCGTCTGATCGAGCACGGTTTGGTTGAAACGCTGGCTTTTGACGAGTTCCTCCTCGGCCCGCTTACGGTCGTCGATGTCGGAGATGGTGCCGGTCATCTGCACCGGATTCCCTTTGGCATCACGCCGTGCCTTGCCACGGGCGATGAACCATTTGTAGGCACCGCTTTTTGTGCTGAGACGAAATTCCACCTGATAGGGGCGGTCGTGCTTGAAGTGACCTTCACGAGCCTTCCTTACTCGGGCCACATCATCTGGATGAAGGCGGTCGAGAAAGGTATCCTGCCGGGTGTTTGGCAGCTCGTCGTCCGCATGCCCCAGCATTTCTTTCCACCGGGGGGAGAGGTACACTTCATCCGTGAGGATGTTCCAATCCCACAAGCCATCCGTGCTGCCCGCAATGGCGCGGGCATAGCGTTCCTCGCTTTGGCGGAGGGACTCTCCCGCCTGCCGATGATCGACCGCCAGGGCCACGAGCTGCGCGGCGGCCTCCACGGTCGTGAACTCCGCCACAGCGGGCACATGCGGATGCTGGTGATAGCAGGCGAAGGTGCCGAGAAGCGTGCCCGAGCCGCTTCGCACGGGCTCCACCCAGCAGGAGGCTAGGCCCGTCTTCGTGAAAGCGGCTTCGCATTTTTTCCAACCCGGATCGGTGGCGATCTCGCGGGTGATGACGCGCTCGCCCGTGAGCATCGGCATGCCGCAGCATGGCATGCCCTGCCGCACCACCATGCCATCGATCTTTTTCCGAAACGAAGCCGGCAGGCTGGGGCCGGCAGCAATGCGCAGGACACCGCTTTTTTCATCCAGCAGCCAGAGACAGCAGATCATGCCAGGCTGACTGGCCTCCACGCTATGCACGATGGCATCAAAAATCTGCTGCTGCGCAACCCCACGCATGATCATCCGCAGCACATCGGACTCCCGCTGCTGCGCCAGCCTCCACGCGGAGATGTCCGTGTGCGTGCCAATGATATGAAGAGGCCTTCCGCGAGCGTCCCTGCTGGTCACCATGCCCCGGGCGAGAATCCACTTCCAGCTTCCATCCTTGCACCGCATGCGAAACTCCGCCGAGTAGGTGGGCTTTCGGCTCACGAGGTGGGCGTGGATACTTTCCAAAACTCCGGGAAGGTCTTCAGGATGCACCCGCTTCTCCCATTCGTGGTAGTCGTTGTGAATTTCACCCGGCTCGTAGCCCAGCATAATCTTCCACTGGGCCGAGTACTGCACGTCACCACTTTTCAAATCCCAGTCCCACATCCCATCCCCGGCACCTTCGAGAGCGGTTCGCCAACGTGCATCCACCGTGAGAGGGGGGGGGCGTGGTTTATTTTTTGAAGGTGAAGATTTGCTCATGGTGTTGGCACTCTTGGCGATACCATGAAGAGGAGGCGCGACACCACACAAATTCGATCAATCACCAAGCTGACAGATGCCGAGAGCTTTGCGAATCGTCAGCGCATGCTCCAGCGCTTCCTCCACCGTATCGCCGAGGACGGTGAAGTGGCCCATCTTGCGGCGGGCGCGGGCTTCTTTTTTACCGTAGAGATGGAGCTTTGCCCGCGGATGGTTAAGCACAGGGCTCCAGTCTGGATGCGTTGTCGGAGCTGGCCAAATATCGCCGAGAAGATTCACCATCACGGCGGGCGTGTGCTGGGTGGGATCACCAGGAGTGAGACCGCAGATGACACGCTGCTGCTGCTGGAACTGGTTCGTCACGCAGGCGTCGATGGTGTAATGACCGCTGTTGTGCGGGCGCGGGGCGATCTCATTCACCAGCACGTGGCCTTCGGCGGTCACAAACATCTCCACTGCCATCGTGCCGACGTAATCCAGACCTTCAGCCACCGCCTCCCAAAGCTCGATGGCCTGCTCGGTGATCGCTGGCTCCACACGAGCCGGGCAAATACTCACATCGAGAATGTGATGCGTGTGCTGGTTCTCCACACAGCCATGCACCGCCATCTTTCCATCCACGCCGCGAGCACCCACGACGCTCACCTCGCACACAAACGGCACCCACTGCTCCACCACGGCCCGATGCCCCTCGAAGTTCTTCCATGCCTCGGCGAGGTCCGTTTCCACGTTCACCTTGCACTGGCCTTTGCCATCATAGCCAAACGCGGCCGTTTTGATCACACAAGGTCTGCCGAGCTCGCTCACGGCGACTTCGAGGCTCTTCAAATCATCCACCACGCGAAATTCCGCGCAGGCGATGCCTTGATTACGCAGGAAGAGCTTTTCACGCTCGCGATGCTGCGTGGTGAAAATGGCCTTTGAGGAAGGGCGCAGCGGTTTCACGGCCTCGACGGCTTCCAGCAGGCTCGCGGGCAGATTTTCAAATTCCGCCGTCACCACATCCACCTGGCTCAAAAAGCGTTTCAGCGTCTCCGCATCGTCATACGAGGCATTGATCTCATCATCCGCATACTGACCTGCGGGGCAGCCTTTGGGCTCATCGGTGAAAATGATCACGCGGTAGCCAGCACGGCGTGCCTCAAGCGCAAACATGCGCCCGAGCTGGCCGCCGCCGAGCATGCCAAGGGTGGAAGGAGGGTGAAATGCCATGGGAGCCTCCCGCGCTACCCGGACGCCGGGCCTTTTCAAATTGAAAACCGGCTTGTTTCGGTCTTCGTGCTCTCTTTCACTCGTCCGCCGTCCTTTGGTTGTTCTCTCCTCATGCTTCCTTTCCTCCTCCGCCGCGCTTTCAGTAGCATCATCGTGATGTTCTGCGTGGTGAGCCTCGCTTTCGTGCTCATCCGCTCGATCAAAGGTGGGCCGTTTGAGAGGGAAAAGACGCCTGCGCACATCGTCGCGGCCATGGAGGCGAAGTATCAGCTCAATGGCTCGCTGTGGCAGCAATACCTCGCCTACCTCGGGCGTCTCGCTCACCTCGATCTCGGCCCCTCGGCCAAATACCGCGATTGGCAGGTCTCCGAAATCCTCGCGCAAAAGCTGCCCAACTCGATCTCCATCGGCAGCATCGCCTTTGTCCTCGCCAGCACGCTCGGCGTGCTCATCGGCAGCTTCGCCGCCATGCACAAGGACCAAACCGCCGACCGCGTGGCCATGCTCGGTGCTTTGATGGCCATCTCCCTGCCCAGTTTCATCACTGGGCCGGCTTTGATCGCCATCTTTGCGCTCTGGCTCGGCTGGTTGCCTGTCGGCGGCTGGGGCACGGCGCAGCAAATGATCTTGCCCGCTCTCTGCCTTTCCGGCCCTTACATCGCCTACATCGCCCGATTGATGCGGAATTCACTGCTCGACGTGCTCAAAAGCGATTTCCTCCGCACCGCCAGGGCGAAAGGCCTGAGCGAAACCGCCGCCGTGGCGCGTCACGCGGCCAAAATCGCCATCCTGCCCGTCATCACCTACCTCGGCCCGCTCGCGGCGCATCTGCTCACCGGTTCGATGATCATCGAAAGTGTTTTCAACATCTCCGGCGCGGGCAGTGTCTTCGTGAATTCGATCCAAAACCGCGATGTCTTCCTGCTCGGTGGAGCGGTGATCGTGCTCTGCGCCATGCTCGTGCTCTTCAACCTCATCGTGGACCTTCTTTATACGGTCCTCGATAAACGCATCAAACTGCATGGCTAGCACTACCCCAGCCCAAATCTCACGCCCCGATGGCTGGGCTTTGCTGCGGCGAAATCGGGCAGCGATGCTCTCGCTCTACACGCTGGGCTTCCTCGCTCTCGCCGCTCTCGTGGGGCCGATGCTCATGCCGGAGGCGCTCAAATCGACCAGTGATGCGCAGTTCCTCCCACCGCAAAGCGCCGGGCATGTGCTCGGCACCGATTTGAACGGCCAAGACCTCTTTTACCGCCTGCTCAGCGGCGCGCGTGTCTCTCTCGGCATCGGCGTGGCCGGGGCCTTCCTGAGCCTCGTCATCGGCACGCTCTACGGCATGGTCAGCGGCTATGCCGGCGGGAAGGTGGACGCCTTCATGATGCGAGCCACGGAGGTGCTGCAATCCGTCCCGCGCATCCTTTTCATCATGATCCTCATCGCCGCGCTCGACGACCGTGTGAAGGATGTGCTCGATGCCGCTCGCCTGTGGGCGCAAAACGCGAAATGGCCCGCCATGGAAGGCTTTTTCCGCGATGCGATCCCCTACAGCCGCATCCTCGTCATGATCCTCTCACTTGGCATCGTCGAGTGGCTCACCATGGCCCGCATCGTGCGCGGCCAGGTGCTCGTGCTTCGGGAAATGACCTTCGTCACTGCCTCCCGGGCCATGGGCCAAAGCCCTTGGGGCGTGCTCAAAAAGCATCTGCTGCCGAATTTGAGCACCATCATCCTCACCTACCTCACGCTCACGATTCCCGCCGTCATCCTCGACGAATCCTTCCTCAGCTTCCTCGGTCTCGGCATCGAAGATCCCGCCGCCAGTTGGGGTAGCCTCCTGAAAGACGGAGCGCAGGTCATCAACCCTCTCGACAGCAAATGGTGGCTTCTTCTCTTCCCAGCGATTTGCATGTCCGTGAGCCTGCTCGCCCTCAATTTCCTCGGCGATGGCCTCCGCGATGCCTTTGACCCAAAGAGCGGGGATTGAGAGGCGCGAAAGCCAGCATGTGGCTATTAGTCGTCAAAGGCTCACAATGCGATCAGTGGATTCGCGACTGGGCGGAGGAGATGCGGATGTTGGATGCACTGCGGTGATTTCAGCCCAGCCCCGAGATCAAATCAGCCGCCGGGCGCAAATCAGCTCGCCGGACACATTCCGTCTTCGTCGCGGAAGATGGGCTAGAGGGCAGGGGAAAGGATGAATTATGAAGTATGAACTCCAGCCCCGCGATGCATTCACTCGGTCCAGCGGCGGCCTTACTGGGTCTTGCCCGCGTGACGGTAGCTGATGAAGGCGCTGTCGCGGCGGGAGTGCATGGCGGATGGTAGCTGGGGCGGGGCGGACGCAAGGAGACTGTGAAAGGCGGCGCTAAAAGTGAAATGAACCGCTGATTTGACGCTGATCCTGAGTTATCAGCGTCTTGTTAGCCTCCTATCAGCGGTTCAAACCCTCACCTTCACCCTCCATGAATGAAAATTGGCAATCTCTAGCCGCGCTGGCGGTGGTTTTGATCACGGTGGTGCTATTCACGGTGCGGGCGGCACGGAAACGGAAGAAACCCGGCTGTGCAGGCGGTTGTGGCTGTGGGAAGTGATGGCTCAGCGCTCGGCGATGGTCTTGAGGGACTCTTCGAGGTGCTGGAGGCCGTCGTCGTAAGGTTTGCCGGTGATGGATTCGATGCGAGTGCGGTTCTCCTCGTCGCTCAAGGCCGGGGTATAGGTGCCATCACCGCGTGAGCGGCCGTGGTAAGTGACGTGCCAGTCGAGTCGCTTCCAGCCGCCATCGACGCGTTTGAAGGTGTAGTGGAGCTTTGGCATGCGGAAGCCAAAACCATCGTGAATGGGGCCGATGGCGACTTCGATGAGGGCGGGGTCGGATTCGGCCTTTTGCGTGATTTCGACCTCGCATTGCGAGCGGTCTCCTTTGAGTAAAAAACGCGTTTCATCCTCCTCGGTGAGGCCATCTCGGTGGAAGGCATTGATGGACCAGTCGTAGGCGGGAATGGTCTGCGCGATGTTCCACATGGTGAGCTTCTCATCCTCCGGCAGCGGCACCACATCGAGCACGATGGGCTGTGCCATGGCGGGACGTTTCAGCGTGAGTAAGCGCTCGTCTTGCGCTGAGAGAGCGGATTTCTTCACGGGTAACTGGCAACTGCTCAGGGCGAGAAGGCAGGGAAGAAGGGCGAGGCGTATCATGTGGAATGGGATGTCGGTAATGTAGAACCTTCCGGGCCAAGTCGTCGCCGAAAAAATGCCTCGAAGGCATTCAAAGGCTGGTCCTGAAGGTTTGATGGTTGAACAGAAGGGCAGGCGGCGTATCACGGGGGCGCATGTTTTCCCTCCAAAGTAAGAACGTCATCATCACCGGAGCTGGCTCCGGCATCGGTCAGGCCATTGCCGTGCTTTTCGCGAAGCAAGGTGCCCACGTCGAGGTGCTCGATCTCGATGAAAAGACCGCCCAGGTCACGGTGGATATGATCACCGCCGCTGGGGGTAGCGCCAAAGCCTCCGCTTGCGATGTGAGTGGTGTGGTCGGCGTCAAAACGCTCTTCGACGACATCGCCGCCCGTCATGGCGGGAAGATCGACATCCTGGTGAACAACGCCGGCATCGCCCACATCGGCACCGCACTCACCACCGCCGAGGCGGACCTAGACCGCCTCTATCAGGTGAATATCAAAGGGGTGTATGCCTGTGCCAATGCTGCCCTCGCTCACATGACCGCCCGCCAGAGCGGCGTGATCCTGAACATGTGCTCCATCGCGGCTCAAATGGGCCTGCCAGACCGCTTTGCCTACTCGATGACGAAAGGGGCGGTGCTCATGATGACCTACTCCATCGCGAAGGACTTCCTCAAGCAGGGCATCCGCTGCAATTGCATCGCTCCCGCTCGTGTTCACACGCCATTTGTGGATGGTTATCTGGCCAAGACCTACCCAGGTCGTGAGGAGGAGATGTTTCAGAAGCTCAGCGAGGCCCAGCCCATCGGCCGCATGGCGAAGCCGGAGGAAATCGCCGCACTGGCGCTCTACCTTTGCAGCGACGAGGCGGGCTTTGTCACCGGCAGCTCCTATCCCATCGATGGCGGCGCGGTGAATCTGCGCTGATGCGGGATGCCTTGACGGCGGCCTGCTCCTGCCGGAGCATCCGCGCCATGCTCACCAGCATCCTCACCCTCGCGCTGTTCGGCATCCTGCTGCTCATGCTGGAGACGTTTTTGCCCGGCATGATCGCCGGGACCATCGGCACGCTCAGCCTGCTCGCCGCGCTGTGGCTCACGATGACGGCGGAGGATCTGAATCACTGGAGTGGCAGCCAGAGAGCCGCGCTCGCCATCGGTATCATTGTGGGAACCTGCGTCATCATGCTGGCGTGGCTCAAATGGTTCGCGGTGAAGTTCTTCCGCCGGGGTTTCATGCTCGAAGCGGCCATTCAGGGAAGCGCGGAGGCTCCGCTGGCTGCCTCGCCGGGTGCCCAAGGCATCGCCCTCACCGAGCTGCGACCGCTGGGCCATGCCGAGATCGGCGGGAATCGCTTTGAAGTGCGCTGCCAGACCGGTCATGCGCCTGCCGGAGCCAAGGTCGAGGTCGTCGCCGCTGAGTTTGGCTCGCTGCTCGTCCGTGCGATTTGAGCCCAAATTTCCACTCTCCCCTTTCTCAACACGCCTCCACTACTCCGCCACTCCACCCTCCCACCTACCATGAACCCTCTCGAAATCTTCGGTATCGGCATCGCCATTGTTGTCGCCCTTGTTCTCTTCCTCCTCGTCGCGAAGTTCTTCAACCTCTGGCTCCGCGCTCGCATTGCGAATGCGCCGGTGAGCTTCACCACGCTGCTCGCCATGTGGCTGCGCGGCGTGCCGAATGCCCTCATCGTCGATACCCGCATCACCGCCGCCAAAGCCGGTATCCCGATCAATACCGACCAGCTTGAAGCGCACTTCCTCGCCGGTGGCGAGGTCACGCATGTCGTGCTCGCCCTCATCGCGGCCGATAAAGCGGGCATCCCGCTCGATTACAACCGTGCCTGCGCCATCGACCTCGCTTGCAAAGGCACCGGCAAGACCGTCCTCGAAGCCGTGCGCACCAGCATCAATCCGAAAGTCATCGACTGCCCGCACCCGGACATGGGCCGTGGTGGCAAAATCGACGCCGTCGCCAAAGACGGCATCTCCCTCCGTGTGCGTGCCCGCGTCACGGTGCGCACGAATCTTGACCGCTTTGTCGGCGGTGCCACGGAGGAAACCGTCGTCGCTCGTGTGGGTGAAGGCATAGTCACCTGCATCGGCTCCTCGGATTCCTACAAAGCCGTGCTCGAAAACCCGGACAGCATCTCCAAGCTCGTCCTGCACAAAGGCGTAGATGCCGGCACCGCCTTTGAGATTCTCTCCATCGACATCGCCGACATCGACGTGGGTGAAAATGTGGGTGCCAAGCTGCAAACGGAGCAGGCCGAAGCGGACAAAAAAATCGCTCAAGCTATGGCCGAAATGCGTCGTGCGGCTGCGGTGGCTCTTGAGCAGGAAATGTCCGCCCGCACACAGGAGATGCGTGCGAAGGTCGTCGAGGCCGAGGCGCTGGTTCCGCTCGCCATTGCCGAAGCCTTCCGCAACGGCCAGCTCGGCGTGATGGACTACACCAAGTATAAAAACGTCCTCGCCGATACCGATATGCGCACCAAGATCGCCGGTGATTCACCCGCCGCGAAGTAAGCGAAGCCTCAGCGCCCACTCGTGATGAATCCGAACCTTCTGCATGCCGAGGTGGACACCGTTCAGGTGGCTATCGTCGTGCTCGCGGTGATCTTCAGCTTCCTCAAGTGGCTGTGGGAGCAGTGGACCGGGAACAAATCCCAAACGCCCGATTACGGCGAGGAGGTCGATCCCAACGAAGAGCGCCTCCGCGAGCTTCAAGAGCAGGCTCGCCGTCGTGCCGCCCCACCATCGCAGCCACCGCCCATCCCATCCTCGCCACCTCCGGTGCCCGCCGCACCTTGGGAGGAGATTCGCAAAGCGTGGAAAGATGTTCGTGAGGCGGCCCAGGCTCAAAAACAAAAGCCGACGCCGTCTATTTCCGCGGCGCAAAAGCGCCAATTGGAGAGCCGCAAGCCTGTGGTGCCTTCCCCACCTCCCGTGCTAGCGCCTACTCCTGTCATGACCGCTCCGACATCTCCTGCCTTCGTCCAAAAAGGCATCGAATCCCCGATGATGGCCTCGCTGCGTTCGCTGCGTCACGATCCCGCCGCCATGCGCCGTGCCATCGTGCTCAGTGAAGTGCTTGGGCCGCCCAAGGCGCTCAGTTAATCATCGTCGCGGCTACATCGCCCATTTTCGCATAGACTTCCCGGCCAGCGGCACTGTGCTCCACGAGATCATCGGTAAAACGCACGCGGTTCGGCTCAAAGATCGTGATGCAGCAGGAGCCGCCGAAGCGGAAATAGCCTTTCTCATCGCCCTTCGCCACGCTTTGGCCGGGCGTGAAGCTTTGCACGATGGAGCCCACGCAGGTGGCACCGATCTCCAGCAGCAGCACATCGCCCATTGTCTCCGTGCGCAGCAAGGTGATTTCCCGTTGATTCTCCCACAGGATCGACGGGCGACGTCGCAGCGCGATGGGGCTCACCGAGTAAAACGGCCCGGTGACCACCTTCGAGGCCGCGGGGGTGCCACCGTAGGGGAAATGAAAGCGATGGTAATCCACCGGGCACAACCTGGAGATGAGCATACTCCCATGCGCGAAGCGCTTCGCGAGGCTCTGATCCCGCAGCAGGGCAGCGAGATCAAAACGCACTCCTTTGACGAAAAAGGCCTCACAGGCTGCGATGTCCGGCAGGACCAGATGACGACCATCCGCAGGCAGAGCGACCTTATTGGCTCCGGCGGCGATGGGGCGGGCGGAGGGCTTCAGCTTGCGGTAGAAGAACTCGTTGAAGGTGTGGTAGCTCTCGGGCGTATCGGCCAGTTCGCTTACATCCACGCCATACTGCTCGATGAAGGGCTGGACCTTCTCACGACTCGCCGCCGCATCCATGCGGCTGCCATACCAGAAGGAAAACAGGCGGCGCTTCACCAGCGCATGCAGCGGCAGGGAACCGAGTGGATTCTCATACACGAAGCGCAGGAAGCCCTCGCCATAGACTTGCTCGGTTTCGAGGTGGCTGGTGAGGCGATTGTAAAATTCGATGGGCTGGGCGGGCATGCAGTGGTGGTGCTGAACTACCGCCGATTCTCAAAAACAGCAAAGGCTTGGGTTTGATCGTTTGAGGTCTTCGAGACCTCCCAGTGGAGCGTCTTTGACGCTCCGCCGCATTGGCACACTTCGATGAAGTGGCGACCCCTACGAGAATCGAACTCGTGTCGCATCCGTGAAAGGGATGTGTCCTAACCGCTAGACGAAGGGGTCGTATTTTGCGGGGCGAGGATCATCGGGGAAAAGCTCGATTTGGCAAGAGAAAATCCTCGATAAAAAATTTTGGCTCAGGCTCGGAACATCGCGCCGAGTTTTTTCCCGAGAATCACTCCGGCGGCGAGGATGGTCACGCCGAGGAAGATCATCGCCCAAACGCCGAGAGCGCTGGCGATGCTGGGGCCATTGCCGAGGCCCATCATGAGTGAATAAATGGCCTTGGTGATCGGGAAATGAGTCGTCTGTTGGGCGAGCACCATCGAGTCACTCACCTCCAGCATGGCAAAGGAGAAGGCCAGCAGGCCCCCGGCGATGAGATTGGGCGTGACGAGCGGCAGGGTGACACGCCAGAGAGCACGTTCCGGTGTCGCCCCGAGGTTTTGTGCCGCTTCTTCGAGCTGCGGGCTGACCTGCTGAAAGCCCGCCGCGGCGCTGCGCACCACATACGGCAGCCGCCTCACGGCGTAGGCAATGACGAGGAGCAAAACGGGGTCTTCACCGAGCATGAGCCAGGCGAAGGGCTGGCCGGGGCGTGTCATGGCGAGGTAGCCAAAGGCCATGACGATGCCAGGAACGGCCAGCGGCAGCATGGCCATGGTATCGAGCGCCCGACGTCCCCAAAGGCGAGTGCGCACCGAGACATAGGCCACGCCAATGCCGAGTACGAGAGCCACAATGACGGCGAAGCAGGAGTATTTGAGGCTGTTGGAAATCGACGAGAGCGTGAGTTCATGCCCAAGCGCCTCCTGATAGTGTGAAAGGGTCAGGGAATGCGGGATGACCGTCTGATACCAGTCATTCGAGAGGGAGAGCAAAACGACGCCCAGATGAGGGACGACGGCTAGGAAGGTGACAAAGGTAAAAAGAGCCGTGACGCCCCAGGCTTGTTTTGGCGGCAGCACCTTCAATTCGCGCCCGGTGGAGGCTCTTCCTCCTCCGGTGGCGGTGCCGCCGCTGAAGAAGAATTTCCCGGCGGCATAGAAAAGCGTGCTGAAGCCCAGCATGACGGCCACGAGGGCATATGGGAAAGGATTGCCGCTGAGATCATTGATGCCACGGAAGACCTGCACGGCGGTGACACGCTCGAAATCGAAGACGAGAGGCACGCCCATCTCCGTGAAGGCCCACACGAAGACAATCGTGCCGCCGGCAAACACGCCCGGCATGATCAGCGGCAGCGTGATGCGCTGAAAGCGACGCCAGCCGGTGCAGCCGAGGTTTGATGCGGCCTCCTCCAGCGCCGGATCGAGATTGGCGAGGGCAGCGGCAGTATTGAGGTAGATGATTGGGTAAAGGTGCAGAGCCTCCATGAGCACGACGCCGAGCATGCGCCCCTCGCCGAGCCAGTTCACCGGGTCAGCGGGATCCATCAGGCCGAAGGAGATGAGGAAGGCATTGAGTGCGCCTGCCTGACCGAGCATGGCCTTCACCCCGATGGCACCCACGAAGGGCGGCAGGATCATCGGCAGCAGAACCATGGAATTCAGCAGCCCGCGGCCTGGAAAGGCGCAGCGCACTTGCAGCGCTGCCAGCGGCAGGGCGATGACGAGGCTCAGCAGCGTGCTCCAGATGGCAATTTGGAAGGAATTGAACAGCCCTTCACGGTAGAGCGCATTCATGAAGACCTCCGCCACATAGGCGAACGTGAATCCGCCGCCCGTGCCTGGCTCGATGAAGGCCTCTCGCAGTGCTGCCCAGATCGGATACACAAAGAAGCACCCGAAAAAGACGGTCATCACCACATAGACGGCGAGGGAAAGCGGGCGGGACATGTTTGGAGGAAAAAGACGGAGGGCCGGTTTAGCGCAGCGGACCCCTTTCGACCAGCATTTCCTTCCGTCGCCTCACTCCTGCCGCATCAGCGCATGCTCACGATCCCACACATAGTAGGCCAGCAGCAGAAAGAAGCCGAAACCGAAGGTGAAGAGCCACACCTCGTGATGGGCTAGCGGATGCATCACGAGGCCGCCGATGTCGCGGAGCAGGGAAAAAGGCCGCGTGAGGATGTCCCAACTGTTCCAGCGAAGAATGCGGCCGAGGTAGAGGCCGAAACCGGTCAGTGGCATCACCACGAGCACCATCGCCCAGCCGAGACGAGGGCCGCAATGGCTGGCGATCCATCGCTGCACCAGCCGCAGGGAGTGAAAGCCGATCCAAAGCGAGGTAAAGGCAAAGGCCAGGATCATCACGAGATCATACCACAACGGCACGCCCACCCTTTGACGCAGGTGAATGAGATCCGTGAGCACATACGGCGCATTGGGGAAGAACAGCAGCCACACTGCGAGCACGGGGATGGCTCGGCTAAAGTGCCGCTGGCGTGGCAGCAGCATGGCAAACACAAGCGGCAAAGCGCCGAGGAAGAGATTCCAAAGCAGGAAGCCGAAGTAGTAGTTTCCGCTTAAGCGCACGCGAATGAGGAAAAGAGCTAGGCAAGAAAGGCAGGCGGCGGCTTTGAGAAGCAGGATGCGAGGAGGCATGCGCAGAGTGTCCGGCCCATGCCATGACTGCGCAAGCCTGCGAGCCGTGCTTCACGAACATTTCACGCAGCTCGTTTCGACGTTGCGAAATTGGCGGCAAATTGCACTCGCATCACAAAGCCAGCACGACGAGACACGCGCCGCCATGCAAAACGCTCCCTCTTCCACGCACAACCAGCTCATCGGTTACATCCTCTGGCTCTTCGGCTTCACCGGCTCGCATCGTTTCTACTTCGGCCGCCCCAAGACAGGCATCCTTTGGTTCCTCACCTTGGGCCTTTTCGGCATCGGCTGGCTCGTGGACCTCTTTTTGATCCCAAGCATGGATCGCGATGCCGACCGCCGCTTTGTGGCAGGCAGCATCGAGTACTCGGTGGCCTGGCTGCTGCTCACCTTCCTCGGTATTTTCGGCATCCACCGCTTCTACATGGGCAAATGGGGCACCGGCATTCTCTATCTGCTAACCGGTGGCCTGTTCCTCATAGGTGTGCTCTATGATTTCTGTACCCTGAACACACAGATCAGCGAGCAGAACTCCCGCCGCGAAGCGTCCGCTTGATCGAATCAACGCACCGTTCTTCGCTCGAAAGCACCTGAATCACGCGTCACGGCACGCAGCAGTCAGCCGAGCCGTCACCATCGAAATCGAGGGCTTTTTTCATCTGCTCCAAAGTCTTCGGGCCGATGCCTTTGACTCGTTTTTCCATGTCGGCGGCATCGGTGAAGGGGCGTAGCTTCAGGATGCGGTCGGCGATCTCGGGGCCGACCTCCGGCAGCGTCATCAATTGCTCACGCGTGGCGGTGTTCGGGTTCACCGGTAGGTTTTGACCGCGCCAGAGGAGGAAAAGCACCACCAGCACCACGGCGATTCCGCCAGCCACGAGCAGCCTTTTTTGCTGACGTGCCCCTGCGGCGGAGCGCTCGGAGCTTTGACGGAGGAGTTTCTTCTGAATGGATTCACTCATGGGGTGGAGCACAACGAAGCCATGAAGCCTTCGCAAAGGCTTTTTTGCGCTTCGGGCTTCACAAAGCGCCTTCGGCTTCGTATTCACAGGCTACATGAAACACGCCGCCCTGCTTCTTTTTGCCTTCACCTGCCTTCTTCGCGCCCAGCAACCCGTCGGCGATGGCAAGGCGGATGATACCGCCGCGCTGCAAAAGCTCTTCGATGCCCAGGGCAGCGTCCGCCTCGCGAAGGGCACCTATCGCCTCACCGGCACGCTAAAGGTCGACTTGAGCAAGACGGGCTTTGCCGCGCTTTCCGGCGATGGCACGCCGCGCCTCGTCATGGAGGCCGCCGGACCGGCGATTCATTTCATCGGTACCCACGAGGGCAGCGCTGCGCCGAGCAGCTTCAAGCCGCAGGTCTGGGAAAACGAGCGCACGCCGATGGTCGAGGGCGTGGAAATCATCGGCAAGCACCCGGAGGCCGATGGCATCGAGGCCACGGGCACGATGCAGATCACGCTGAGCCGCGTCGTCATCCGCGAGGTCCGCCACGCCACGCATTTCACCACGCGAAACCGCAACGTCCTCATCAGCGCCTGCCATTTCTACCACAATACCGGCATCGGCGTCTTCTACGACAACGTGAACATCCATCAGACGAACGTCATCGGCAGCCACATCAGCTACAATGGCGGTGGCGGCATCGTCTCCATCGGCGGCAACGTGCGAAACCTGCACATCGGCACCTGCGACATCGAAGGAAACCATGCTGCCGAGGGCAAACCGGCCGCGAACATCCTGCTCGACTCCACCGGCGGCTCCATTGGCGAGGTGGCCATCACCGGCTGCACCATCCAGCACACCAACAAAGCGCCGGATTCCGCCAACATCCGCATCCTCGGTGCTGGCACCGATACCTCCCTCGAACGCCGCCAGGGCCGCCCGAGCACCCGCGAGGGCAATGTGACCATCAGCGCCAATGTCTTCTCCGACGTGCAGGTCAATATCGAGATCCGCGACTCACGCGGTGTCGTCATCACCGGCAATACCTTCTGGGAAGGCTTCCAACACGATTTGATCGTCACCGACAGCTCGAACATCATCGTCAGCGCCAACAACTTCGACCGCAACCCTCGCTACCTCGTCAACGGCTTCGATAACGCCGAGAAGAACGGCCTCGTCTTCCTTCGCTGCGAAAACTCCAGCGTCAGCGACAACACCATCTCCGGCGTCTGGAAAAAGCGGGCTGCCCTCGACATCCAAGGCTGCGACCGCTTCCGCGTCTCCAACAACAGCGTGCTCGACAGCGATGGCGCGGGCATCCGCCTCGAAAAAGTGACCAACAGCTCCGTCATCGGCAACCTCGTCCGCGACGACCGCCCTGCCGAAAAGCGCAGCAAAGAACCCTCCATCGCTGTCATCGGCGGTAAAGCGAACATGATCGAGCTCAACAACCTGCAAAACAAGCTGGTGGCCCGTTGAATCCAGCGTGACGGATGATAGCCTGCTCGCATGAACCTCCAGCAACCACGCATCGAAGTCAGCATCGGCACGCAGACCCTGCGTCTTTTTGACGGCATCCGCCTGGTTCGAGAATGGTCGTGCAGCACGTCGAAATTCGGCCTCGGCAGCTTGGAGGGCAGCAACAAGACCCCGCTGGGCAGCTTCATCATCAAAGAGAAGCACGGCGAGGGCGCAGAGAGCGGCACCATCTTCAAAAGCCGCCAGCCCGTGGGCCTGTGGACGTCCGGCATGGACACGAAATCCGATTTCGTGCTCACTCGCATCCTCTGGCTGCACGGCACCCAGCCGCACAACGCGAACACCTACTCGCGCTACATCTACATCCACGGCACCAACGACGAAAAAGCCATCGGACGACCCGCCAGCCACGGCTGTGTGAGGCTTCACAATCGCTCGGTGATCGAACTTTACGATCTTGTGCCCATCGGTACACCCGTATGGATCGGCGAGTGAAACGTTCCCTCTCCCCGTAGCAGAAAACGTGAGTTTTCCTCCGCCCCACGGCAGGCTGACGCCTGCCGCTACAAAGTCCGTTTGCATTCCCCGTAGCGGAAAACGTCAGTTTTCCAATATTTCGGTCTCCTCAAACACATCCGCCACCGGGGCTTTCTCCTTCACCCAGGCTAGCGCCTCCTCTTTGGTCGTGAGTGTCCCTTCGAGCTGCAGCGTCTGGATCGCAGTCAAAAGGCGTCCCAGCGCCGGTCCGGCATGCCAGCCGAGTTTGATGAGGTCAGCGCCATTGATGAGCCTCGGCGGCACGAGAGGTGCCTTCGAGAACTCTTCCCGCTTCGCCAGCACAAACTCGTAGTTATCGAGCTTCCCATTGCTCCCGAGGCAGTCCACGCGATGCAGCGCCATCTCGTCGTCAAACGTGGGGCGGCTCATGAAGCGCTTCAGCGTGGCGGTGCGCATGCGTTGCACCTCCATAAAGGTCATGTGATGCTCCACCGCCACCACAGCTGGCTCGATCACATCGTTCGGAAACTTCATCCGCCGCATGATCTCGCCCGTCATCTCCGCGCCGAGCTTGTCGTGACCATTGAAACGAATGCGACCCGTATCGGCATCCCGCGTCTGCGTGGCTGGTTTGGCGATGTCATGCAGCAGCACGCTCATCACCAGCGGCAGGCTCGCCTCGGCTGGTAGCAGGCTCAGCATCAGTCGTGTGTGAACGAAGACATCGCCCTCCGGATGAAACTGCGGCGGCTGCTCGCAGCCTTGCAGCGCCAGGATCTCCGGCAGGATGTGCTGCATCAGGCCGGAGTTCACCAGCAGGTCAAAACCGCGCAGGCGGTTCTCGTGCAGCATGATTTTGACGAACTCATCGCGGATGCGCTCGATGCTCACGCTGCTGATTTTATCCGCTAGGCCGC